>JANQEJ010000252.1 GCA_028278425.1 Planctomycetota bacterium | reverse complement strand
CCGTCACTCAGTACCGCCTCACCGTTCGACCGATGGGAACGAACGGTCTACCTCCACCTCGTGAGGTTCCCACACCGAGGATGTCCCACTCCGCTCGCTTACGCTCGCTCCGCGGGACGTCACCAACGAAGAGCCGATGACCGCCGCCTTCGGCGGCTGACGGACATGCTCGCCTTCGGCTTCGCGTCCTCACGCGTCAAAGCGGCCCGAGGACGGGCCACTTTTCCGCGGGCTCGCGCAGTGGCGCTCGCGGGGCGGCGCTGAGGGAAGCATCGAAGCCGGCAAGCCCCCCCCGCACCTCCGTCCCGAACGGAGCCGAGCGCCGCCCCTTCCACCTGATCGACCTAGGCGAGAGCGTCACCGATCGCACCGCAGCGTTTTGGCGCGACGGCAGCCGCTTCACTAGCCCGCCCCTCGATCCCGGTCCTTCCCTAGGCGCGTCCTCCCTTGCGGCCCGCTAGGATGAACGTCCCCTTACCGCCTTCCCCAGAAGGAGTAGCCCCATGTGGATTCGAGCTCTTGCCCTGACCCTCCTCCTCCCCCTGGCGCACGCGGACGTCCTCACGGTCGGTCCCTCCGGTAGCGGCGCGGACTTCGAGCAGATCCAGGACGCCATCGGCGCGGCCCAACCCGGCGACACGATCCTCGTCGAAGCCGGGAACTACAACGCCTTCGTCCTCACGAAGCCTCTCCGCATCCTCGGCGCGGGCAAGGACGTCGTCGGGGTGTTCGGCCAGCCCGCGTTCGCCGGCATCCCGCTGACGCTCGTCGAGAACATCCCGGCGGGCGAAGAAGTCGTCCTCTCCGGCATGCTGTTCACCGCCTTTCCCGTGGGCCCGACGGTGTGGCTGCGCGACTCCCCCGGCGCGACGATGATCTTGAACGACGTGGCCTCCGCCGGCGGCGCCGCGCTCTACGGGCTCGGCGTCAACGACGTCGGCCGAGCCATCGTCATCGACAGCGACTTCGTCGGCGCCAGCGGCCTCGGCTTCGCCGCGGTCGACGTCTCCGAGTCCGAGCTCTGGCTCGTCGACACCAACGTCGCCGGCCAGAACGGCGGACTCGTCATCCCCACGCCGCCCGCCCCCACCGAGGCGCTGCCCGGTGACGACGCGCTCCACGCGGTCAATTCGACCGTCTACGTCTACCGCGGCTCGATCCACGGCGGAGACGGGAACGACTTCGGCGCCTTCGGCGATCCCTACGGCGAGACCGGCACGCCCCTCGGCGGACGCGCGGTCGTCGCGACGAACAGCACGATCACGGTGTTCGGCGGCCCCGGCGCGTCGATCCTCGGCGGCGACGGCGGGATCACGATGGAGGGCGGCACGACCTTCTACGAGGGCGGCGCGGGCATGGACCTCTCGCTCGGCTCCACCGCGACCGTGCAGGACGACATGCTGTTCGGCGGCGGGCACGACGGCTCGGTGAGCTTCCTCGCGCCCTCGTTCGTGGTCGACGGCACGTCGAGCGGCTCGCTCGACCCGACGGTCTACGCCACGCTCGGCGTCGATTCGCCCGAGAACCTGCTCGGCGAGACCGCGGACTTCGACGTCTGCGGGACGCCCGGCGGCTCGGCGGTGCTGTACGCGTCCCTCACGCCCGGTCCCACCGTGGAGTTCCCCGGCGTCCTCGGGGCCTCGGCCCTCGACCTGGGAGCGCTCGCGCCGGTCGGGGCCGGAACGGTGGATCCCGGCGGCTGCACGACGGTGTCGGTTCCGATCCCGCCGGCGCCCGCCCTGATCGGGTTCTCGCCCTTCTTCCAGGCGGTCGAGTTCGCCGGGCTCCAGATCGGGCTCTCCAACCCCGTCACGGTGGCGGTCATCGGCTGACCTTTTCTCCCCAGCGGCTTGCATCAGGGCTTCATGATGTTATGTTGAAGCCCGGATGGCCGTCGCCGAACGCGTTTCCACGGACCCCGGGGCGATTCTCAAGCTCCTGGCGGATCCGACCCGCCTGCGGATCCTGGCGCTCCTCGAGCGCGAGGAGCTCGCGGTCGGCGAGCTCTCCCGGGCCCTCGGGATGGCCCAGAGCCGGGTCTCGAACCACCTCCGCCTGATCCGCGAGGCCGGGCTGCTCGGGGAGCGCCACGCCGGCACCAAGACCTTCCTCCATCTCCCCCTGGAGGCCGGCCCCGGCCTGGCCGGGCGGCTCTGGGCCGAGCTCCGCGGCGAGCTCGATGGTCTTCCCGAGCACGCGGCCGACCTCGTGCGGCTCGAGCGCGTCCTGGCGGAGCGCGAGGGCCAGGGCTCCTTCTTCGACCGCTACGCCGGCGAGTGGGACAAGCGCGCGGGCGGCTTCGCGACCGGCCTCGGCCGCGAGCGGGCCCTCACCCACCTCCTCCCCGACGGCCTCGTCGTCGCCGACCTCGGCTGCGGCACGGGGTACCTGGCCCAGGCGCTCCTCGGTCAGGCGGCGCGCCTGATCTGCGTCGACGCCTCCGAGCCGATGCTCGCGGAGGCGGAGCGGCGCCTCGGCCGCAACGGCGACGCGCGCGCGACCGAGGTCGAGTTCCGCCAGGGCGACCTCGACGCGCTGCCGATCTCCGACGCCGAGGTGGACGGAGCGCTCGCCGGCATGGTCCTCCACCACCTGCCGGCGCCCGACGCCGCGCTCGCCGAGATGCGCCGGATCTTGAAGCCCGGCGGGAGCGCGGTCGTGCTCGAGCTGCTCCCCCACCGCGAGACCTGGATGCGCGACGCGCTGGGCGACCGCCACCTCGGCCTCGAGCCCTCCGACGTCGTCGCCGCCTTCCAGCGCGCCGGGCTCGAGCAGGTGACGCTCGACCCCGTCTCCGACCGCTACCAACCCGAACGACCCGAGGAGCACGGCGGCGGCGCCGCCGACCTCGGGCTCTATCTCGTGCGCGGGCGACGTCCGCGCGTACGAACCTCATCCCACGCACGCAGCAACCGCTGAGAACCAAACGAGAGCAATGACCACCTCCGCCACGACGACGTTCGAGTACAAGGTCGCCGACCTCGGCCTCGCCGAATGGGGCCGCAAGGAGATCGAGCTGGCCCAGGTCGAGATGCCGGGCCTGATGGCGATCCGCGACGAGTACCGCGACCAGCAGCCGTTGAAGGGCGCGCGCATCACGGGCTCGCTCCACATGACGATCCAGACCGCGGTCCTGATCGAGACCCTGGTCGACCTCGGCGCCGAGGTGCGCTGGGCCTCCTGCAACATCTTCTCGACCCAGGACCACGCCGCCGCCGCGGTGGTCGTCGGTCCCGACGGCACGTCGGACGCGCCGAAGGGCATCCCGTGCTTCGCGTGGAAGGGCGAGACCCTCGAGGAGTACTGGTGGTGCACCGAGCGGGCCCTGACCTGGCCCGAGGGCGCCCCGAACATGATCCTCGACGACGGCGGCGACGCCACGATGCTGATCCACAAGGGCGCCGAGTTCGAGAAGGCCGGCAGCGTCCCGGAGCCGACCGAGAACGACCCCGAGGACTGGCGCGAGTTCCTGAAGCTCCTGAAGAGCCAGCTCGCCGCGTCCGCGGACAAGTGGACCAAGATCGCCGCCGCCGTGAAGGGCGTCACCGAGGAGACGACCACCGGCGTGCACCGTCTCTACCAGATGCAGGAAGCGGGCACGCTCCTCTTCCCGGCGATGAACGTCAACGACTCGGTCACCAAGTCGAAGTTCGACAACATCTACGGCTGCCGCCACTCGCTGGTCGACGGCATCATGCGCGCCACCGACGTCATGCTCTCCGGCAAGATGTGCGTGGTCGTGGGCTACGGGGACGTCGGCAAGGGCTGCGCGCAGTCGCTGCGCGGCCAGGGCGCGCGCGTCGTCGTCACCGAGATCGACCCGATCTGCGCGCTCCAGGCGCTGATGGAGGGCTACGAGGTCCAGCGCGTCGAGGACGTGGTCTCCGAGGCCGACGTCTTCGTCACGACGACCGGCAACTTCAACGTCATCACCGCCGAGCACATGGCGAAGATGAAGAACAACGCCATCGTCGGGAACATCGGCCACTTCGACAACGAGATCGACATGGCCGGCCTGGCGAAGATCCAGGGCGTGACGCGCGAGGAGATCAAGCCGCAGGTCGACCGCTGGGTGTTCCCCGACGGCCACGGCGTGCTCGTCCTCGCCGAGGGGCGCCTGCTGAACCTCGGCTGCGCCACCGGCCACCCGAGCTTCGTGATGTCGAACAGCTTCTCCAACCAGGTGATCGCGCAGATCGAGCTCTTCAACAACACGAGCGACTACGACAAGGGCGTCTACGTCCTGCCGAAGAAGCTCGACGAGAAGGTCGCGCGGCTGCACCTCGACAAGCTCGGCGCGAAGCTGACGACCCTCACCCCCGAGCAGGCCGACTACATCGGCGTTCCGGTCGAAGGGCCGTACAAGCCGAACCACTACCGGTACTAGCGTCTCGGCGCTTCGCAGGCGGGGCGGGGTCGCGGTCGCGCGGCCCCGCCCCGCGTCGTTTCAGGCGACCGGCCGGAAGAGCGCTTCGACGCCGCCGTAGTCCGGCCCGGCGGGCAGCTCCTCGCGCGTGATCGACGCGCCGTAGCGCCGGCCGGGACCACCCTTCGCGGCGGCGCGGTAGACCGCGCGGATGTGGTCGACGTCGCCGATGACCGTCGAAGGAAGCCGCCGCCCGAGCTCCGCGAGCGGTTCCCGCGGAAGCGTGCCCGCGAGCACGCGAAGGAGCGCTCGGCCGACGGCGGCGTGACGCACCTCGTCGCGGAAGAGCACGTCGAGCGCGCGCTTGAGATCGGGATCCTGGCAGGCGTCCCGGTAGACGCGCAGCATGGCCACCGACTCCGTCTCGCCGACCACGAGCTCGCGCGCGACGATCTCGTACGCGCGGGCCGCGGCGTGGCCGCCGCCGTCGGGCGGGAGCCCCACGTCGCGCAGGTCGACGGTCACGCGCCCGTCCGGATCGAGGGCGGCGAGGGCTTCGGCACAGAGCTTCACGTGCCGGAGCTCGTCGCCGATCAGCTTCTGCACGGCGCAGAGGCAGGGGAAGGGAGCCTCCGCCCGTGCGAGGAGCCGAAGGAGCTCGGAGAACACCGCCACCGAGCGGTGCTCGTCCAGGACGCGGACCGCCCAGGTCGTGCGCGCCGCCTCGAGCTCCTCCTCGGACGCGCCGCGCAGGTCGGCGCGGACTTCCAGCGACGGGATCGGGCTCTGGGTGTCGAGCTCGTCGACGAAGCGGTCGAGCAGGCGGCTGCCGTGTGTGAAGGCGATCACGACTCTGCCCCTACGGCTGCACCTGAATGCGGTCGGTGAGCGGCCGCTCGTGACCCCAGTGCGGGGCCGCCCGCGACAAGCCGATCGGAATCTCCCGCAGCTCGGGCAGCGCGTCGGCCGCATGAAGCTCGATGCCGGAGAGACGAAGGACCGGCGCGTCCGGTTCGCCGCCGGAAGGCGCGACCGCGTCGGCGGCCGGCGCCGGCGGTGTCGCCGCGACCGGATCGACCGGAGCCGGCTCCGCTTCGGCGGAGCTGGGAGAGATCTCGTCGCGTCCCCCACAGCCCGTGGAGAGGCCGAGGAACGCGAGGGTCAGGGTTCGCAAGCGCATGGGTTCTGCCTTTCGTTTCTTGGACGGGAACGACGGGCGACCCGAGGCGAAGCGCGTGCCAGACGCTCACCCGCGTTGGAGGGTTCGCGCGGCGCGAACGCGTATCCGAACGGATACGGGCGCGTATCCGATCGCCGGGCTTTGCTCGCCCGCACGCGACGGCTAACGTGCGGCGATGAGCGACCCGCGGATCGCGGTCATCGGAAACAGCTTCGCCTCCAAGGCCCAGCTTCCGGCGCTGCGCTGGGCCGGCGGCAACACGGTCGTCGGCATCGCCGGCCGCGACGCGGAGAAGGCGGCGGCGACCGCGGCCGAGTGGGAGATCCCCCACGCCACCGGGGATTGGACCGAGCTCCTGGCGCTCGAGCCGGACCTCGTCCTGATCACGACGCCGGTGCACCTGCACAAGCCGATGGTGCTCGGCGCGCTCGAGACGAAGGCGGCGATCCTGTGCGAGAAGCCGTTCGCGCTCGACGCGGCCGAGGCGGCGGAGCTCACCGCGGCGGCCGAAGGCCGCGCGGCCTGGCTCGACCACCAGCTCCGCTGGAGCCCGCACCAGCGCGAGCTGCGCCGCTGGATCGCGGAGGGCAAGCTCGGGGCGATCCGCCACGCGACCGTCGCGATGTGCTTCGGCCCCCCGCCGGGCCCGCCGCGGCCCTACCGCTGGTGGTACGACGCGGCGCGCGGCGGCGGCGTGCTCGGGGCGCTCGCGTCGCACCTCGTCGACCTCGTGCGCTTCCACCTCGGCGAGATCGCGTCCGTGCGCGCCGAGCTCGCGACCTTCGTCCCAGAACGCGCCGACGCCGAGGGCGTCGCGCGCAAGGTCACCGCCGACGAGTACGCCGGGCTCATGCTGCGGCTCGAGAGCGGCGCGACGGTCGACCTGCGCACCTCGGTGATGCTCCCGGCGGAGCACGCGTTCGTCGTGCAGGTGGCGGGCGAGGAGGGCACCGCGCGGATCGTCGGCGGCGACAAGCTCCTCTTCGGCAAGGCCGGCGAAGAGCTCGCGCCGGTCGAGGTCGAGCCGCCCCTGCCGTCCTACGAGGAGCTCGGCATCCCCGCCGCGGGCATCTTCGCGCGCTGCCTGCCGCTGTACCTGAAGGACGTCGTGGGCGCGGTGCGCGACGGGAGCGAGCTCGAGGACGCGGCCACGTTCGCCGACGGCCTCGCCACCCAGCGCGTGCTCGACGCCGCGCGCCGTTCCGCGGCGGACACGGCCGGCTGGGAAGCGGCGGACGCGTGACCGTCGTCGGCCGCCTCGCGCCGAGCCCGACGGGGCGGCTGCACGTCGGACACGCGCGCTCGTTCCTCATCGCCTGGTGGCACGCCCGTTCGCGCGGCGGGCGCGTCCTCTTGCGCATCGAGGACCTCGACGCCGCCCGTTCGAAGCCGGAGCTCGTCGACCTGGCGCTGCGCGACCTGGAGTGGCTCGGGCTCGACTGGGACGGCGAGCCGGTGCGGCAATCCGCGGACACCTCCGCCCTCGCGGAGGCGGTGGAAGACCTCCTCGCGCGGGGACTGGCCTACCCGTGCGTCTGCTCGCGCAAGGAGATCCTCGCCGCGAGCGCTCCGCACGCCGGCGACGACGAGACCGCCTACCCCGGCACCTGCCGCGGGCGTTTCACGACCCGCGCGGAAGCGGAGGACGAGACCGGCCGCGCGGCCGGCGTCCGCTTCCGCGTTCCGCCCGGCGAGCGGACCGTGGTCGACGGCTTCGCCGGCGTGCGGTCCTTCGACGTCGCGGCCGAGGCGGGCGACTTCCTGCTCGCGCGGCGCGACGGCGTGTTCGCCTACCAGCTCGCGGTCGCGGTCGACGACGCGCGGCAGGGCGTCACCGAGGTCCTGCGGGGCGACGACCTCTTTCCTAGCGCGGCCCGGCAGGCGCTCCTGCAACAGGCGCTCGGCCTGCCGTCGCCGCGCTGGTTCCACGTGCCGCTCGTGGTCGGCGACGACGGCGAGCGGCTGGCGAAGCGCCGCGCCGACCTGGCGCTCGAGAGCCTGCGCGAGGCGGGCGTCGACCCGCGGAGCCTCGTCGCGTGGATCGCGCGAAGCTGCGGCACGCCCGTGGAAGGCCCGGCGACCGCGGCGGAGCTCCTGGACGTCTTCGCCCTCGAGCGCGTGCCGCGGGCGACGGTGCGTTTCGGCGAGCAGGAGCTGCGCGAGCTGCGGACCTGACCCGCCCGGGTTACCTTGGGCGGCATGCACCCGTTCCCGCGCTTGCTCGTACTCTCGATCGTCTTCCCGCTGGCCTCAGCGGCCGTCGCGCAGGAGCTTCCCGTCCGCGCGAAGCGCTTCGTCGAGCGGCCCGGCGAGCTCGAGCTCTCGGGCCGCATGATCGCGCGACCCAAGCCGACCCTCGGAGCCGATCGACGGACGCGTGCCGTCGCGCGGATCGCTCCATCCGCCGTGCGGTACGTCGTCGCGACCGACGAGTACATCCTCCGCCTGCCCGCTGGCGAGACCGAAGAGACCTACGCCGGGCGCCTGCTCGCAACCGGCGACTACGATTACGTCGAGCCGGACTGGCTCTGCTTCCCGACCTTCTGCGCGCCAAACGACCCGTCGTACTCGGGTCAGTGGCACCACGCCCACATCGGGTCGCCTCAGGCCTGGTGCCACGAGACCGGCGACGCCTCGGTCGTCGTCGCGATCGTCGACGGAGGCGTGGCCACCGATCACCCCGACCTCGCGGGCGCGCTGGTTCCCGGCTACAACGCCGCGGACCAGCTCGCGGAGGTCGACGGCGGCGACGTCTACGACGTCGACGGCCACGGGACCTTCATCGCGGGCTGCGCGGCGGCGACCGGCGACAACGGGACCGACGTCGTCGGCGTGGGCTGGAATCTCGCGATCATGTCCGTCCGCTACTACAACAACCCGGGCGGGGGCTTCCTGTCCGACCTGCTCGACGGCGCGCGCTGGGCCGTGGACCACGGGGCGAACGTCGTCAACGTCTCCCAGACCGGCGTGCAGTTCGCCACCGTGCAGACGACGGGCGCGTACATCCGGAGCCAGGGCGGGGTTCTCGTCTACGCCGCGGGCAACGACGGCGCGGACCTTTCCACGTTCGACTGGCCGGACGTGATCGTCGTCGGCGGGACCGACGAGGCGGACGCGCTGCTGAGCGACGCCTTCGTCACATCGGCCCACGGTCTCGCGCTCGACGTGTTCGCGCCCGGCGCGAACATCCTCAGCACCTACGTCAGCCCTTCCGGTCTGGGGCTCGGGCTCGGAAGCGGCACGAGCTCGTCGACCGCGCTCGTCTCGGGACTCTGCGGTCTCCTGTGGAGCGCGCGCCCCGGCTCGACGCCGGCCGAAGTGGAGGCCTACCTCACCGGCGGCTGCGTGGATCTCGGCCCGCCCGGCGAGGACGACTACTGGGGCTTCGGGCGGATCGACGCGCACGCTTCGGTCCTCGCGGCCCTCGCGACGAGCTACGGCTGCGGGCCGAACCCGCCGGGAAGCCTCACGCTGCTCGACGGGGCGCCCGCGGTGGGGTCGTCGTTCGAGCTCGGGGTCGACAACCCGCTCGGCACGCAGTCGTTTCCGTCGCAGGGCTACGTCGCCCTCGCGACGGCGCCGGACCCGTCCTTTCCGTGCGGGACGCCGGTCCCCGGCTTCGGGATGGCCGGGCCGGGCGCGAACGGCGAGTTGCTCCTCAGCGTCGCGGGGCCCAACCCGTTCACCGTGGTCACGGGCTCCTTCTGGGCCTTCCCCGGCTCGCCCGCCCGCGTTTCGATCTCCGTGCCGCAGGACGCGTCGCTCGCGGGACTCCCCCTCTTCGCGCAGGGCGTCCTGCTCTCGCTGTCGCCGAGCGCCGCGGTGCCGCTGGGGCTGACCGAAGCGCTCGCGCTCGTCATCGCGGCTTGAGCCGCGCCGGCGCGCGGGAGTTGCGGGAGCCGCCGGGCTAAGCTCAACGCGATGAGCACGGCGGAAGAGGCGCGGCCACCGCGGCGGACCTGGCTCGTGGCGGGGCTCCTGCTCCTCCTCTACGGGTGTCTCACCGCCGGGACGGTGAACCGGCTGGACCACACCTCCGACGAGCCGCACCTCTGGCAGGCGGCGCGCTCCATCGTGAGCTCGGGGGACTGGGTCGTTCCGGGGACGCGCTTGCAGGGTCCGCTGCCGCTCTACGCCAACCAGCTCCTCGCGTTCGGCGCGGAGGAGCTCACACCAGAGGTCCTGGCGCGCATTCGGCTCGCGATGCTGCCCTTCGGGGTCCTCGCCGGGCTCGTCGTGTTCCTCTGGGCGCGGCGCCTGTTCGGCGACGCGGGCGGCCTCTTCGCGCTCGGCACGTTCGCCATCCACCCGCTGCTGTTCGGCTACGGCGGGCTCATCGCGGTGGACATGTCGCACGCGGCGCTCTCGATCGCGGTCCTGTACGCGGCGTGGCTCTGCGGCGAGCGGCCGACGGCGGGACGCGTCGCTTTCGTCGGCGTCCTGCTCGGCGCGGCCTTCGCGACGAAGTACCTGGCGCTCTTGCTGGCTCCCGTCGTCGTCCTCTTCGTCGCCGCCCGGGTCTTCGTCGAGCGACGGTCGGTCGGCCGGGCCTTCGGAGCCGCGGCCGCGATGGGAGCGCTCGCGCTCTTGAGCCTGCACGCGTGCTACGGCTTTCAGACGGGCTTCGCGCCGGGCGCGGGGGCTTACGACAGCGAGCTCCTGTCGCGCTGGGTGGACGTTCCCGGGGTCGGTCACGGGCTGCGGCTCTTCCCCGCGGCGATGCTGCAGGGCGCCGACTACCAATTGGTGATGAACGCGGGCGTCGCCGACACCTTCCTGCGCGGCACGTACGCGGCCGGACACCCGAGTTACCACGCCTGGGGACTGCTGTTGAAGCAGCCCGAGGCGGTCGTCCTCGCGTTCCTCGCCGTCGCGGTCCTCGGTCTGCCGCGCTGGTGCGGGCGCCGCGCGGAGCCGGGGCTGCGGCGCGCGGCGTGGCTACTGCTCGTCGCCGCGGCCGTGCCGTTCGTCTATCTCTCGTTCCTCGCGAAGCTCCAGATCGGCATCCGCTACGTCCTGCCGCTCGTGCCGATGGGGCTCGTGCTGCTCGGCGGGATCCCGGCGCTCCCCTGGGTCGAGCGCCTGCCGCGCCGGGCGGCGGTCGCCGGCGCGGCCGTCTACTTCCTCGCGGCCGGCGGCTCGTCGCTCGCGCAGTGGCCGAACGGCCTCGGCTACTTCAACGCCTTCGGCGGCGGACCGGCGAGCGCGTGGCGCTTCTTCAACGACTCGAACAGCGACTGGGGTCAGATCCGCCGCCGCGGCAAGGCGCGGCTCACCCCGCCCTTCATCGACCTCTACCGCGACGGCGGCCCGCGCTTCGGCCGCGTCGCCATCTACGTCAAGTTCCGCACCCCGCGCGATCCCGAAGTCCCGGGGGCCTCCCGCCACTGGCTCGATCCCTTCGATCCCGTCGAGCACGTCGGTCCCGCGTGGCAACTCTACGACGTCACCGAGGAGGCCTTCGCCGCCGCGGCGGAGGCGAACGACCGCGTGCGCGCCGACTTCGCGGTCGCGCTGCTCGGCGCCGGCCGCATCGCCGACGCCCGCGCCGAGCTCGCCGAGCTCGGCCGGCCCGACCCGCGCCGCGACAACCTCCTCCGCAAGGTGGAGGCGCGCCGGGCGCGGCCCGACGATCCCGCGACCGCGGCCGACCTCGCCTTCGCGTGGCGGTCCTTCGGCCGCGCGGACCTCGTGTTCGCCGTGCTCGACGCGACGCCCGGCGCGCGCGAGCTCCCCGCCGGTGCGCTCGCCGAGGTGCTCGCTCTCGCGGGGTGGGAGCGGCCCGATGAAGCGATCGCGGTCCTCGAGCGCCGCGCCGACCGCTTCGCCTCCGAGCCCCAGGCGATTCCGATCCTGGCGGGCCTCTACCTGCGCCGGTACCGCGGACCGGAGGCTGTGGCGCTGATCGAGAAACATCTTCCCGCCTTGCCGCCCGGGAAGCTTGCCGACGAGCTTCGCGCGCTCCTGGACGAGGCCCGGGTTCAGGCGCGCTGGAAGGTCGACTTCACCCGCAGCCTGGAATGACGGGCGAGCCTTGTCCGCCGGGCGCGACGCGCCGATGATGGGACGGTGCCCGCTTCTCCTCCCGAAGGCTCTTCCGAAGGCCGAGAGCCGTGCGTCATCGTCGTCATGCCGGCGTACAACGCCGCGCAGACCCTCGAGGCGACCTACGAGCGCATCCCCGAGGGCTGCTGCGACGCGATCGTGCTCGTCGACGACCGCAGCCGGGACGAGACGCCCGACATCGCCGAGCGGCTGAACCTGACGACGATCCGCCACCGGCACAACCGCGGCTACGGCGGCAACCAGAAGAGCTGCTACACCAAGGCCCTCGAGATGGGCGCGGACATCGTCGTCATGGTGCACCCGGACAACCAGTACGACCCGGCCATCATCCCCGACCTCGTCGCGCCGATCGCGGACGGCCGCGCGGACGCCGTGCTCGCGTCGCGCTTCCTCGGGAACCCGCTGGCGGGCGGGATGCCGCTCTACAAGTACGTGTTCAACCGCTGCCTGACGTTCGTCGAGAACGTGATCCTCGGGCAGCGCTTCACCGAGTACCACACCGGCTACCGGGCCTTCTCGCGGGAGGCGTTGCTCGCGATCAACTTCGAGGCGAACTCCGAGGACTTCGTGTTCGACAACGAGATGCTGGTGCAGCTCGTGCTCGCGAAGCAGCGCTTCGAAGAGGTGCCGGTGCGAACCCATTACGCCACCGACTCGTCGTCGGTGGGCTTCTGGACGAGCACGCGCTACGGCCTCGGTTGCCTGCGGGTCATGCTCGAGTCCGTGCTCGAGCGCAGCGGGATCGCGCACTTCAAGCGCTACCCGAAGCAGCCGCCGCGCGAGGACCCGCGCATGCCGCAGCGCCCGCCGGCCGAGGAGTCCGTCTCGAAGCCGGAAGCCACCGGATCGTGAGGGCGACCGCCGCGGGGGCAGGAACCGCGCAGTGCCCGTGCGGCGAGGGCGAGCAGGCGCCGCCCGCACCCGTCTTCCCGCACGCGCGCGGGCCGGCGCGGGAACATCCCCTGGTCCGCTGCGCCGCCTGCGGCCTCGTGTTCCTGAACGAGCCGCCGGTCCGGCCGACCCACGACGATCCCCACCGGTTCGGTCCGCTCGCCGAGGCCGTCGTGCACTCGTTCCGCGCCGCGCGCGCGCGGTTCGCCGCGCGCCTGGCTCCGCCCGGAGGACGCGTGCTCGACGTCGGCTGCGGGCGCGGGATGTTCCTCGAGGAGATGAAGAGGCGCGGCTTCGCCGTGCGGGGGACCGAGGCGTCCGCGGACCTCGCCGCCCACGCGCCCGCCGGCATCCCGGTCGACTCGCGCGAGTTCGCGCCCGGGTCGTTCGAGCCGGGCTCCTTCGAGCTCGTCTCGATCTGGCACGTGCTCGAGCACCTGCCGGCGCCCCACCTCGCGTTGCGCGCCGCGCGCGAGGTGCTCGTCCCCGGCGGAACGCTCGTCGTCGCCGTGCCGAACTTCGGATCGCTTCAAGCGCGGTGCGGCGGCGAGCACTGGCAACACCTCGAGCTCCCCCGCCACCGCTTCCACTTCACGCCGGACACGCTGCGCGCGCGGCTCGAGGCGGCGGGGTTTCGCATCGAGCGGCTCCGCACCGGCCAGTGGGAGATGGACCCGATCGGGCTCCTGCAGTCCGCGTGGAACCGCGCCGGCCTCCCCTACAACGTCCTCTTCGACGCGGCGCGCGGACGGCGCGGGGCGGGGTGGCGGGTGGCGCTCTGGGTCGTGCTGCTCGTCGGCGGTTTGCCGGCGTGCCTCTTGTGCCTCTGCTTCCGCCTCGCCGGCCGCGGCGGGACGATCATCGCGGTGGCGCGCGCGCCGGAGGCGGCGTGAGGGAGGAGCGCGGCCTCACCCGCCGGGGCGTCTTCGCGATCGCGGTGTGCGCGATCGTGTCGCAGGCATGGATCCTGACGCTGCCGTTCCAGCTCGACGACTTCCTGCTGGTCGCCGACCCGTGGGCGCTCTTCGGGCACGTCGAGGAGTACCGCGACGCGGACATCCCGCCCTTCATGATGCGCGTGCCGATGTGGCTCGCCTGGGCCTTCGTGCACCTCTTCGCGACCGAGCCCCTGTCGCCCGTGCCGTTCCACGTCTTCGGGCTCGTCCTGCACACGACGGTGGCGCTCCTGCTCGCGCGCCTGGTCGCGCGGCACGCGCGGATGCCGCTCGCGGGCGCGCTCGCCGGCTGCTTCTTCGGCGTCGCCGCCGGCGCGATGCAGGCGGTGAGCTGGACGGCGGCCTGGTCGAGCTTGCTCTACACGCTCTTCGGCGTGCTCGGGCTCGGGCTGATGCTCGACGCCCGCGACGCCAAGAGCCGCGGCGCGTGGATCCGGCGCTCGCTCGGCGCGCTTTGTTTCTATCTCGCGATCATCACCAAGGCGCCGGCGATCGTCGTCCCGGTGGCGGCCTTCGTCGTCGTCGCGCTGACGGCGCGCGCGTGGAAGCGCATCGCCGCGGAGACCCTCGTCTTCGCCGTCGCCGTCGGAGCGGGGCTCGTCTCGCGCACCCTCTTCCTCGGCACGCGGCACCTGCGCTACGAGGAGAAGGTGACGCCGTCCGTCGGCGAAGCGTTCGCCATGCTCCCCGGCGGCTTCCAGGCCTTCGGACAGGCGCTCTATCCGTGGAACCGCGATCCGCTCTTCCTCGGCGAGGAGCCGCTCTTCGCGCTCCTCGGCTGGCCGCCCTGGTGGATCGCCGCGCTCGTCTGCGGCGGGGTCGTCGCGTTGGCGCTCGGATTCGCGCGGCCGTGGCGCAAGCCGCTCGCGGTGTGCCTGCTCGCGCTCGGCCCCTGCATCCTGCCGCCCGCCGTGCTCTACGACGGCTCGGTGACCAACGTGTTCTCGCGCACCGCCTACCTGCCGATGGCGGCGGCGATGGCGGGGCTCGGGATCGCGTGCGCGGCGCTCCTGCGCGAGCGGCTGTGGCTCGGCGCCGTCGGGCTCGGTTTCCTCGCGGTCTTCCTGATCGACGGCAACCGGCACGTCGCGCACACCGAACGCCTGCACGGCGACGAGCTCCGCGCGATCCGCGCGTTGCTCGACGGCCTCGCGAACGAGCAGGAGCGCGAGCGTCCCGGGCGCGAGCTGCTCCTCTTCGCGATCGTTCCGGACGCCGGTTTCGCGGGGATGCCGAGCATGGGGCCGTACCTGGCTCGCTCGCACGCGCCGCCGTTCACCGAGGAGCGACGCCTCGAGATTCGGACGTTCGTCGACGCGCAGCAAATGCGCGCCGCGATCGCGGAGCTCGACCTGACGGACCGCGACGTGTGCTTCCTCGGCCCCGAGCTCGACGCGGACTGGAACCCGGTGCCGCCGGAAGACGGGACGTCGGGCCAGGCGAACCGCGCGCGCCGGCTGCCGCGGCTCGCCGCGCCGATCCGGCCAGCGCTCCAGGGTCCGCCGCCGGTCTTCGCGCTGCAGGGCGACGCGTGGGTCGCGTCGTCGCCCGTCCCGGCGCACGCGCTCGGCGCGTTCGAGCTCGACGTCGAATCCGGTGCCGCGGTGAAGGGCACGTTCCGCGTCGAGCAGGACGGGCGAAGCTGGCCTTTGGCGCTCTCCGACCCCGGCGGCGACGAACGGCGCGTCGGCGTCGAGTTCCCCCGGGCGCTGCCGTTCCGCTTCGGCGCGCCGGTGGAGCGCATCGTCTGGGAGGGCGCGGGCCAGCCTCCGGCGGCCGAGCTCCGCGTGCGCGCGTCGCTGCCCGAGCTCACCGCGGTCGCCCCGCGGGAGGGCGAGACCTTCGTCGCCGATCCCGAAGCCACGGAGGGCCCGGCGTTCCGCCTGCGGCGCCCCGACGCCCTGCGCGGCGGGTGGCGTGGCACCGCCTTCGCGCGGCTCGAGCTCGTGTTCACCCTCAAGGCGCAGAGCGTCACGCTGTACTCCGACTTCCCGGTGGCGCCGGAGCTCGGTGTGATCGAGCTCGTCCCGCACTTCGTCCACCTCCTCGGCGACGCCCCGACGCTCGTCGACCCCGCGAGCGGCGCCCCCTGGAACCAGCTCGTGCGCGACCGCATCCTGCCCGTGCTCGCCGGCGGCGAGCTCACCAGCGCGACCTTTGCGTGGCGGGTAACGCTCCATCACGAGGGCGGCGCCCCCGCGGCCCGCAGCCGGACGCGCACGGCGCGCTACGTGCCGCGCTGAGCGCGCTTGGCGACCCGAGCCGTTTTTCCGCGAGATCCCCAAACCGTCCGGCCTTCCCGGGAAGAGCACCTTCCGCCCTCCCCTCGCTCTGACATCCAGGAAGGAACCAGACCATGTGGAAGCTCTTCGGCGCGGTCACGCTCCTCAGCGGGACCGCCTACGCTCAGGTCACCCAGTGCCGCTTCGAGTCGTCGGACACCGACGAGTTCTTCGCCTCCGACGCGGAGAACCTCGATCTCTTCGGCACCTCGATCGACTCGGACGGCGACGTCGCGATCGTCGGCGCGAACGGCGAGGACGACATGCCGGGGGACTCCGCCGGCGCGGCCTACGTGTTCCGGTACGACGCCGGCCTCTCGCTCTGGGTCGAGGAGCAGAAGCTCCTGCCTATGACGCGCAAGGCGGGCGCGTTCTTCGGGAGCGGCGTCGCGATCCAGGGCGACGTCGCCGTCGCCTCGGCGACGCTCGACGTCGGCGCGGGTATGACTCCGCTCGCCGGCGCGGTCTACGTCTACCGCTACGACCCCGGCATGATGATGTGGAACCAGGAGGCGCGGCTGACCGCCTCCGACGGGCTTCCGCAAGACCGCTTCGGCAACGCGGTCGCCATCGACGGCGACGTGATCGTCGTCGGCGCGTTCTTCCGCGACGAGCCGGTCGGCGGTGACGCCGGCGCCGCCTACGTGTACCGCTACGACGCGGGCGGGATGACGTGGAACCAGGAGGCGAAGCTCGTCCCGAGCACGCCGGGAGCGGGCGACACCTTCGGCGTCGACGTGGACGTCAGCGGCGACACGATCGTCGTCGGAGCGAGCCTCGACGACGACGCGGGCTCGGGCAGCGGCACCGCGTGGGTCTTCCGGTACGACCCGGGGGCGATGGCGTGGAGCGAGGAGCAGAAGCTCGTCGGGAGCAACACGGCGGCGAACGACTTCTTCGGGTCCAGCGCGGAGATCCAGGGCGACCTCGCGGTGGTCGGGGCGCCGAACGCACTCGGCGTTGGCGGCGTCGTCCAGGCCGGCGCGGCCTACGCGTTTCGCTACGACCCCGGCGCGATGACGTGGAACGAGGAGGTCATCCTGGTCGCCGCCGACGGCACGACGACGGCCGCGTTCGGCTCTTCCGTGTCGATCGACGCTCCGCTCGTCGCGGTGGGCGCCGGCCGCGACACCCACTCGGGCAAGAGCGACGCCGGCGCCGGCTACGTCTACCGCGACGTCGGTCTCGCCGGATCCCCGGCGTGGGTGCAGGAGATGAAGCTCGTGCCGAACGACCCCGAGGACAGTCAGAACTTCGCGTTCTTCGACGCGATCGCGGTCAGCGGCAACCGCGTCGTCGCCGGCGCCTTCCACGACGACGAGATGGGGACGAACGCGGGCTCGGCGTACACCTTCGACGTGCCGATCCTGGCGCTCGACGTGGAGCCGAAGACCTGGAGCGTCGGGACGCCGGTGACGATCACCACGTGCGGCGGGACACCGGGGAAGCCCGCGCTTCTCTTCCTCTTCTTCCCCCAGCCGGTGAAAGTCGACACCCTGCCGGCCTTCCCGTCGAACGGGCTGTGGCTCATCGGCGGGTCGGTGCAGATCCCCGGGGGAGGGATCACGGTGCTGGCGAAGACGTTCTCGCTGGACGCGATGAACCAGGCGATCGAGACGAACGAGGAATCGATTCTCTGGCTCTAAGGCTTCGTTGAGCGGACGGGGGCTTGCCAACCCGGGGAGGCCGCGGGTCGCCGTCCGCTCGCCTCCTCCGGTCCCGCATCGGGGACGCTTGACACGCTCCGGCCCGGCGCTAGCCTGTTCGCCCCGATCCCCGATAGCTCAGTTGGTAGAGCAACCGGCTGTTAACCGGTTTGTCGTAGGTTCGAGTCCTACTCGGGGAGCCAGCCTCAGGCCTGGTGCGAACCGGGTCCCTAATCGGTTGACGGCGAGAGGGGTAGGGGCGCAGTAGCATGCGGTTCCGGGGGGGCCAGGAACGCGGTGTCGAACTCGTGTGCGGAGTGGCTAGCAGCTTGCGGGAGATTCGCTGGGTGCCCCGGGGTCGAAGGACAGAGCATGAGCGCGGCCGGACGGGATCGGTAGTGGCCCCGACTTGCGCGCGAACTCTCCGGCAGACACGGGGCGAGCCGCGGACTGATTGACTCCGCTGCCGGACGATCGTGTGCGAGGATTGCTCGCTACTGCAAAGGGCCCTGTCTGCGCCTAGGTCGGCCACTAGGCTCCCCTGACATCGAGTTCCGGCGTCACTACCCCCATCGCCTGGAACAGCCCCGGATCCGATCAGGCTGAGCTAGCTCTTGGAGCGGTAGCGCCTTCTGGATCGACGTGGGAGTTGACAACGAGCCATTCCCGCGCGCCCCCGGGTGGAACGCGGCGGCCCGTGGTAACAGGGAGTGGAATTCCGGCCCGACGTTCGGCAAAAGGGGTCCTTCTCGCGCCAGCTGGCAATTGGCAGAGGGGACATTCTTCATGGGCTTGAACAACAACATCACCTTCGACGTCAAGGGAGCTGCTGCGGCGGACCTGATACGGCGGTTCCTGCTTGCCAGCGTCAAGGCGAATGCGGCTGTCAAGGGCGGACCCGCAGCGGTAACGGTGGCGACAAACCTGTGCTCGGACAACCTCAACCTAAAGTCGACAGGAGGGGAACTTCCGGACCCCGCTGAGGCCATTGTCAAACGAGTGACGAGCGACGCGTTCGAACGGGTGGTGAGGCTCAACTGCAAGTGGGTACATGGCGGCAACCAGGCCATGTGCGAAATCAGTCTCGCCCCAAAGAGCGGCCACTTCGCCTATCAGATCGACATCGTTCAGAACCGGTCGCAGGGGAAAGAGTACGAGGGCATCGTGGCCGCTTTCCGATCGCACTTCGAGGCGATTGACTACACGTTCGAGCGGTTCCAGGGTTTGCCTGAGGAACTCGCTGAGTTTCACAGGCAGCAGAGCAAGCTCTTCGCCGAGGAGAAGGCAGAGCTGTTGCAAGGCCACGAGCGGCTTCGGGACGCAATTGTTGAGGCGGAGCAACGAGCGCAAGATCGCATCAAGGAAGCTCAGGAGTCCTTTGCCGCCAAGGAGGCAGAACTCGACAAGGCTCACCAAGTGCGTTCCAAGGCGCTCGAGGAGGATGAGGAGCGGCTCAACCAGAAGAAGAAAGACCTCGATGACCGCGAGCGCATGCACGTCCGCCGCGAGCACCAGAAGAACCTGTCCGCGATCCTGCAGAAGCACAGGTCGTTTAGCCACTCTCCGAGGACGAACAGAAAGCGCTGGCCCATTCACGCTGTCTGCCTGGTTGCGATGGCTGCCGGCGCCACGCTTTACGCGATTGGAATGGGCTGGACGGCATCCCTCGATGACGCAGGCGTCCACATCGCAACGACTCGGAACCTGAGCCTTACCATAACGGGCGCACTCGTATTCGGATCCACACTTGTCTACTACCTGCGATGGCTCAACGCGTGGTTCCGCAGTCACGCGCAAGCCGAGATCGCCGTGCAAGCTCTGGACGAGGACTTCACGCGCGCCGCGTGGCTTGTGGAGTTGCTCTTCGAGTGGAGCAAAGACAACCAAGCTTCCCCCTTCCCTCCCGAAGTGCTCTCATCGCTTAGCCGAGGCCTCTTCTCGGTGAGTCGGGAAACCGATATGCAACCTGACCATCCGATGGCTGAACTCATTGCCCATCTCCCCAACGTCCGGGAGGTATCGCAGGACAAGAAGGGGTTCCGAGTAAAGGTAGCCGGAAGCTCTAGCGAGGCTCAGTCGCCTAGCGCGGGGTAACCACCGGACCTTATGTCCCTCAGAGCCGGCGCACGATCTCCGGCGACCAGCCCCGCATAGCGCATGCGCTGCTTCTCCTAGCCCTGCGTGGCAGCCTACGTGGGGCCGCTCCTGCAGCTCAATTCCGTCCCGGAGCCCCCCTCTTCCATTCCGATTCCGAACGACTGCACCTTGGTGGGAAGCCGAGCTGCACCCAGGGTGCGCCTACTCCTTGGCGCCGCTCGCCTTCGGGTTGGCCAACGCTCTCGACTGTACCCCTGGCCCCCTGGATCGCGGCGGCGACCCCCCGAAGCGACCGCAACTCGCTACCCTGCCGTTGTCGTGCATCTCCCTCTGCGATACGGCCACGCCGGGAGCGATCCCGTAGGAATAGCCTGACCGCGGCTTCGCTCAGTCCAGGTCGAAGACCCGCGTCGCCGTGCGATTCGTGAGGTGGAGCGGCGCGCCGACCAGCGCTTGCCAGTGAACGTCGATTCCGGGGAGGGCGGGCGTTGTGATCTTCGTGAGCAACGCCGAGCCTGCTCAGCTCGTGCTCTGAGATCGGCACCCTAATCGCGGTCTCCGCAGTGCCGTTGAGCGACCGGCCCTCGTGCGGCGCCACAACTGTGCTCCCCTACCCCACCATCCTGAGCCGCCGCAAGGTCTCGAACGCCTTCCGCGCTCTACCGATCTCGAACAACGCTCCTCAGCGGTCCTCGAGCTTCGCGCCGGTCATCCGGTAGAGGCTCGTCGGGAAGCCCTCCTCGTCGAGCTCCTCGCCCACGTCGAGCCGCCCGAACGCGACGGCGGACGGCGGGACGTCGCGCGGCTCGAGGGGTTCGGCGAGAGTCACCTGGATCCACTCGTCGAACACGGGCCTGCTGCCGAAGCAGCAGCCCGGCGGGAACCGCGTCAAGAGCACCTCCGTGACCCGCCGCTCGTGCAGCCCCACCACCAGCGGGTAGCCCGCGACGCGGACGTCGGCGCCGTGCAGCACGCGCACGGCCTCGGGGAAGTCGTCCGGGGCGAGCGCCTCGGAGCCCGTGCCGCGCAGCTCGGGCGGGTCGTAGTCGTCGAAGCCGAAGCGGGCGAAGTCGACGGTGTGGCCCTCCGGCGGCACGGTCCACGGCGCCGCCTCCGACGCGACCTCCGGCTGCGCGGTCTTCGGGACGAC
Source organism: Planctomycetota bacterium (assembly GCA_028278425.1). GTDB lineage: Bacteria > Planctomycetota > UBA1135 > UBA1135 > JANQEJ01. The sequence continues at coordinate 54,024 of JANQEJ010000252.1, read as the reverse complement.
GGCGTCCAGCGGCGCTCCCGGCACGATGGCGATGCGCGGCAGCTCGACCTGCGCCGAGCGCGCGGCCCACGCGAGAGTCACCGCGGAAGCGAGCAGCGCGAATACGGCGAGCCAGGAGAGCGAACGCTCGAACACGGGCCCATTGTCGAGCCGCACGGTGATCGGTCAACGATCGAGCAGCGCGAGCGCCTCCGCGCGGCTCTCCCAGACCTGCACGGCGCCCGCCGCGGTGCCGACGAGGATGCGCGAGCCGTCCGGGGCGAACGCGACGGCCTGGATCGTGTCGGTCCCGCCCGAGAGCTCGATCAGCTTCGCGCCCGAGGAGCAGTCCCAGACCGCGAGCGCTCCGCGGAAGCCGCCGGTGACGAGCCGCTCGCCGCTCGGGTCGAAGGCGAGCACGCGCATGCTGCGCCCGCTCTGGACCATGCGTCCGAGCCCGACGCCGGCGGCGAGGTCGAAGACGGCCGCCCGGTAGCCGCCCTGCACGACCGCGGCGCGAGCCGCGTCGACGCTCAGCGCCAGGGCGTCGACGCGCCCCATGCCGCGGTCGCGCAGCGCAGCCAGGCGCTCGCCGCTCGCCGCGTCCCACACGCGCAAGGTCCCCGCGTCGCCGACCCAGGCGAAGCGGTCCGCCGCGCTCGCCGCGACCGCGGCGAAGACGATGCCACGCGGCCCCGGCGACTCGGAGAGGCGCGTCCCGCTCGTCGCGTCCCAGAGCTCCGCACTGCCGTCGCGCCCGACGCAAAGAACGCGGCTCGCGTCTTCGTTGAGGGCGATCGAGGCGACGCGCGCCGTGCTCTCGAGCTCGCGCAGTAGCTCACCGGTCGCGAGGTCCCACAGGCAAGTCGTGCCGTTGCGTCCCCCGGACGCGGCCACGCGGCCGTCCGGAGTGACCGCGACCGAGAGCACGCCGCCCTGCAGGCCGTCGAGCTCGTGGCGGCGCTCGCCGGTGACCGCGTCGAACACGTGCACGGTCCCTTCGAAGCACCCCGCGACCACGACGTCGACCGTCGCCGCGAGCGCCCGCACCGCGCTGTCCGCGGTGTCGAGCCGCGCGAACGGGACGGCGGGCTCGCGCTCCCACGCGCGCAAAGTCCCGTCGCCCGTTGCGAAGACGACGCGGCCCTCGCCCGCGACGAGAACCGCGGCCGTCACGTACTCGAACCGCGCGAGCGGGAGCTCGAAGCGCTGCACCTCGCGCCCGCGCTGCAGCGCCCCCTGCCCGAGGGAGGTGACGAAGGCGAGGTCGGAGCCCGCTCCCGCCTCGACGCTCACCACGGTGTCGCCGTCGCCCTCACCCGCCTCCACGACCTCGAGCTCGGCGCCCGTGCCCGCGTTCCACAGCCGCACGGTCCCGTCGTCCGAGCCGGTCGCCAGCCGCTCACCGGCCGGGTCAAAGGCGGCGCAGCGCACCCAGTCCGTGTGCCCCTCCAGCACCCGGACCTCTCCGAAGTCGGCCCCGCCGAAGATCCGCGCGGTCTCGTCGTCGGAGCCCGTCGCGAGCCGCTCGCCGTTCGCCGACACCGCGACGCACGTGACGTCGTCGTCGTGCCCGTCGAGCCAGCGGGGCTCGGCGCCAAACGGCCAGTAGCCGACCGCGCCGTCCTCGAAGCCGACCACCGCGCTCGCGCCGCCCGGGAGGACCGCCAGCGCCAGCGGCTCGTCCTCCCCGCTCCAGCGCGCGAGCTCCTCGCCCGTCGCTACCGACCACGCGATCAGCGCCCCGTCCGCGTTGCTCGCGGCGACGACCTCGCCGGCGGCGTCGAGCGCCAGCGCCGTCACCTCCTCCTCCGCGTCGAGCTGCGCCACGAGCTCGTCGAGCGCAGCCGACCAGACGCGCACCTCGCCGCTGATCGAGCCCGACGCGAGCCGCCGTCCGTCGGCGGAGCGCGCCAGCGCGAGCGCCTCGTCGTCGTGCGCTTCGACGCGCCGCACCGCCAGCGCGAGCCGCAGCCGCAGGTGCGCCTGCTCCCACCCGGCGTGCTCCTCGGGGATGGCGGCCAGCCGCCGTTCGACCTCGGCCAAGCGGCCGCCCCGCAACGCCCTCTCCGCGGCGGCGAAGTGCGTGAGGAAGAGCTCGCGCCGCGCGGCCGCGCGCTCCGCCTCGGCGTTCGCGCGCTCCGCGTCGCTCGCACCAGCCGCGCTCTCGGCCTCCCGTGCGCGACGCGCGAGCTCGCGCACGCGATCCTCCGAGTCCCGCAGCCGCTCGGCGAAGCGCCGGTTCTCCTCGCCGAGGTCGCGCGCGACGCCCGACACCTCGCTCCGCGATCGCGCGAGAAGCCAGACCGCGGCCCACAGCATCGCGAACGCGAAGAGGAAGGCCAGGCCGACCCGGCGCGGCGCTCTGGAGGTCGAGCTCATGGAGGGGCGGTACCGTAACGCGTACGCCGGGCCCCCTCACCCAACGGTTCCGTAGGCCGTGCGGAACCCAGGCTCGTCCCGGGTGGAGGCGGGAGAGGGCGCAGACTCCTACGGCCCGAGAACTCAGTCGAGCGCGTTCGAGAAGCGGAGGCTGAAGGTGACCAGGTCGACGACCACCGCCTGACCACAGAAGGGCTGGCAGAAGGGCGTCGTCGGCGGAATCGGGACGGGCATCGGGAACCGCGAGATGCTCGTGCCGTACGTGAACGTGGTGATGAGCGTCAAGGGATCGCAAAGCACCCAGGGATCGCTGGGCGCGCCGAGCTGGAGCTCGATGCCCGCCGGCCCGCCGAAGATGCCGAGGATCACGATCTCCGGGACCAATCCCGCGGGAGGCGAGTAGGCCGTCGGCTCAAAGATCGGGTTCCACACGCCGGCCGAGATCGACGGCGCGCCGAGGCTCGGGTCGGGCAGGAGGGCGTCGGCGTTCTTCGGCGTTCCCGCGGCGTTGCGCGGGACCTGCGTCCCCAACCCGACGATCCGCCGGAAGATCAGGAACTCCTGGTGCCCGAAGGACCCCGGGGGGGTCGTGCTGAAGGGGTCCGCGATCGAGAACGGGTCGGCGTTGAACCACATCCAGCGCGCGGAGCCGATGATCCCGCACGCGAGTGCTTGGAATGCAGTCCACCAAGCGTTTGCCACCCGGGGCGAGTTGAAGTTGCCGACTGCCGACAACTCGATCTCGGCCGCGGTGAGATCGGGCGGTGCCCGCGGGCTTCTACTTCCTGCGCAGCTCGACGATCACCTCCGTCGTCTCGCCCGCGCGTACGTCGACGAGTCGGGGCGGGATCGGGTGGTAGCGGTCGCCGGTGACGCCCTCGAAGCTGATCTCGTAGACCCCGGGCGCGCTCACCTCGACGACCATGTCCCTCTGGAGACCGCCGTCCGTCACGCGACCCTCGTGGTCGACCGCGCGGATGTCCCGGGTCGTGTGCAACCCCTGGGGGCCCGTAGGCAGCGCGGTCCCGTCTTCGCGGAACTCGAAGCGCATGGCGTAGACCGGCGCGAGCTCGAACTTCAGCGACTGGAGGCCGGGGACCAGCTCGAGGTCCATCCCATTCCCGCCGAATTCCCGCTCGGCCCCGTTCGGAAACTTGGGCCAGACCCTCACGGCACCGGGCGCTGCCCAGAAGCGGAAGCGGCCCGGCTCCTCGGTGTCGGCCCTGGCCAACTCGCGCTGAAGCTGGCCCGGGACGGGCTCCCGGTAGCGGTAGTAGAGGTCGCTGCGAGGGACCCGCTCGCCGGTCCGCCCGTCGACAGTCTCGACGAGCACCTCGGCGAGCTCCGGGAGCACGAGCTCCAGGTCCTCGGCTCCACCGGGCTGGAGGTCGATCATCCAGACCTTCAGGAACGGCATGAGTTGGACCCGGTACATGCCTACGGCCAAGTCCTCCACGCGGAACGACCAGGTCGGGAGCGCGCCGCCGACGCGCTGCAGGTCGGCCAGCGAGAACTCGAAGTCGGGTTTCATCCACCTCTGGGTGGGTTGGAAGTAGAGCTGGAGCCGCACCTTCTCCTCGCCCCCGAGAGCCGTGGGCGCGGGGAAGGAGATCACACCGCCGAGGGTCGTGCGCTCCGGCGGCGCGGGCGGGTCGGCCAGCGCCAGCACCAGCTCGCGCGTTCCGCCGGCGCTGATCGAGACCTCCTCGCGCGCGAGCACGGGCTGCTCCGTCCACGCCCCCCCGCCCAGCTCGAAGGTGACGCGGTACCCGCCCGGGTCCAGGCTGTCGAGCCGCAGCCCTTCGGAAGAGAGCGTCTCGTCGAGCCGCTCGAAGTGGACGTACTGATTCCCCCCGTCCTCCCTGATCCTGTAGACGCAGAGCATGGGCACCACATCGAGCGCGGCGTAGCGCTCGCGCTGCACGTTCGCCAGCCGCACCTCCAGCCCGGCGCCCGGTTCCAGCAAGAGCTCGCGGTCGCCCTTCGAGACGTCGAGCGAGGTCGAGTTCCAGGCGTAACCGGGCGCGCGCGCGGACACGAGGACGCCGCGCTCGGGCGGCCAGCGGCGGGCGAGCTCGACGAGCCGTGGCGCCTCGCCCGCCGCGGGCGAGAGCGCCATGCCTGCGACCTTGACCTCGTCCGGATCGCGACCGCCCATCAGAGCGATGGGCGATCTCAGTCCGCCGCCGAGCAAGGTGCTCGGATCGTTCCGCCCCCAGGCGGCCATGCCGGGGCCCGACCGGATGTGGAGCTCGACGTCCTCGAGGTGCGCCCGCGTGTGGGCGTCGCGTACGGCCAGCGTGAACGCCGGCCAGAACTCTGGCCGGACCAGCCGCACACGAACCTCGTGGACGGTCTTGCCATTCGCCGGCACCACGTCGCGGGCGACAGAAACCCGGGTCCTCTCGCCAAGGTGGTGCGGATGCTCGACCGCGACCTCCAGCTCGCCTGCGCGCAGGTTCTCGTGTCGCTCCACGCTCGCCAAGACCGGATCCAGGTCGAACTCGCTCGTCAGCCCCTGGCACGGCCACGAGTCTCCGCTCTCCATGGGCCACCCGTCCCGCTCGTCCACACCCGCCAGCGTGACCGTCGCCTTCCGCGCGTCCTCTTCGGTGATCCCCTCGAGGAGCACGCGCAGCACGTTCGTTCCTCGGGTGGCAGACACGCCGACGGGAGGTCCCTCTGCGACCAGGCTACGTTGCACGACCTCCGTGGCCGGGTCCTCCACCACGGACACGACCGCGGACACGGGCGCGGCATCCACGGGCTCCACGTCGGCCGCGATCGGCTCGACCGCCGGCATCCGCGGTGATTCGGCCTGCTGTGTTCGCGCCACGAAGTACACGCCGACCGCCGCCACGAGAACCGCGGCGGACACCTTTGTCATCGTTCCCACGGCCATCCCTCCGATCACGAGAGTACCGGTCTCAACGCCGCTGCCGCCGGGCGCAGCGAGCGCCGTGACCGCGGACATCCAGGTGGCCCGGTCGCCGCCGTACCGCTTGTCGAGCGCCGCGCGCAACTGCTCCAGCCCGCGCCGCAGGCGCGTCTTCACCGTCGCCACGGGGGCCCCTTGACGCCTGGCGATGTCACGCGGAGCGAGGCCCTCGAAGTAGCGCAGCAGGATCGTTTCGCGACAAGACTGGCTGAGCGAGTCGAGGGCCCCGACCAGCTCCTTGCGCAGCTCGAAGCGCGCCTCGAGCTCCTCCGCCGCGGGTTGTTCGCTCGCCCGGTGCTCTTCTCGCTCCGCGCGCCGCGCCTCACCGCGCCAGCGATTGGCCGCCAGGTTGCGCGCGACCCGGGCCAGCCAGCCGCGCAGCTCGCGGCCGTGGCGCGGCGGACGCTCCAGCGCCCTCTTCCACACGTCCTGGACCAGGTCGTCCGCATCCTCGCCGACGAGATCGATCGCAAGCCGCCTCAGAAAGGTCTGATGTGAGAGCAGCTCCTGCGCGATAGAGGGATCTTGGTGCGGCATCGGATGCGGTCCGGCGAAGAGAACACCGCGACGATTCGAGAGGATTCGAGATTCCGCTGGAAGGCGAGAGCGATGCGGCTTTGCCGCCTGCGGCTGAGCGGCCTCCGTTTGCGACTCGGAGGAGAATGTCGTGCGGATGCGGTCGTCTTGCGGCCGTCCCGAAAAGGCCGACGTCGCAACCACGGGTTCGATCGTCGCGACGGAGCCCGAGCTCCCGTTCGTCTACTGCGCCAGCCGCTCGCGCTTCGTGGTCAGACTATTCAGGATCGTACCAGTAGTAGTAGTACTCCTCGCCTGAGGTGTAGCTCAACCACCCTTGTTCGCAGAGACTCTCCAATAGAGTCTCCAACTTGCCGAGCGACAATCGGCTCAAGTGCCTGCACTCGGCGACCGTGCCCGACAATGACCGAACGGCCGCGACGTTGCGTCCCGTCAGCTCGCTGGTTGCCAGTAGATAGAGGAGCCAGACCTCGTTCGCGCTGTGCAGCCCCTTCGCGATCTGTTCAACCTCGACCCAGACTTGGGTCAACTTCTCGTCGAAGTTCGCACGCGAGAGTCTCACCGCTTGACGGCGATCCAGTGTCTTCAAGCCGTACGGCAGCCGTGCGCGAGAGGGCAGGCGGGCGCCGTTCACGAGCACTGGGATGACGGGCACCGCCATGGAAAGCGCCTGGGCGATTTCTCGTCGTGGATAGTCCTTCCTCTTGGAAATGCCCTGAGCCCACCGCTTGCCGATCACCGCGAGCACCACGTCGGACTCCGCAAGCGAGGCTTCGAGGCAAGGCTCCCACTCGGCCCCAGGGGCGATCGAGTGAATGTCGAGGAACACTTGGTCATCGTCCTCCTCGTACCAGTCCTTCAGCGTCTCGTAGATCCAGCGTGCTTCCCGGCGGGAGTCGCTTTGGCGGTAAGAAATGAAGATGGTGGTCATTGAGTCTCGCCTCGGCTAACTCCTCCTGCCCCTCCCAAAACCCCAGTGCACCGGGCTCAATGGAGAACTCGGGGCAAAAGTAGCCGTGCCAGCGCCGAGTCGCAAGCGCGCGTCCTGAAGCAGGCACGCACCGCCACCCTCGGATCCGCGATGAACGAGGCCTCGACGGGTCGCGATACCCGGCGTACTCGAGGAGCGTCCGGAGAAACGCGTCCACGAAGGCGCGGCACGGCGGCCCGCCACGTGGCTCAGTTGGTCAGCGTGTCTTTCACGAACGTGGTGGCCGGAATGGGAGTCACAGCTCCCGGGCCTGCCGTCGGATCCGTTGGGAAGACGTGCAGGTCGGGCGAGCTCCCGGAGGTGACGTACGCCTTGCGCAGAGTGTTCGACGGAAGCGCCGTCAGCGAGGTCTGACTCTCCATCGGGAGCGGGATCGTCTGCAGGACCGCGAACGTTCCCGCGTCCAGTGCGATCAATCTGCCCGGAGAGGGAGGGAGGAACGGCGGAAAGCCCGGGTAGCCCGTTTGCAGCGCGAGCCACTCGGTCCCACCCGGCGAGAGCTCGAGATACGACGAGGGTGCGGGCACGAGCTTCGAGCCCACGACCGCGAGGGTGGCCGGGTCGACGACGACGATCTCCCCGTCGTCTTGGAAAAGGACGAGGATCGCCGGCCCGATCGGGGACGGGCCGTAGCGCATGCGGATCGCCGTGTGGATGCCCGCGCCCTGCACCGGGAAGACGCCCGCAAAGGCGGGCGCGCCGGTCGGGATGTCCACACCTTGCAGCACGGCGGGAGGTCCGGGTCCGGTCGACCCGGTGTGCAGGGTGAGGAGCGTGTCGCCGAGCACGAGCCAATCCCAGATCAGGCCGTGGTTCGGATTCAGCGCGGCGGTCGAGACCTCCAGCCCGAGGGCGAAGTCGATGCCGACCACGTCGCTCGAATCGATCCCGCGCAGGTAGGCGAGCGTCGTCCCCGGCGCGGCGATTCCCTGGATCGGGCTCATCGCGGTTAGAGGAATTTGGTTGCTCACCACACCGGCGTCGACCTGCACGACGCTGACGGCGCCGGGGCCGGCGAGGGCGTAATGCACTACCAGCAAGACCCCTGGCACATCCGTCCTCACGAGCGAGTTGACGACGCTGGGAGACACCGGCGGCGGAACGGGAATGGACGCTGTGAGCGCGCCTGTTTCGTCGTCGAAGCATTCGACCGAGCTCGAACGGAGCACGGCCAGGCACCGGAGCTCGGGCAGGTGGACCGCCGAGACGCCGCCGGTCACCTCCGCGCCCGGCGTGTCGTTCAGCGCGTCGAGGTAGATCAGCTTGGCCGGAATCGCTCCCTGAACACCGGTCATGAGATAGACGCGCGGCGGGTACAGCACGGCCGAGTCGCCGTTGCTCACCGCGAGCCCAAGGGGCGGCGGACCGCCGGACGTGAGCGCCTGGGCGAACAGCTCCAGTCCCCGCAACGCCGGCACCGCGGGCAGCGGAGCGTGCAAGGTCGCGGCTCCCGCCGCATCGAGACCGACCGGAATCAAGACCAACTGCGGCGACAGATCGAGACAGAAACTCCCGACCGGCCCACTCCCGGTGTCGACCCCGATCCAACCGACCGCCGACGGCGGCCCCGCAAGCTCGACGACGATGTCGTCCCCAAGCCGCCCCCCTTCGATGGCGAGCGACAGGCCCTGCGGCGGACAGATCCCTTGCGCGGATCCGAGGGCGGCAAGGCACGCGAGGAAAGAAGCACTCTCGACTCCCACGTTCTTCATGCCCGAATTGTGCCAGCGGGGCTGCGTTCCCGCATCGTCCCCCTCGGCCGCTATCGCGGGAAGAAGTGTCGCACCGATCGAACGCCGGGTTGCGGGTCCAGGCGCTCGAGGGTTCGACCGTCCCGGCCGGCGAGCCGGAGGCTCACCGGCCGGTCGAACGTCTGGCACTCGAACGCGAAGTTCCCCTGGCCGTCCAACGGAAGGGGGACCGTCCATTCCGCAGTTCGACCGTGGGCGTCGGAACGGATGTAGACGGCCTCCAGGGACGTCGTGTCGGCCGCCGGGTCGTTCCCGACGAGACGCCCTTCCAGGACGAAGCTTTCGGGACGCACCGCCACGATGTCCGGCACGTTCACGGAGTCGGAGTCCGGCAAGACGGCGAGCGGGGGGATCGGCCGAGAGATCGTGCGCAGTCCCGACCGGGCGTCCGGCTGAAGCTCCCGTGGGTCGATCTGGATCAGGAGCGGGCGCCGCGGAACGGGCTTCAGCTCGAATCGCCCCTCGGTATCCGTCGCCGTGCGGGCGATCGTTTCGATCCACCCAGCTCCCGTCGTCGAGGCGTCCAAGCCGCCTGCCTCCATCGGAAGGCACAGGAGCCGGAGTCCGGAGAACGCCTGGCCGTCGGCGTCGAGGACACGACCCCGGACAGTCGCGGTCTTCTCGGCGCTCAAGTGGAAGTCCACGCGGGTCGTCCGTCCGACGTGCAGGTGGACGGCGGCCGACGGCGGAGCGATGCCGCACTCCGCGGAGAGGGCCGCGGGCAGCTCCACGCGAGCGCGATACCCGCCCGGGTACAGGCCGGACCAGCGGTAGGACCCGCGCTCGTCCGTCTCGACCGTCCCGAGAGCTAGACGCGAGTCCTGAGCGTGGAGCCGGACGGCGACGCCGGGGACGGTTCCGCCATCCCGTCCGAACACGAAGCCCTCCAGGGCGCAGGAAAGCTCGAGGGCCAGGTCGACGGTCCGCTCCTCGCCCGGGGCGAGCTCGACCATCCAGGCCGAACGGTCCTCACGCGCAAGAAGGAAGCGCTCGCTCAAGCGCGAGCCGAGTCGGATCCGGTACCTTCCGGGAGGTAGATCGCGGAAGACGGCCCGTCCGGCCGGGTCCACGCCCGCGCGTGCGATCTCCAGGCCCCCCAACTGCAGGTGCAGCGCTCCTTGCCAGGCGACGGCCTCACCGTTCGAGCGCACGCGACACGTCAGCGACGTCTCCGCCGGAGGTCCGCTGGCTTCCACCCGTCGTCCCGGCGCGCCTTGCGGCGCGGCCGGTTGCGCGGAAGCGAGTTCCCGTTGCGGGAGGGCGCGCGCGACGTCCGGCGCCGAAGCGCCGGCGGAGACGGGGTGCGCGACCTCCCCACGCGGCCGGCCCTGGCGGAGCGCGAGGACGGTGACCGCGATCGCTCCCATGGCTAGCGCCGTGAAGACCAGCGAGCCGGGGGATCTCATTGCTTCGAGGCGAAGATCTCGCCGGACTCCGCGAAGTGCGGGTTCTGGAACGTGCCCTGAAGGGATCCGTCGAGCGAGACGTCGGCCTCGATCAAGGCGCCTTCGGCCGTCATTCCCCGCGCGGTGGCCCCGGAAGCATGCGTCGCCTGGATGGCGGCCACGACGGCGAGCGGTCCCGCGGTGACTGCGATGGAGCCATCAAGCCCCACGCTCAGAGAGAGCGGGTTGACGACGCCGTCCACCTTGTAGAAGCCGGAATAGTCGCCGGCGATCTGTTGCATGACGGAGGGGTCGAGGCCCGGCTCCACGGGAAGGTTGACCTGACCGGACAGAACCCCCGCCGTTCCCAGCGCCGGATTGACCCACGTCCCTGTGAGCGCGCCGTCGTCGAGGCAGACGTCGAAGCTGGCTCCCAGCGAGACGTTGCCAAAGGAGCCCTTGCCGTCGCTTGCTATCGCGCCGGCGAGGAAGAAGCTCGACTGGGAAGCGGCGCTCAGTCCGCAGCCCAGGAAGTTGCCGGAGCGATCGAGGTACACCTGGTAGGTGCCGGAGTCGTCCCCGCTGAAGCCGCCGGTGTAGAGACCTCCCAGCACGCTCAGCAAGCTGCTCTCGAGGTGCTGCTGGGCCGCCGCCGTCGGCGTGAGGGGACCCGCGCCGAGCGTGGCCAGCACGGCAACGACATTCGGGTCGTTCTCGAAGGCCGTGATCGTCTGGGAGAAGTCCACGCTGAGTCCGACCGCGACGCCGGCGACGCCGGGAGCGATGGTGATTCCGTTGACCGGGTCCAGGTCGTCGTCGAGGGTCTGGAGAAAGCGCGCGATGTTCGTCACCGTCGGGTGGGTCTGGTCCTTCGCTCCGGGCACGAGGTCCACCGGCGTCAGCACGCGAGCTCCCAGGGCCTCGCCCAGCACGATGTCTCCGATCGAGAAGCGTACGACCTCCCCCGGGGAGTACTTGAATTGACCGGTGGCGTCGGTCACGCCCGTGCGCGGTCCCGCCTCGTACGCGAGGCCGGTGACGACACTGTCGACGAAGGCGCCGGTGAGCTCTCCCGATCCCCCGCCGCCGCTGCCGCTGCACGCAGTGAAGAGGATCGAGCTCGCCAGGCAGCTCACAAGATGGGGACTGAAGCGTTTCTTCATGGCTCTCCTTGCCTTTGCATCGCGGGTTTGGGTGCGAAGCGTCCACGAGGAGATCCGGCGGGTGTGGGGTTCTCAGGACAGGGCGCACGGGGTTTTCTTCGGCCCGAAGAAAGAACCCGAGAGGCCCGTCCTCGAACGGCGTGCTCCGCGGATCTCAACGGGGGAACTGCGCCCCTCCCACGGCGTCATCTACGATGGGGACCGCCTTGACCGATTTCCCTGAAACCGAGGAGCTCGTCCGCCGCACCGATGAGGGAGACGGTCAAGCGCTGGAAGAGCTCTTCCAGCGCCACTCCGCGCGGCTGCGCCGGATGGTCCGGGCGCGGCTCGACGGGCGTCTCCGGGGCCGTGTCGGAGAGAGCGACGTTCTCCAGGAGGTCTATCTCGAGGCTTCGAAGCGACTGCCGGAGTACCTGGCGGATCCGAAGGTCCCGTTCTTCGTTTGGCTGCGCTTCCTTACCGGCCAGAAGCTGGTCGACTTGCAGCGGCGTCATCTGGGGGCGAGGGCGAGGGACGTCCGCCGAGAGGTGTCGATGCTGCGCGTGATCGTCCCGGGAGCCACGTCCGCGGTTCTCGCGGAGCAGTTGATGAACACGTGGTCGACCCCTTCGCAAAAGGTCGCCCAAACCGAGCTCAAGGCCCTGATCCAAGAGGCGCTGGACGCGTTGGACCCGGCCGATCGCGAGGTCTTGATCCTGCGGCACTACGAGAACCTCACGAACGCGGAGATAGCGCACGAGTTGGGCCTCCAAGAGTCCGCCGCGAGCAAGCGCTACACGCGCGCGCTGGCGCGCGCGCGCAAGATCTTGGCCGACCTGCCCGGAGGCGAGGAAGAGGCGTGGACGAAGAAGCTCTAGACGAGGGAGCGGATTGGGAGGCGCTCGCCGAAGACTTCCTCGAACGCCACCGGCGCGGCGAAAGACCCCAGGTTTCGGAGTACGCCGAGCGCTATCCCCGCCTGGCGCACGAGATCCGCGCCAACTTTCCGGTGATGCTCCTCATGGAGCAGATGGGCGCGGAGGTGGACACGGACCCGGGAGCCGGGAGCACCGGTCGGGATCGACCGAGTGACGCGAATCTCGAGCATCCCGATCGCATCGGTGAGTACCGGATCCTGCGCGAGGTGGGCCGCGGTGGCATGGGCATCGTCTACGAGGCCTCGCAGGAAACGCTCGATCGGCGCGTCGCGCTCAAGGTCCTGCCGCGCTTCGCCAGCTCGGACCAGCGCGAGCGTTTCCGGCGGGAAGCACAGGCCGCGGCGCGGCTTAGCCATCCCAACATCGTGCCCATCTTCGCCGTCGGAGACGGGACGAACGCCATGTACTACGCGATGCAGTTCATCCACGGCTTGCCGCTGGACAAGGTCGTCGCGGATTTGCGCAAGCGCGGACGCGACCGGGACGCGCTCTCCGACACGTCGCGGTTGCTCCTCGCGGAGGACGACTCCTCACAAGCGCCGTACTACCGCAACGTCGTCCGGCTCGGCGCGCGTGTCGCCAATGCGCTCGCGTACGCCCATGGCGAGGGCATTCTGCACCGCGACGTCAAGCCGTCGAACCTGCTGCTCGATCCGAAGGGAGGCGTCTGGCTCACCGACCTCGGTCTCGCCAAGACAGAAGACTCGGAATCGCTGACCGGGTCCGGAGACATCGTCGGGACGCTCGCCTACATGTCGCCCGAGCGCCTCGACGGCTGGGCCGACCCGCGCAGCGACGTCTACGGACTGGGCCTGACGCTCTACGAGCTGCTCACGCTCCGGCGCGCCTTCGACGCCTCCGAGAGCCAGCTTCTCCTGAGGATGATCACGGAGGTGGAACCCGTCCCGCCCCGCAGGATCGATCCGAGGATACCGCGGGATCTCGAGACCATCGTGCTCAAGGCGATCGACAAGGAGCCCGGAAGGCGCTACGCGACGGCGGCGCAGCTCGAGACGGACCTGCTCCGATTCCTCGAGGGGAGGCCCATCCTCGCGCGGCGCAGCCGCGCGCCGGAGCGGGCCTGGCTGTGGTGTCGGCGCAACCCGTCCTTGGCCGGGCTGTCGCTCCTGGTCCTGGCTTTGCTCAGCACGGTCGCGACCGTGACCTCACTCGCCGCCAAGAGCGCGAACGAGACGGCGTCCGTCCTGCGCCGGCGCCTCTACGCCTCGAACACTCGACTCGCCCGGGAGGCGCTCGAGCGCGGCGACCTCGCTCAGGTGCGCTCGCTCCTCGAGGAGAGCCCACCCGCGCTTCGGGGCTGGGAGTGGGACCGGCTGCAATGGGAAACCCGCTTCGCCGGGGAGACACTGCGCGGTCACGAGGACCAGGTCTACGCCGTGGCCGTCAGTCCGGACGGAACCCTCTACGCCTCCGGCGGCAACGACGAGCGGCTGCGCCTGTGGGACGCGGCGACCGGGGCCCTGCTGGCGTCGGTACAGGCGCACGGCGGCCCCTTCGGTGTCCAGGCGGTGGCCTTTCACCCAACCGGAGAATGGATCGCCACGTGCGGATCCGACAACGCGGTCAAGCTGTGGCGGGTACAGCCCCTCGAGCTTGCCAGAAGTTTCACCGGACACACGAGCTTCGTCTCCTCTCTGGCCTTCGAGCCTGAGGGCACACGGCTGTGCTCCGGCGGCTTCGACTTCACGCTCCGGGTCTGGGATCTGGAGAGCGGCGAAGAGCTCTTGATCCGGCGCGCTCACAAGGACCTCGTGACGGCGGTCGACTTCCATCCGACCGGTCGAACGATCCTGACCGCCGGTCACGACGGGACCGTGAGCCTGTGGAACGCGTTCGACCTCGAGCCGTTGCGAAGCTATGTCGGAGGCGGGCAGCACCTCCAAAGCGTCGACTTCGCGCCCGACGGCGACCGCTTCGTATCGGGGGACCTGAGCGGCCAAGTGCGCGTGTGGGACACGAGCACCGGAGAGGTCCTGTCCGAGGCCACGCATCGCGACGGCGTGATGGACGTGGCGTTCCAAGGAGACGGTCGCCACGTGGCTTCGGCCGGCCTGGACGGAGTGGTCAAGCTGTGGAACGCCACGACCGGTGAGCGCACCCATCGCTTCGCAGGTCACGAGGGCGCGGTTCGCTGCGTCGCGTTCGGTCCCGAAGGCAAGGTCGTCTCGAGCGGACAGGACGGTCTCCTGAAGGTGTGGCGCTCCGGGAGCGAGAGGAGTTGCCTGACGCTTCAGGGTCTGCTGGACAGCGACATGCTGGCGGCCGACTTCGGACCGGACGGGAGCTTCGTCGTCACCGGAGACTCCCGCGGGTTCGTCTTCGCGTGGGACTCGGCCACGGGCTCGATCCTCGACGTGCTCGCGGTCGAAGGCCGCCCGCCGGTCGGCTCCGTCGCCGTCCGTTCGGACGGTCGGCAAGTGGCCGTCGGCTGCGACGACGGCACGGTCTTGTTGTGGACTCCGGGTGAGGGGGCCGAGGTGCGAGAGCTCTGCACCCAAGGGCCGACCCGTGCTCGCGGCGCGCTCGAGAACGTCGCCTACGACCGTTCGGGACGGCGCGTTCTTTCCGGAGGCGGAGACGGGACCCTGCGCGTGTGGAACGCCGAGCGGGGCGAGCTGGAATTCGAGCTCGAGGCCCATCCCGGTCCGATCCGCAGCGTGGGCTACAGTCCCGACGGAGAGCGCATCGTCTCGGCCGGTGCCGATGGAGAGGTTCGGGTGTGGGAGGCGGCAACCGGAGGAAAGCTCCTGACCCTCACCGGCCACAAGGACGAGGTCCTGACGGCCTCCTTCAGCCCGGACGGTCGAACGATCGTGTCCGGCGGCAAGGATGCGACGCTCATCCTCTGGCGCGCCTCCGATGGCGAACGCCTTCGCACCCTGCGCAGCCACCCGGGCTGGATCGCCACGGCCGCGTTCCACCCGGATGGTTCGCGCATCGTCTCGGGCGGAGCAGACGGTGCGACCCGCGTGTGGGATCCGACTCTCGGGGAGGAGCTCTTCAGCCTGCGGGACACGGGCCCCTGGGTCGTCCACGCCGCGTTCAGTCCGGACGGAAGCCGGCTGATCACCTGCCAGAGTCGCGCCGGAACCGACCACCGCCGCTCCTCAAGCTTCGATCGAGGGGCGGATCCGCGGGCGGTTCTTTGGGAGACCGCGATGGCTCCCACCCCGACCGGCCCCCACCGTCGCGCCAAGGACAGCGAGGACGCGGGCGACTTCGCGGCCGCCCGGGCGCACCTCGATCGCGCCATCGCAAGCACGCCGGAGCGATGGTCCCTGTACGCCGACCGTGCACGTCTGCGGGCGCTCGACGAGCAATGGACCGCGGCGGCGGAGGACTACGCCAGAGCGATCGAGCTCCATCCGGACATGGTCCGCGCCCTTCCGTTCCTGCCGCTCGCCAGCCAGGAAAGCTGGGCATGTCTCCTCCTCGCGAACATGCACGCCGCCGCCGGCGAGCCGAAGGAGTCCGTACGGGCCTTGGAGTCGGCCTTGCGCCTCCCGTCCGGCGCCAACTACTACGTGCTGGACAAGCTCGAGGAGCGCCGCGCGGCGCTCCGTCCGGTCTTCGCGTCGTGCGCATCGGTCGACGCGGAGATCGCGCTCGCAACGAAGCTCGAGGCGCTGCGCGCGGCGGAAGCGGCGCGGATTCCGTCGATCCAGGCGGGCTTCGGGTCGGAACCGAGTGCCGGATCCGAGGGTCCCTCGCGCGTCGTTTCCTTCGACGACTTCGACGCCACGGTCGGGGCGCGGTGGTCGACGAGCCGTAGGCAGCTCGCTCCCAACGGAGAGCGTTCCTTCCTCGGGCCGTTCCGCTCCGAGGCGGTTCGTCTCCAGCTTCTGGAGCTTCCGCCTCACGCGCGCGTCACACTCTCCTTTGAGTTGTTCGTCATCCAGGGCTGGGAGGGCAACGGTCGACGGACCGCGGGCGCCCGCTCGCCAAGGTCAGCCGACGTCTGGACGCTGGCGGTCGAGCCGGGCCCCACGCTCGTCCACACCACGTTCAGCAACGTCCGCGAGGGCTGGGCGGAAGGTTTGCCAAGCCCCCAGGCCTACCCCGGCTCCCATCCCGGCGACGAGTTCCGCCCGATGACCGGGGCCGCAGAGCGAAGCACCCTCGGCTACACCCTCTACGGGGACCGTATGGACGCCGTCTACGAGCTCGAGGTGACGATCCCTCACTCCGCGAGCTCGCTCACGTTCGTCTTCTCGGCCGAAGGGCTCGATCCCACCCGCGAAGCGAGCTGGGGCCTCGACAACGTCAAGGTCGAGGTCTTGGGCGCGAACACCCCCCTGACGGAAGACGAGGCGGATCGTTGCTGGGAAGAGCTCGCCGACCGCGATCCAGTCCTCGCCGGCAAGGCCTTCTGGAGATTGGTCGGGGCCGGTGCCCAGGGAGCCCGCCACGTGTCGGAGCGACTCGCGGCCGATCGGGGGAGCGGCGAACGCCTGGAGAACACACTGGCGCTCTTTCGGGAGGCGGCCAGCGATGAAGAGGCCCGTCGCATTCAGCTCTACTTTGAGGCCCGGCTCCTGATGATCGCGGGGAACCTGCAAGCCGCTGCCCGACGCTTCGAGGAGCTGATCGCCGAGGAACCGACCTGGCCGGAGCCGAGGCAACGCTGGAACGAGTGCAGGACCCCCTGACTCCGCTCTGGGGAGAGAGACGCGCTCTTCGTAGGGATAAGGCGGTTCCGGTTCCTGGCGCCGCCGGGGTCCTTCGTCTTGCGCCGGTCTCGGGGTCGGCACGATCAGGGCGCTGAAGACGACCAACGACGAGAGGCGGGGATATTGCGTCATTCTGGCAGATTGGTTCGGGCGATGAGCGAGGGTTTGGCAACGCGCGAGTACGCATTGCGACACGCTCATTCCCTCGCTGCGCCTTCCAGCAACCCCTCCAGCGGCGCCTGTTATGATCGGGGCCATCGGTTTGACCGCGCCGCGGTCGTCACAGGTTCCTTGTCGCGGCTACTGCCTGCCTTAGGCAGGCGAGCGAACATGGCATGCTCGCGAGAAGCCCTCCGCTCGTCGAATAGGTCCCGGCGGTGGAGGTAGGGGGAGAACAAAACCGCAAGGCTGGAGGTTTGAATTGGCGAAGACAGAGCTGAGCGCGGAGGAGCACTACCGCCGGCGTCTGTCTGTCGAGGAGTTCCTTGTCGACTTCCTAGGTGGGCTCGTCCCGGGCGTCCTCTTCATGGTGTCGGCAGTCTTCGCCGTGGTTCCAGCCATCCACGCCGTCACCCAGTCGCTGAGCAACGAACGGAAGTCCATTCTCTTCGACGTCACCACTTTGCTCGAGAGCATACAGGGAACCCCGAATACCGTCTGGCTCATGGTGTTCACCGGCGGCCTGCTCTTCGCATACGTGATCGGGCACCTCTTCTATCGCCACGACCCGAAGAAGGCGGACCGGAGCAGCTTCAAGAGGCTCGCGGGGAGATCGGAGAACAACACCGATAAGAACAAGTGCTACAACCTGGGCTGCGCCAATGAGGATGACTGCGAGTTCCCCTACCCAGACTACGACAAGTACCTGGAACAGCGCGAGCTGACGCACCTGCTTCCCTTTGTGCTCTGGAAATCGAACAAGCGGGCACGCAGCAAGACATACGTCAACCTTCTGAAGGTCCGTCTGCGGCACTACTTTCCCGACAAGTGCGGCCAGATCGTGCGGAACGAGGCACACGTCCGTCTCGCCTCGTCCACGTGGTACGTCTCGATCATCTTGATGTGGATCGGCGCCGGAGCTTTGACGCTCTCTATCGCTTCGCTGCTATGGTCCCAACCTGAAGCCCCCGAGGAGTGGCCCGCACATTTGGCGTGGCACATGCCCGCCCTCGTTGCACCCGTCGTCGTGGTGGCTGTGTCAGCATTCGCGTGGTGGACGATTCGAGGATTCCTTCACTACCAGCGGCTGCGGGAGGTCTTCTTTGTCCTTGAGACGGCACACACCGCTTTCCGAGGCAATTACGACGTGCTGTTTCCGCCGTTTGACAGCCTCGGCGATGAGCAAGGCGCGTCCAAGAAGCGAAAGTAGAGTGGCCCGAGCCGTGCCGCCTGCCGTCCTGCGCCGAAGAGAAAGGGAAGTCGAGCAGACCCGCGCGGTCGAGGCCGCAGCCCGATGGGCTCCGCCAGGGCCCTTTCGAATCTTCGGTTTTCGTGACACGATCCGGTCCTTGGCGACGCTCACCTTCTGAAGGTCCGCCGACGCCCTCCGCTCGCCACCCCTACCTTTAGCGCATCATGGAAAGCACCCGCCTCCGCTTCGCTTCCCTCGCGCTCGCAGCGGCGCTCGCACTCACATCCGCGCCCGGCGCCCAGTTCACCACCGACGACACCGTCCTGCCCAGCGGGCTCGGCATCGACTCCAGCACCGAGCAGGTCGACTTCGGCGACATCGACCTCGACGGAGACTGGGACATCGCCGTGGCCGACGGCGGGGACCTCGGCGACGACCAGAACCGTTGCTGGGTCAACGCCGGCGGGCTCGGCGGCGGGATCCTCGGGCAGTTCGACGATGAGACCGACACGCGGTTCCCGGTGGTGTCGGATGCGAGCCGCGACGTCGAGTTCGCCGACTTCGACGGGGACGCGGATCTCGACCTCTACGTCGCGAACCACGGGAACATCGTGCCGCAGACCAGCCGTTTCTGGGTGAACCTCGGTCTGGACCAGGGCGGTGCGCTCGGCTTCTACGCGGACGAGACCGATACGCGCTGGGTGGACATCGGCGTCGCGGGGCCCAGCGGGAGCTCGATCGCTCCGTCGCTGCTGCTCCCCGGAGGCGGCTTCCAGGACTGGCTCAGCGACGGGGAGTTCGCCGACTTCGACAACGACGGCGACCTCGACCTGCTCCACGCCAGCGTCGGCAACGCGCACAGCGGGCTGGTCCCGTCGCGGATCTTCCTCAACGACGGCGCCGGGTTCTTCAAGGAGCTGAACCCCACCGGTCAAGAGCTCACGACCGCCAGCATCAACAACGGCGACCACGGCCTTTGGTGCGAAGGCGCGCAGCAGCATGGAACCACCGACGCGACCGGGCTCGAGTGCGACGTCGCCACGGTGGCGGTCGACGCCGACGTCGGAGACCTCGACGGCGACTTCGACCTCGACATCCTGCTCGGGGACCGCAACGACGACCCGCGGGTCTTCGCCAACCGGCTGGAGGGCTCCGCGCTGGCGCCGGCGACCGGCGGCGGGACCCTGGGCTTCCGCGACGTCACCACGGCCAGCCTGCCCCTCGGCTACGCGCCTG
Organism: Planctomycetota bacterium; assembly: GCA_028278425.1. Taxonomy (GTDB): domain Bacteria; phylum Planctomycetota; class UBA1135; order UBA1135; genus JANQEJ01. Next base: position 34,703 of record JANQEJ010000252.1, on the reverse strand, counting down.
GAAACGGCCACTACGAGCAGGAGCTGGGCGATCTCGACAACGATGGCGACCTGGACATCCTCGGCCTCAACTGGCAATCGTCCCCCTTCCCCTACAGGGACGTCACGCTGGCCAACGACGGAACGGGCTCCTTCTCGAACAAGACCGTCCTCGATTTGAGCGGAGCCGACGACGAGGAGGTGGACTGCATCGACTACGACAACGACGGCGACCTCGATCTCTTCTTCGCGAACTTCTCCGGGACCGACAAGCTGTACCGCAACGACACCGTGACCCCGGGCACGCTCGACTACGTAAAGGTCGACCTCGGGGCCAGCTACGGCGCGACGTCGCGCGACGCGGACGCCTGCGACACGGACGGGGACGGGGACTACGACGTCGTCGTGGCGGCCGACAACGACGACCAGAACGAGTTCCTGCGCAACGTCACCGAGGTCCCGGACACCCACGCGCCCTACCTTCCGACGATCGAGGATCTCCCCGACCGGGTGGCGTCGACCACGCCGTCCGCGGTGCGGACCCACATCTACGACAACGCTCCGTACTACATCACCTGGTACAACGACAACCAGCTCGACCTGTTCGTCGACGGGATCGAGGTCCCCCACCTGGCGGTCGATTCCTCGGGCGGCCAGGTCTTCCGGTCGTCGCTGCCGGGCAGCCTCTTCGGCACCGTGTCCTACCAGTTCCGCTCCGAGGACGGGTACGGTAACGTCGGTCTTTCGCCGAGCGCCGGCTACGCGAGCACCTACGGCCCGAGCTTCGCGTCCGCGTACGGAACGGGAACCTCGGGCCTCTTCGGCGGCGAGCCGACGCTCGCGCCGCTCTCGGTCTTCTTCGGCGACGCCCCGCTGTACCTCGCGGTCTCGAGCGGCGCCCCCGCGGGCTCGGTCGCCGTCGTGGCCGTCGGCTCGGTCGCGGACGTCGGCGGGACGGTGCTCCCCGGGATCGCGCTGTTCCACGTGTCCGGGATCCCGCTTTTCCTGCACGTGGACACGCTCGACGCCACGGGGCACGCCGTGGGCGTCGCGGACGTGCCGCCGATCCCGGCCGGGGTTCACGTCTACGCCCAGGGATTCGTGCTGGACCCGACGGCCGGCGGGGAGGCCTTCGCGGCCTCGAAGGGGCTCGACCTCGTCAGCCAGTAGGGTCGGGCTTGCTCGGTCGATCGCTCTCCTCTCTCCTGCGATCAACGCGCTGCGCCGGGGCTGCTTGCCGCCCTGGGTGGCTCCAAGTACCTTGCAAGGGAGCCCCGAATGCAGGGCCCTGCACACACCATCGGCGTCTTGGGCGGAGGTCGCGATGAAGGTTGAATGCGCGCTCGCTTGGTTGGCTCGTTCCGGCGGTCGGGTCCTTGCCGGAACGCTGGCCATCGCACCCGCCGCCGCGCAGGACTGTCCGGCTCCCGCCGGCGTCGAGAAGGTCGGAACGGGAACCGCCGGCACCGCGGGCGTGCCCGAGCTCCGCAACGTCGGCGCGCCGATTCCGGGCACGCCCTACGCGCTCGAGGTACGCGGCGGCCCGTCTGTAGCGCCGGGGCTCTTGCTCGTGGGCACGAACGAGCTGCCGCAGTTCCTCCCGCCCTTCGGCGGCACGTTCTACGTCGGTCCGCCGCCGCGCGTCGAGGAGCTCTTCGTGACCGGGGCGAGCGGAACCGCGGACGGGCTGCTCGGGATCCAGGCGCTCGCGCCCTCGCTGTGCGGCCTCGCGATCGTCGCGCAGGCGGCCGTGATCGATGCCGGGGCGCAGGGCGGCGTGGCCTTGACGCAGGCGCTGCGGATCCACGTCGGCGTCGGCTTCCAACCGCTCTTCGGCTTCCCCCAGTTCGCCGCGGGCGAAGAACCCTACGGCGTCGCAAGCGGGGACCTGAACGCGGACGGCCGCGCCGACCTGGTCGTGAGCCAGAACGGTGCGGACGCGGTCGCGACGCTGCTCGGGCGCGGCGACGGAAGCTTCGAGCCGCTCCTCGGCGCGCCCGTCGGAAGCCTGCCGCGCGGCGTCGACCTGGCCGACGTCGACGGCGACGGAACGCTCGACGCGGCGACGGCGAACAACGGCTCGGACGACGCGACGGTCCTGCTCGGCCAGGGCGACGGGACGTTTCTGCCGCTTCCGCCGGAGCCGGCCGGCTTTGAGCCGTACCGCCTGCGCTTCGCCGACCTCGACTCCGACGGCCACGCGGACTTCGCGGTGAGCAACGCCGGCGGCGGAACGGTCACCGTTCACCTGGGACACGGCGACGGGGGCTTCGCCCCCGCGGTGCCGTACCCCGCCGCGGCGAACACGGCGGGGCTCGCCGTCGGCGACCTGAACCTCGACGGCGCGCCCGATCTCGTCGCCACCAACGAGGGCTTTCCGGGCTCGACCAGCGTGTTCCTCGGAGCCGGCGACGGGACCTTCTCCGCGACGTCGCTGGCGATCGGCTACGACGCGCGCTCCGTCCAGATCGGCGACGTCAACGTCGACGGTCTGCCCGACGTCGTGATCGCGAGCACCGGCTCGTCGCACGGCGTGGAGGTGCACCTGGGCAAGGGCGACGGCACCTTCGAGGCCACGCTCGCTTACGAGGGCGACCACGCCTGGGGCATCGTCCTGGACGACATGACCGGCGACGGCATCCTCGACCTCGTCGCGCTGACGGCCGAGTACCTCGAGGACGTCGCGATCCAGGAAGGTCTCGGCGACGGGACGTTCGGCCCGCCGTCGTACTACCCGTCGAACTCGGCGACGGTCCACCTCTGCACCGGCGACTTCGACGGGGACGGCGCGCGCGACGTCGCCGTCACGAACCTCTTCAACGACAGCGTGTCGATCGTCCTCGGTTCGGTCACGGCGCTGGCGCCGCCGGTGCTCGTCGTGCCCGCCGGAGAGGACTTGGAGTCGCTGGCGATCCGAGACCTCGACGGGGACGGCGTGCTCGACCTCATCACGACTTCCGACGCCAACGAGATCGCCACCGCGCTCGGACTCGGCGGCGGAGCGTACGGCGCGTGGCAGGCGTTCCCCGCCGGCCCGCGGCCGCGGTCCCTCGCCTTCGGCGACCTCAACGGCGACGGCCACACCGACGTCGCGACCGCGAACCGCAACCCGATTCCTTCGACGGCGACGACGCTCGAGGGGCTCGGCGACGGGACCTTCCAGCCGGGCGTCACGGTCCCCGTCGGCAACGATCCGCAGGCCGTCTCGATCGGGGACGTCGACCTCGACGGCCACCTCGACCTGGCCGTGCCCAACTGGAACGACGACGACGTCTCGCTCCTCTTCGGGCTGGGCGACGGGACGTTCCTCCCGGCGGTGAGCGTCGCGGTCGGCAACGCTCCGCAGGACGCGCGGTTGGCCGACCTCGACGCCGACGGCGCGCTCGACCTAGTCGCCGTCTGCGTCTGGGGGGACGAGCTGCACGTGCTGCGCGGCGGCGGCGACGGGTCCTTCGGCCCCGCCGCGATCCTCCCCGCCGGCGACGGACCGCGCATGGTGGCGATCGTCGACGCGAACGCGGACGGGCTCGTCGATCTCATCGTGCCCAACGAGGCGTCGAGCGACGTCGGCGTGCACCTCGGTCTCGGCGGAGGCGCCTTCGCCGCCGCGCAGTTCTATCCGGCCGGGCACGCGACGCGGTACATGGTCGTAGCGGAGCTCGACGGGGACGGCGTGCTCGACCTGGCGGTGATGAACCCCTACGACTTCGGCGACTTCGGCCACGTCGTCTCGGTGCTGCGCGGGGTCGGCGACGGGAGCTTCCGGTTCCCCGAGTCGTTCCGCGCCGGCAACTTCCCGCGGTGGCTCGCCGCGGGCGACCTGGACGGGGACGGACTCGTCGACCTCGCCGTGTCCCACGACGCCAGCGACGACGTGCGGATCCTCCGGAACCTCCTGCTCGACGGTTGAGCCGAACGTCGCCCTACGACCCGACGTGCAGCGTCAGTCCGTTCGTCAAGCCGAACGCGACGCCCAGCGACGCGGCGGGCTCGAACAGGAGGCCCTGGACGGACAGCGTCCCGCCCACGAGCGCCGGGACGTCCGGGATCAAGACCGGCACCTCGGCGGGCGTCCCCGGCCCCTGCCAGGGCGAGCCCGAGGACAACGCGAACGGGTTGCCGGCGACGACGGAGATCAAGAGCTCGCCCGGCGCGCCCGGACCGGCCATGCCGAGGCCGGGGACCGGCGTGCCGCACGGCGCGAACGGATCGGGCTGGCCGGACACGGCGACGAACGGCAACGCCCCGGGCGCCTGGGTGCCGAGCGGGTTGTCGACGCGCAGGATCACGCTTCCGCCGACGACCGGCAGGCCCTGCGCGACGTCGAGCGAGAGCGCGGGGTTCAACCCGCAGCCGGTCGGCTCGTACGCGGGTCCGTCGACCTGGAAGAGCACGTGCACCATGCCGCCGCTGACGATGCCGCGCGCGAAGGCGCTCCGCGCGCCGACCGCGAGATCGTCGAACCCGTCGCCGTCGACGTCGGGCAGCCGCGCGAGCGCGGAGCCGAACATGTCGCCGGTCGATATCGCGGGCAGCGCTCCGCCGGGCGCGGCCTCGAGCGGATACGCCTCGCGCACCGTGAGGTCGTGGTCGAGCAAGAGGGTCCACACGCGCCCGGTGAAGAGCGCGTTCTGCGACTCGCCGACCGCGAGGTCGCCGATGCCGTTGCCGTCGAGGTCGCCGAGCGGCGCGCACGCGGAACCGAAGTTCGTCGTCCCGGTCGCGGTGAACCCGCCGATTCCCGGCGCGACCTTGGTCGCCGCGAGGGCGACGCCGGCGCTCGACATCCGCAGGATCCAGAAGCCCGAGCTGTCGCCCGCGACCAGGTCGCCCACCCCGTCGCCGTCCAGGTCGCCGGCGCCCGCGAGCGGGAAGCCGAACGCCGCGTTCGCGCTCAGCTTGCCCTGCATCCCGCCGCCGTCGTCGTCGATCACCTGGGTGGACTTGACGGTGCCGTCGGCGTTCATGAGGAGGACGTGGACCGCTCCCTTCTGCTGCACGAGCGGCGGCGAGCCCGAGGTCGCGCCCGGGACGCCGACCGCGAGGTCGACGACGCCGTCCCCGTCGAGATCGCCCGGGCTCGCGGTCGCGGCGCCGTAGCCGCCGGGGATGCCCGGAAGCGTCAGCCGGAACTTCACCGATCCGTCGGGCTTGAGCAGCAGGATCCACACCTCGTCCGCCGCCGCGTGTCCCGCCGCGAGATCGGGCACGCCGTCCCCGTCGACGTCGCCGATCCCGGCGAGCGAGCAACCGAAGTGGTGCAGCGTCCCGAGCCCCGGCCCGAGCCCGCCCGAAGTCGCGCTCAGCTTCTGGAACGCGCCGACCGAGCCGTCGTGCTCGAGCAGCAGCACGTAGACCGCGCCCGCCTGCTCGAAGCCGTCGTCGTCCTCGCTCGCGCCGACCGCGAGGTCGCAGACGCCGTTGCCGTCGACGTCGCCGAGCGCGGCGGCGCCGCAGCCGAAGTGTCCGTAGTAGGAGAAGACCGACAGGAGACCGTCGGAGCCGGACGGGATCGCCGTCGAGCCGAGGACGTCCCCGGGCACCTGCGCCGCGCAGACCGGAACGACGGCGGCCAAGCCCAGCGCACGGAGCCCGGCGCGGCGGATCGCGTTGCGGCCCCTCACGGCTGCACCCTCAGCTCCAGCGCGCCCGCGAGCCCGAACTGCACGCCCGCGGTCGGCACGGGCTCGAACAGGAGTCCCTGCGCGTAGATCGAGGATCCGACCAGCGTGGGAAGATCCGGGATCAGGATCGCGACGGGGGCTGGCGTCCCGGCCCCCTGCCACGGCCCTCCGATGTGGATCGCGAACGGGTTGCCGCCGAGCATCCAGATCAAAAGCTCGCCGCCGGCGCCCGCGGCGCTCATGCCGAAACCGGGCAGCACGGTGCCGCACGGGAAACCCTGGTCGGGTTGCCCGGAGAGCGCGACGAACGGCAGCGCGCCGGGCGCCTGCGTGCCGGCGGGGTTGTCGACGCCGAGCGTGACGACCGCGCCCGGCACCACCTTGCCGCCGAGATGCACGAGGCTCTTCTGTGGGTTCACGCCGCAGCCGTACGGCTCGACGAGCTTCGCGGCGAACTGAAAGAACGTCCAGAAGGCGCCGTCGTCGGAGGCGAAGCCGGGTGCCCCAACCGCGAGATCGGGCGAGCCGTCGCCGTCGAGATCGCCGAGCGGTTCGAGCGCCGCCGCGAAGTCGGCGGAGCCCGTGTAGGCAGGCAGCGTCACGCCGGGCGCGCCCTGAAGCAGACGCGCCTCGCGAACGGTCCCGTCGGGGCGCAGGAAGAGGACCCACGCCCGGGCCATCGGGAAGTCGTCGCACTCGCCGACGACCAGGTCGCCGGTCCCGTCCTCGTCGAGGTCGCCGACGGCCGCGAGCGAGCATCCGAAGCGACGGTCGACCGCGGGCTGGAACAGGTCCACCGTCGGCTGGATCTCCAAGGCGGTCTTGAGCGTCCCGTCGTTGTTCAGCGAGACGATCCAGAGGCCTCCGCGCTTCGCGAAGCCGATGTACGCGTCCGGCTCGCCGATCGCGAGCTCCGGCGCACCATCGCCGTCGAGGTCTCCGAGGAACTCGAGCGCCGCCCCGAAGTCCGGGTCGCCGAAGAACACGCCGCCGAGCTCCACGTCCGAGATGCGCTGCGTCGCCTTCGCGCTGCCGTCGGCGTTCAGGAGCACGACGAACACCGCGCCCTTGTTGGCGCCGAGCACGCCCGAGACGTAGTTCCACGCCCCCGCCGCGAGGTCCGGCACGCCGTCGCCGTCGACGTCGCCGAGCCCGGCCACGGCCGCTCCGAACCACGCGTGGTAGATGTCGAAGCCGAAGCCGCCCGCGGTCTCCGAGAGCTTCGCGTGCGCCTTGACGGTGCCGTCGGTGTTCAGGAACAGGATCCACACCGCGCCCGGGAACTCGCCCACCCAGGTCGAGCCGTCGTCGTCGCCGATCGCGCCGACCGCGAGCTCGGTCGTGCCGTCGCCGTCCAGGTCGCCGAGCGCGGCGACCGAGCTGCCGAAGCGGTCGTTCGCGTCGAGCAAGCCCGCCGGCAGGCCGCCGACGCCGTCGGCGATCCGCACGCTCGCCTTCCGCGTTCCGTCCGCGTTCATCAGGAAGACGTAGACCGAGCCCGTGGTGCCCGTCCATTCGGGCGAGCCGACGGCGACGTCGCCCGTGCCGTCGCCGTCGAGATCGCCGAGCGCGGCGAGGCCCGCGCCGACGTATGGATCGAAGGGAACCCCGGCGGCGAAACCCTGCGTGGTTTCGGTCCAGGCCAGGACGTCGCCCGGGAGCTGGGCCGCGGACGACGTGCACAAGACGAGCGGTGCCAGCCGCACGAGCGATGCGAGACGGAAGGGTGTCCGCATGGCGATCCTCGAAGGTAATGGGGAGCCCCTCGACCTTACCCACGAGCGCAGCAACCGGGTACCCGATTCCCCCGGGCTTGCCGGGCGTCCACGGGAGCACCTCAGGCGCCGTGGGAGTCCGCCTCGTCCGGGCGCCTGGACGGAGTGGTGACGTGCGCGAGCAGGCGGTCCAGGGGCGCGGGCACACGGTCGAGATCCAGCGCACCCACCAGCAGCGTCGCGTAGCGAGACTTCCGCAGGGACTGCGAGCCCAACCAGCGCCGCAACTGCGCTTCCACGCGGCGTTCGCGCCACTCCGGCTGCTTCTGGAAGGTTCGGAAGGCCGCCAGCTCACGCTGCCCGGCGACGACTTCCAGCACCGCGTCGGCGCCGAGGGAGCGGATCAGCTCGTCCTCCAGGTCGGCATCGCAGACGTGGAACCCGAGCGTCTCCATGGCCGTCCTCGTGAGGTCCGCGCCGAAGCCCTCCCGCTCGAGCGCACGCCGGAAGTGGCGCTCCTCCCCGGCGTCGCAGAGGCCGGCCACGGCGACGTCGGCGCCCCGCGAACCCAAAGAACTCAAGAAGGGCCCGATGTTCGTCGCCCCGCCCATCGCGACGGTCGTGATGCCCTCCGCTCGGAGGTCCCGACCACGACGGTCGGCCAGCGCGTGGAGCGCCAGCTCGTCGCTGCCCCCTTCGACGAGCACGACGGTGCGACCCCCGTCGGCGGCAGCTCCCGCGAGCTCCAGCGCGCCGGCGACCATCGACCCGCACGAGCCGGGCGATCGGTCGCCCGCCGCCCGGTGGAAGCGCTTGTTCCGTTGCACGCCTCACAGTCTGGCAGACTCGGAGTCCGAGCGGTGCACCGGGTTTCCGGGCTCCCGGTCGCGGGGACGAAGCGCTACTCGCCGAGCTGGTTGATCATCAGCAACAAGCCCACGTCGGTGGACAGGGCCAGGTCGGGCACCCCGTCTCCGTCGAGGTCGCCGCTCGCGACCCGGGAGGCGTCGCCGTCGGAGAACGGAGCGCCGGCGTCGAAGCTGCCGTCGCCGGCGCCGGTCAGCACCATCAGCAGGTTGCGGGTCGTCGCCACGTAGGCGATCTCCGCGATCGCGTCGCCGTTGAGGTCCACGAGCTCCAGGTCGTTCTGGGCGATCGGAGGGCCGTAGGTCGCGAAGGGAGCGAAGGTGCCGTCGCCGGCGCCCAGCAGCACGCCTAGATCGCCGTCCTCCTGCGTGCCCACGACCAGATCCGGTGCGCCGTCGGAGCTCAGGTCCGCGATCGCGATGGAGTCGGGGCCGTCGGGCGCGGCGAGGGACACGCCGGCGGCGAAGGCGCCCCCGCCGAGGCCGATCAAGAGCGTCACGTCGTCCGATTGCCGGTTGGCGACCGCCAGGTCCGGGAAACCGTCCAGGTTCAGGTCGCCGCTGTCGATGTCGCGCGGGTTGGAACCCACGGGCTCGACCGAGCTCGCTGCGAAGGTCCCCTCGCCCTGACCGAAGGCCACCATCACGGCGCCGTCGTTGTTGTTCAACACCGCGACGTCCGGCGTCCCGTCGAGGTTGAGGTCTCGCACGACCGCACCGAGCGGCTCGTCGCCGGCTGCCACGGGCACCGCGGCGCCCAGGCTGCCGTCGCCGGCGCCGAGCAGCACGGCGTAGGTGTCGTCCAGCGGGCTCACCGTGAAAACATCGGGCGCGCCGTCGCCGTTCAGGTCCGCCGTGCTCTCGACCTGCGGGTTGTTCCCGGCCGGGTAGGCGCTCGGCGTGCCGAAGGTGCCGTCGCCGGCGCCCAGGACCACGGCGACGTCGTCGCTCGCGTGGTTGCCGGTCAGCGCGTCCAGGTCGCCGTCTCCCTCGAGATCGACAAGCGCCACCGAGCCGGGCAGGGGGCCGGTTTCGTACAGGGGCGGGTCGGGGAAGCTGCCGCCGCCCTGCCCCGGCAGCACGGTCACGTTGTTCGCCACGGCCTCGGCCACCGTCAGGTCGGCGCTGCCGTCGCCGTCCCGGTCCTCGGCCAGCACGAAATAGGGCGACACCGGGAGGTAGTTGGTCGGTTCGCCGAAGGCCCCCGCGCCCGACGCGAGCCAGACCGACAGCCCCCTGCTGGGCCGGAAGACCGCCGCGGCCACGTCCGGCAGGCCGTCGCCGTTCAAGTCCTCGATGGCCGCGTGGCGGCTGTTGTCGTTGTGGAGTACGGGACCGTCCGCGAAAGTCCCGTTCCCGTTGCCGAAGAACACCCGCAGGTCGCCGGACGGGCCGAAGATCAACTGACCACCGGCGGCCACCACCAGATCCTCGATGCCGTCCTGGTTCAGGTCGCCGAGCGTCAGGCTGTCCGGGCGAAACCCGGCGGTGAAGACGGACCCCTCCGCGAAGTTGCCGTTGCCCGCGCCCAACAGGATCGAGACGCCGCCTCCCTGGCCGGGAGGACCTTCGGCCGCCACCGCGAGGTCCACCGTCCCGTCGGCGTTGAGGTCCGCGCTCTCGAGGTGCGCCGGCCGCGTCCCGGCCGTGAAGCTCGCCGGCGCCCCGAAGCTGCCGTCGCCCGCGCCCAGCAGCACCGAGACCGCGTTCGCGTCGAGGTTGGTCAGCGCCAGGTCCAGCGCGCCGTCCGCGTTGAAGTCGCCGCGGGTCACGCAGCTCGGCGCGATGCCGCCGGGATAGCTCGCGCCGGCTCCCAGGCTGCCGTCGCCGGCGCCGGGCAGGATCCACACGCTGTCGCCGTCGTGATCCGCCGAGGCTAGATCGGCGTTGCCGTCCGCGTCGAAGTCGCCGAAGGTCGCGAAGCTGGGCGCGAGCCCGGCGGTGAACGTCGTCGCCGGCGCGAGCGAGCCGTCGGCCTCCCCGAGCAGGAGCGACAGATCGTCGCTGGTGTCGTTCACCGCGATCACTTCCGGCACGCCGTCGCCGTTCAGGTCCGCGCTGGCCAGCGACAGCGGTCCCTCGCCCACCGGCACGCCGGAGATCGGAAAGAGCGGACCGTCCTGCACCCCGACCCGGAGCTGCAGCCCGTTGGTCAGCGCCGCGCCGCCGGTGGCCGCGGCGTCCGCCACCGCCGCCTGGACCGTCATCTCCGCGCCGCAGAAGAGAGAGCTCAGCGGATCGAAGACGAAGGTCGCGGGCGCGGCCCCCGCGCCGTCGAGCACGAACGGCAACGTGAAGGCGAGCGGCCCGGGGTAGAGCGTCGCCCCGTACTGGGGCAGGAACACCGGGCTCTGGACCAGGCTGAACCCCAGGAGCCCGAGGGCACCCGGCGGCCCGTCGACCACCTGCAGCGCGAAGGGCCCGCCCACCACGGGCGCCCCGTCGGGCGTCCAGAGAACGGGTCCCGGCGCCCCGGCGTCGAGCTCCTTGCTCAGCACGCCGGCTCCGCAGGACGACTGCGCGCCGGCGGTGGCGGCGACGACGCCGCAGCAGATCGAGGACAGCGCGATGAGCTTCACGGGCCTTCTCCTTCTGCGGGGCTCCATCGTGTCAGGGAACCGAACGCCCGCAAGGGACATCCAGTTGGCGACCCGCCGTGCCTCCGTCGCCTCGTATTTCTCTTCTTTCTTCGCCGCTTCGCGCAACTTGCCGGCCGGGGCCGTCGTTCAAGCCTCGCGCTCGAGCTTCACCGCCGTGCCGTACGCCAGGAGCTCGGCCGCGCCGGCCATCACCTGGGAGGTGACGAAGCGCACGTTGATGATGGCGTCGGCGCCCATCTTCTCCGCCTGCGCTTCCATGCGCCGGACGGATTCGTTGCGCGACTCGACGATCATCTCGGTGTATTCCTTGATCTCGCCGCCGACCAGCGTGCGCAGGCCCGCCATGATGTCCTTGCCGAGGTGTTTGGCGCGGATGGTGCTGCCGCGCGCGATGCCGAGCACCTCGCGGACCTTGTGATCGGGGACGAAGTCGGTGTTCACGGTCAGCATGTCGGACGTTCTCCTCGAGGGGTTCTGGTTCCTTCATCAGGGCTCGTCGTCGAGCAGCTCGCGGTCGCGCTCGCGTTCCCCCAGTCGTTCCCAGACGAGCGAGGCCAGGAGCAGGAGCAGACCGACGGCGGCCAACGCGAATCCGAGCTGGAGGGGCCAGGGCAGGGAGCGCACGTGGGGCCAGATCTCGCGCACGGCCTCCCGCAGAGGCTCGATCAGCCACACGAGGATCACGACGATCCCCGCGACGATCAAAAGGAAGCCGCTGGTTCGGACCAGACGGATCATTCGGCGAGCCTCCTCTCCTCGCGCGCGTCGACGATGCGCTCGAGCACCAGCGACAGGAGGACCAGGAACGCGCCCGCGAGCACGAGACCGAGGCCGACCTCGAGCTCGGACGGGAGGTCGATGAAGCGCAGCGCAAGGCGCGCCGCTCGGAAGGCGGAGTAGCCGGCAACGAGCAGAAGCCCGGCGCGCCATAGGAAGAAGCCCACGAGCTGAGTCGGGGACATGGCCGGAGGCCGTTCCGGAGCCTTCATCGGACTTGTCTTCGCCGTGGGAACCTGCACGAGAGCAGCCTGGCTCGGCGCCCGTGCGCACGGCCCTCCAGGGTATTCACGCGGCCGTCGCCTCCCAAGCGCGACCGGCCGTCCCCGCGCTCAAGGGGCGAAGACGAGCGGAACGGCGTTGCTGACGAAGCTCACCGACAGCGTCCCCGCGTCCAGCACCGCGAACGCGTGGTTCAGCGTCAGGCCCACCAGCAACGGGCTGAGACCTGGCACCAAGCCGAACTGCGCCGTCGCCGATCCTCCGCCGCTGAGGATCCCGAAGGAGCTCGCGAGGGGCGGCCCAGGATCGAGCGTGAACGTCTGAGCGCCGCCGGTACCGAGCGAGATCGAGTCCGTGTCGACGCGGCGCTTCGCGGCGCGCGTCGAGGCCTGGGATCATACGCCCTCGTCTCGCCGGCCGAGGCGGGGCGCCAAGGCGCGCCTTCCCGCGGCGTCCGGAGCGGACGCGGCGGAGTTCTTCGCCGATTCACGAAACTCCCCGGTCGGGCGCGTCGCCTGCCTGGTCCTCGCGCGGTACCCAGCCATAGCGATCAGCAACAACGACGACCACGACGTCCGCGCCCAAGGCCTTCTCACGACAGAGCTCCATTGGCGATTGCGCGAACGCACCGAAGTACTCCATACGAATCGGAAGGTGCTCGGGGCTGCTCGGCCTCGTCGCCCAGTAATCCCCCCATCTGCCCGCGGCGCCGCGAGTTCGGTACCGTGGCTGCACTCGGCGCTTGAGCCATCGTACAAGCGACGCCCAGATCCACCCTCCAACCCGGGAGCTTCGCCATGTTGCCTAGGCCCGCCCTTTCGCTCGTTCCCCTCCTCGCGCTGTGCACCGCCTCGCTTGCGCAAAACCCGCGCGAGCCGCAGGTCCTCGGTTCCTTCGGCGCGGGGGTCGGCTCGTCGGTGGCGTCGGCCGGCGACCTGAGCGTGCTCACCTACACCGACTACGGCGCGCAAGAGCTCTACCTGCGTACGTCCGACGGCCGCGGCGTTACGTGGTCGGCGCCGGTGCGGATCGACACGCTGCCGGGCCTGACGGAGACGCTCTCGGGCGACAGCATTGCGATCGTGGAGGATCGCGTGTACGTGGCGTACGCCGACGAGCGCTTTGGGACGAAGGAGCTCTTTCTGCGCGTCTACGACGCGACGGCGGGAACGCTCTCGCCCGAGGTGCGCGTTCCCAACGACTACCTGCCCGGCGAGGCGGCGACGTTCGGCTGGGACCTCGAGGCGGAGGCGGGGCCCGGCGCCGACCGCGTCTACTTCGTCATCGTCGTCGACCTCCCCTCCCCCAACATCGAGCGCGCGCGCTTCGTCGCCTCGCACGACGGCGGCGCGACGTTCCCGATCGAACGACAGCTCTCCCTGGCCGACGTCGACGCCGCGTATCAGATCGAGGTCGCGGCCGGCGTCGTTCACGTCGCGTGGTCGGACAACCGGCACGCGCCTTCGGGCAACGACGTCTTCTACCAGCGTTCGACCGACGGCGGGCTGACCTTCCTGCCCGCGGACGTGATGCTCGACGCGAGCGGGCCCGGCGTCGGCGACGCCGTGGGGCTGGGCTTCCATCTCGTCGCCGCGCCGCCGATCGTCGCCGTCGGCTGGAGCGAGGAGATCGCGTCCATCCTTTCGCCGGAGATCCACGCGATCGTCTCGCTGGACCAGGGGCTGACCTTCGGTCCCGACCAGCGGGTGGACCAGGCGCCGCCAGGCACGCAGACCGGGTTCGCCCGGGTCGCGGTCGTCGCCGACCCCGACGCGGGCAGCGTGGCCGTGGGGTGGGACGACACGCGCCTGGGCGTGCTCGGGAACACCGAGCTCTTCGCGGCGACGACCTTCGACGGCGGCGTCACGTGGAACGAGGCGCAGGTCTCGAGCGGCGGCATCCTCGGCGTCATCCCCGAGCGCGGCTCGGTACACGCCGCCGACGGCCGCACGTGGATGTCGTTCGGCTACTCCGGCTACTACACCGGCGAGGTGTTCTCGGCGCTGTCGCTCGACGGGGGAGCGACGTGGAAGCCGCCGCTCCAGGTCGCCGGCGCGCCCATCGCGGGCTCTCCGGCGGTCGGCACGTTCGCGAGCAACGCGCTCTACGGGAACCGAATCCACACCTGGCCCGCGGGCCAGCTCTTCGGCAACCTCGACCTCTACGTCGGCGGCTATCGCGTGCCGACGCTCGACTTCGTGGAGAGCGCGCTCCCGCCCGGGTTTCGCTTCGAGCTGAGCGAGTTCGGCGGCGCGGCCTTCGGGGCGGTGCTGCTCTCCAACGCGCCGGGGTCTCTGCCCGTCGGCTTCGGCGACCCGCGCGATCTCGGCCTCTTTCCCGACGCGCTCTTCCTCTTCTCGACAGGTCAGATCTTCGGCTCGCTGGGGACGAGCCTCTCCGGCGGTTCCGGCGCGACGCCCCTGATCCCGGGAACGCTTCCTCCGGGCGTGAGCGTTCGCGCGGCCGCCCTGTCGTTCGACCTCACCGGCGGGGTCTCGATCGGCGAGATCTCCGACGTGCAGGTCGTGCCTTAGGTAGGGACGACGTCCATCGCGGCCGGCGCACGTCGGCTGACCTGCCGGATTGCAGGACACGCCTAACCCGGCGCGCTCCAACCCCTTGGGCGACGACCGACTCCTCGGAACGTTCGTGCCCGTTGACGGACACCGGTCGCGACGAGAGAGTCTCCCTGCGGTCCCCTCTCCCCTCACGGCAGGTCGTTCGCTTGGCAAAATCCCTCTACCTCGTCAATCCTCGCTCCGAGATCCCCACGCACTTCGGAGCTGAGGTCTACGAGCACTCGGGCTTCGAGCCCGCCCAGGCCAGCGCCGACCTCGCGCTGGTCACCGTCGCCGCCCTCGCGCCCGCCGACTGGGACGTCACCGTGTGCGACGAGTACCTCGAGCCGGTGGACTTCGACCACCCGGCCGACTACGTCGGGATCACGGGCAAGGTGGCGCAAGAGCACCGGATGCTCGTGCTCGCCGACGAGTTCCGGCGCCGCGGAAAGACCGTCATCATCGGCGGGCCCTACGCGTCGCTGTCGCCCGAGCTGGTGCGCGGCCATTGCGACATCCTCGTGCTCGGCGAGCTCGAGGAGATCGCGGCGGGATTCTTCGCCGACCTCGACGCGGGGGGCTGGAAGGCGGAGTACACGGGCGACAAGCCCGACATCCGGTCCTCGCCGGTACCGCGGTGGGACCTCTACAAGAACCACCGCGCGCTCCTGGGAGCCGTCCAGACCTCGCGCGGGTGTCCGTTCGAGTGCGAGTTCTGCGACGTCATCCAGTACCTGGGCCGCAAGCAGCGGCACAAGGACGTCGCGCAGATCACCGCCGAGCTCGACGTTCTGTACGACCTGGGCTATCGCGCCGTCTTCCTCTCCGACGACAACCTGACGGTCTATCGCAGCCGGGCGAAGGAGCTCCTGGCGGGGCTCCGCGACTGGAACCTCAGCCGGGCGGAGCCGGTCTCCTTCGGCACGCAGCTCTCGATCGACGCCTCACGCGACCCGGAGATCATGCGGCTCATGGGCGAGGCCGGGATGACCTGGGTCTTCATCGGCATCGAGACGCCCAACGCCGAAAGCCTCAGGGAGACCGGCAAACGTCAGAACGTCGGCATCGACCTGATCGAAGAGCTCGAAGTCTTTCTCGCGCACGGCATCGCGGTGATCGGCGGCATGATCGTCGGTTTCGACCACGACGACTACGACATCTTCGACGTCCAGCTCGACTTCGCGATGCGCTCGCCCGTTCCGATCTTCAACGTCAACGCTCTGGCGGCGCCGGCGTCGACGCCCCTGTACGAGCGGATGGAGCGCGACGGCCGGCTGGTGGAGCTCGAGGGGAGCCACGGCTCGTCGCCCTGGCACAGCAACATCGCGCCCAAGCTCATGACCGGCGAGGAGCTCACCGAAGGGCTGCAATGGCTCTGCAACAGACTCTACGCGCCGGAGAACGTCGGCCGCAGGCTCCTGCGCATGATCGAGGCGATGGGGCCCCAGCTCGGGCCGCTGGCTCCCGAGCGCAAGCCGCCCCGCGAGTCGCGACCGGTCGAGCGCGAGGCGGTGAACCTCCTCAAGAAGTTCTTCCGGCGCAACAAGGCGGAGAAGCGGATGTTCGCCGAGGTCGCGGACGCGATGGCCCGCAAGCCGGGCGTCGAGACCGCGGTGATCGAGATGTTCTTCCGCTACATGCAGGTGCGCTGCCTCTACGAGGTGGGCGGCGTCTGGAAGGACGGCGTCCCGGAGGTTTCCCCCTTCCGGGAGCGCGTGCCGGTCACCGCGTGACGCGGTAGCGGCGGGAGCGCCGCAAGCTCCACGAGAGCCACGCTTCTCGCCCTCCGGCCGCGCTTCGACGTAGAATCCGCGGACCTGTACCGCACGTCGCCGGCCCTGCGCTGCACCCACGGAGGCCTTTGCCTGTGCAACCCCCTCACTTCCGGATCCTCGCGACCGCCCTATCGATCTTCCTCTTCGCGTCCCGGCCGGCCGCTCAGCAGATCGGCAACGGCATCGCGACGCTGGACTACGCCCCGGACGCGTCGCTCGGGATCGAGCTCGTCCAGGTGGCGAACGCCGACACCGGCGTCTCGATCGGTCTCGCTCGAGCCGACGCCTGGGAGCTCACGTTCCGGCGCATCTCGGACGGCGCTTTGCTTTCACTTCGTCCGAGCCAGATCGTCGGCGGCTCGGTCTCCATCGTTCGGAACCCCGCCGGAGACGAGGTCACCGCGACGTGGACGGCCCCCGCCCAGGGCGAGATCCCGCCGCTCGACGTCACGCTCAAGGCGAACGCGTTCGCCGGGGACGACGTGGTCAGCTTCTCCCTGGAGGTCGACCCGGCCCCCTCGGCGACGCTCTCGCTCTACCGCCTCGAGCTGCTGCTCGGCGCGGATCCCCTGAACGACCCGGCGACCGAGGTCCTCGCGAGCCCTCTCTTCCTCGGCGTTCTCTTCTTCGATCCCCTGGTGAACCCCAACGTCCTGGCGACCTCGATGGTGAACTTCACCCCGACGGATCCCCTGGGCACGCCGTCGCACCCGGGCACCCTCTCCATGCAGTGGAGCGCCTACTACCGCGACGACCCGGGCGGTACGCCGGGACCCATGCTCTTCTGGGGCACGCGGGACCTGGACGACAACTTGAAGCCCTACGGCCTCGAGATCTGCGCTCCGAACCCGGGGAACTGCGCCGAGGCGGCGATGATGTTCGGCGTCCAGCACTATCCCGCCGACAACCTCCAGCCGGCCGACGCGCCCGCGGCCTTCCCGTTCTCCACGGTGCTCACCGCGCTGCGAGGCGACTGGTACGACGCGGCGCGTTACTACCGGAGCTGGGTCCTCGCCCAGAACGCGCCCTGGGTCGCGCAGGGCGCGATGAAGGACAACCCCGAGTTCTCGCAGCACGTCCTCGACGCGGAGATGATCGCCACGGTGCTCCCCGCGCGCTGCGACACTCCGCCCGTCCAGGGTCCGTCCGGCCCGGGATCCTCCAAGGTTCCCGTGAGCGCGTCGGCCGAGTCGCGGCCGGGCAAGTGCGACGCCACGTTCGACTACGCCCAGTGGGGCCAGTGGACGAACCAGATGGGAAGCATGGCGGCGGAGCTCGGCGTTCAATCCATCCTTCTGCGCGCGCAGCTCTGGGACTACAACTCCAACCTCAACTGGCTCGGGGACTGGTTTCCCATCCGACCCGAGTATCAGGCGGCGGCGCTCACGCTCCCGGCGCAGTTCCCGTTCGCCAACTACTTCGGGGTCGACTACTACCACCCCTCCGCCGCGGGCTACGGATCGAGCTACGTCGCCGGGCACCTCGGAGTTTCGGTGGACGCCTACACGGTCAAACGCGAGACGGGCGAAACCGTCACCGTGTCGAGCCCGCTCGTCGACCGGACCGTCCCCTGCGGCGTGCGACCCTGCGAGGAGCAGGGCACGCAGAACGCGCTTTGCCTCGGGACCTCCTTTCCCGGGGACTATGCGCGCCACGTGAACGGGCTCGTCAACGCGTCGGGCACCTTCGTGGACGCCTACCACGCCGATCCGAAGCTCTGCTACAACCCGGGCCACATCTCCGCCGGCGACCACCCGGAGGGCGACGGCCGGTACTGGACCCGGGGCAAGCGCAAGGTGCTCGAGGACCTGAAGATGGACATGCGCACCATGCCCGGAGGCGACCCCGAGTACTTCCTCATGACCGAGGGAGTCAGCGAGGCCTACCTCAGCGTCGTCGAGGCCACCTGGAACCGCTACAGCGGCTTCACCACGTCGAAGGCGGGCAACGTCGCGCGCGCGCCGCTCTTCCAGACGGTCTACAACGACTACCAGATGACCGGGAGCAACGAGGTCGTCAGCCTCGAGTTCCTCACCTCGGCGCGTCGAAACCGCGCGGTGCGGCAGTACTTCGCCGCGCACGTGTTCCAGGGCGGCGAGCCCTTCGCGGGGGCGGTCCTCGGCGCCGAGACGTTGAGCCAGCAGCTCGCGGACCCCACCTTTGCGAACGTCGCCCTCACCGTCGAGCTGATCGAGGACTCGATGGCCGTGCTGAAGCAGAGCTCCGCCCGCGACCTGATCGTGTTCGGCGAGCGGCTCCGCGAACCCACCACCGATTCGCCCGTCGTCGACCTTTCGCTGACGCAGCTCTCGGTGGAGCAGCCGGGCTCCTGGATCCAACCCTTCGTGTACGCCGCGGTGTTCGGCGACCCCACGACGCCCCGGATCGGACTTCTCCTTGTCAACTGGACCGACGCTTCCGATCCGTTGACCGCCGTCGGGCCAGGCGCGCCGGGAGACCAAGTGGTCACGGTCGACCTCGACCTGAGCGAGTACGGCTTCACGCCGGGGGCCACCTACGATCTCCAGGTGATCACTTCGTCCTCGACCGGACCCGTCGGGAGCTACACCTATCCGGGGGGGACGCAACAGCAGACGTTCCCGGTGCCCGAGCTGTCGGCGGTGCTCTCGATCCTCGGGCCGGAGAGCCCGTAGCGCTCGCGGCAACCGGCACGGCCGGCTCGCTCCCAGTAGAATCCGTGGACACGTACGACGCGTCGCGGCCCTGCGCTGCACCCTCGGAGGCCATTGCTCGTGCACACCGCCCGCTTCTGGATCCTCGTCTGCGCCCTGTCGCTCCCCCTCGTTCCTTCGAGGACCTCCGCCCAGCAGATCGGCAACGGCATCGTGACGCTGGACTACGCCCCGGACGCGTCGATCGGGATCGAGCTCGTCCAGGTGACGAACGCCGACACCGGCGTCTCCATCGATCTCGCTCGAGCGGACGCGTGGGAGCTCACGTTCCGCCGCATCTCGGACGGAGGGCTGCTTCCGCTGCGGCCGAGCCAGATCGTCGGCGGGTCGGTTTCCATCGCGGAGGCCCCGGCCGGGGACGAGGTGACCGCGACGTGGTCGGCTCCGGCGCAAGGCGAGCTTCCGGCGCTCGACGTGACCCTCAGGGCGAACGCGTTCAACGGCGAGGACGTGGTCTCCTTCGCGCTCGAGGTCGACCCGGCTCCCTCCGCGACGCTCTCGCTCTACCGGCTCGAGCTGCTGCTCGGCGCGGATCCCCTGAACGACCCGGCGACCGAGATCCTCGCGAGCCCCTTGTTCCTCGGCGTCCTCTTCTTCGATCCGCTGACGAACCCCAACGTCCTCGCGACGTCGCTGGTCGACTTCACCCCGACCGATCCCATCGGCACTCCGTCGCACCCGGGCACCCTCTCCATGCAGTGGAACGCCTACTACCGCGAGGACCCCGGCGGCGCGCCCGGCCCCGTGCTCTTCTGGGGCACACGCGACCTGGACGACAACCTGAAGCCCTACGGGCTCGAGATCTGCTCGCCGAACCCGGGGGACTGCGCGCAGCCGGCGATGATCTTCGGCGTCCAGCACTATCCCGTGGACAACCTCCAACCCGCGGACGCGCCGGCCGCGTTTCCGTTCCCCACGGTGCTCACCGCGCTGCGCGGCGACTGGTACGACGCGGCGCGCTTCTACCGGAGCTGGGTGATCGGCCAGGGCGCTCCCTGGGTGGCGCGGGGCACGATGCGAGACAACCCCGAGTTCTCGCAGCACGCCCTCGACGCGGAGATGATCGCGACCGTCGTTCCGGCTCGCTGCGCGGCTCCGCCCATCAAGGGCCCGCCCGGAGCGGGAGGCTCCAAGCTCTCCGCGAGCGCTCCGGTCGAGGTCCGTTCGGGCATCTGCGACCCCACCTTCGACTACTTCCAGTGGGGCCAGTGGACGAACCAGCTCAGCAGCGCGGCCGCCGAGTTCGGCGTTCAGTCGATCCTCCAGCGCGCGCAGCTCTGGGACTACGACTCCAACCTCAGCAAGCTGGGCGACTGGTTTCCCGTCCGGCCCGAGTTTCTCGCGGCCGCGCCGGTGCTCCCGTCGCAGTTCCCGACCTCGGCCTACTTCGGGGTCGACTACTACCACCCCGCCGCCGCGGGCTACGGCTCCAGTTACGTGACCGGGTACGCCGGCGTCTCGCTCGACGCCTACACGGTCAAGCGCGAGACGGGCGAGATCATCACCGTGTCGACTCCGCTCGTCGACCGGACCGCCGCCTGCGGCGCGCGATACTGCGAGAAGCAGGGCACGTACAACGCCCTTTGCCTCGGGACGTCCTTCCCGAACGACTACGCGCGCCACGTGAACGCACAGATTGGCGTCGCGGGTTGCTACATCGACGCCTACCACGCCGATCCGAAGCTCTGCTACGACGCCGGGCACATCGGAGCGGGCGACCACCCCGAGGGCGACGGCCGGTACTGGACTCAGGGCAAGCGCAAGATCCTCGAGGACCTGAAGCTCGACATGCGGACCATGCCCGGCGGAGACCCCGAGTACTTCCTCATGACCGAGGGCGTGAGCGAGCCCTTCCTGGGCGTCGTCGAGGCCACCTGGAACCGCTACAGCGGCTTCAAGACGTCGAAGGCGGGCAACGTCGCGCGCGCGCCCTTCTTCCAGACGGTCTACAACGACTACCAGATGACCGGGAGCAACCAGGTCATCAGCTTGAGCTACCCCACGTCGGACCGGCGGAACCGCGCGGTGCGGCAGTACTTCGCCGCGCACGCGTTCCAGGGCGGCGAGCCCTTCGCGGGCGCGGTCCTCGGCCCCGAGACGCTGAGCCAGCAGATCGCGGATCCCGCCTTCGAGAACATCGCCCTCTCCGTCGAGCTGATCGAGAACTGCATGGCCGTGCTCAAGCAGGACGACGCACGCGACCTGATCGTGTTCGGCGAGCGGCTCCGCGAGCCTCAGACCGATTCGCCCCTCGTCGACGCGGAGGTGCACAACCTCTCGGTGGACCAGCCGGGATCCTGGCTCCAGCCCATGGTGTACGCCGCCGTGTTCGGCGACCCCGCGATCCCGCGCGTCGGGCTGCTGCTCATCAGCTGGACCGACGACGCCGATCCGCTGGTCCCCGAGGGACCGGGCGCGGCCGGGGACCAGGTGGTCACGGTCGACCTCGACCTGAGCGAGTACGGCTTCACCCCGGGAGCCACCTACGACCTCGAGGTCATCACGTCGTTCGCGAACGGGCCCGTCGTGCCCTACGTCTATCCGGGCGGGACCCAGCAGCAGACCTTCGCCGTCCCCGAGCTGTCGGCGGTGCTCGCGATCCTCGGGCCGCAGGCTCCGTAGGCCTGCGGGCCGCTGCGCGGTTTTCGGATTTTGCTGGGGGGGCTCGGGAGGGGTCTCCGTGAAGGCCCTTGGAGGCGAGCGAGGAAGGCTCCGGCGGATTGGAGGTCCTGGCGCTGCGGTCCGGCCGGCTCCGCGCGCTGGTCCTCGCCGGCCGGCGGGACGAGGCGGAGCCGTACCTCCCCGACCTCCTCAGCGATCTCGCGGCGCGAGCCGAGGGCGGCGGTGCGCTCAAGCTCCCGCCGACGCACCCGCTGCGGTTCGAGCTCCCCCACCTCGCGGAAACGCTCGAAGAGCTTGGACGCGGGGGCGAGGTGCCGGAGCTGCTCAGGCTCGTCCGCTAGTCCTGGCCTAGAGCCACATCCGGTGCAGCCCCGCGGCCCGCCGGGCGTCCGCCAACTGGCCGCGGTGCATGTACCAGTGGTCGGCGACCATTTGCAGGCAAAGGCGGTACGTGCCGAAGGTGTCCTCGAAGCCTGCGGGGGCGGCGGCGCTCGCCTTGTCGAGGTCGTCCTCGGAGAGCGACTCGACGAGCGCCAGGGTCGACTCCCGCATCTCGCGGCACTTGGCGAGGACCTCGTCGAACGGAGGATACCGGGTCGCGTCCGCGGTCGTGTCCGCTCCGTCGAAGGGCTCCTCCCACCCGGCCAGCGGGTTCGGCTCCCCGAGCATGAACCTCTGGATCACGAGCCCCTCGATGTAGGCCAGGTGCCCGAGCACCCAGAGCGTGTGGGCGCCGCCGTGTGGGGTCGGGAAGACCACGCAGTGCTCGCGCATGTCCTCGACCCGCGCGAGGACGCGGTCGCGGCTCTTCTTCAGGTTGTCGCGCACGAGCTCAATCGACTGCACGGTTCCACCTTGCCCTGTAGGTCTTCCTCATGATCCCGCGACCGTACGGTCGCCCGCGGCCGCGCCGCAAGTCGCACAATGCAAACGGAGCGGCCGGAGCGCGCGTACTAGACTCTCGGAAAGGGTCCTGTCATGCATGTCGCACTCCTGGCCCTGGCTCTCGCGCTGCCGGAGGTTCTCCCGGTCGAAGTCGGCCGGCGAGCCGAGATCCTGACCCCCTGGCGCACGCTGGAGGCGCACCGGGCGCGCGTGCGCTGCCTCGCCTTCGATTCCAAGGGGCGGCTCGTCTCGGGGAGCGCGGACGGTCGCGTCTGCCTGTGGAGCGCCGAAGCCGAGGAGCTCCGACGCGTCGACCTCCCCCGCCCCGGCGGGTGATGGTGAGTCTCGACGGTGTCCTTCGGTCCGAAGGACGAGCTCGTGGTCACCGGCTCCACCGACAAGCGCGTTCGCGTGTGGCGCGCGGACGACATGAAGGTGATCGCCACGCTCCTGGGGCACGGCGCGACCGTCTACGCGTCGGCGGTTCACCCGAGCGGTGAGCTCGCGGCGACCGGCGACGCGAAGGGGCGGATGATCCTCTGGGACGTCCCGACCGGGAAGGCGCTGCACACGATCGAGACGGGAGAACGCGTGGAGGGCCTCGCCTTCGTCGACGAGGGCCGCGTGCTCGTATCCGCGGGCGAGGGCGTTCGGGCCTGGGACACCCGAACGGGCGAGCCCCACGCGAAAATCCGCTGGGACGGCGGAACCGCGAAGGAGCTCAGCCTCCACCCGGACGGCCGCACGCTCGCGTGGAGCGCGTCGAAGGGAACGGCGCACGTGTGGGACCTCGAGCGAAACGAGCTCGTGCGCTCCGTGGCGATCCCCGGCAAGTCGGACCTAACGCTCTATCCCGTCTCCCTGCACCCGGAGCAGCCGTGGCTCGCCGCCGGCGCGAGCGACGGGCGCATCCTCGTGTGGGACCTCGAGTCGGGCGAGCTGATCGAAAGCGTGCTTGCCCATCGCACTCGGCTCTACAGCCTCGCCTTCAGTCCCAACGGCGAAGTGCTCGCGAGCGGCTCGGACGACCGCGAGCTAAAGCTCTACAGGGTCGCGACCCCGGGCGGCTAGACCGGCCAGACGGTTAAGGCAGGAGCCCGTGCCGCACGAGCCGCGCCTCGTCCACCAGCTCGTCGGTCACGGCGAAATCCGGCAGGAGGTCGCCGTCGAAGTCGCCGGCCGCGATCGACCAGGCGTCGCCTCCGACGTCCGGGGTGACGAACGGAGCGAACGTGCCGTCGCCTTCGTTGAAGAAGATGCGGATCCCGTCGGTCCCCACGACGGAAGCGGCGACCAGGATGTCCGGAAACAGGTCGCGGTCCACGTCCGCGACGCGGAAGTCGTTCGTGAGGGTGCCGGCCGCGAGCACCGCGGGCGCCGAGAAGCCGCCCCCGCCGAGGCCGGTGAAGACGCACACGGAGTCGCCGCCGAACTTCGTCAGCGCCGCCAGGTCGGGGACGCCGTCGGCGCCGAAGTCCGCGGTCCGGACCCAAACGGCGAGGCTCGAGGACGGCGTGCCGGTGCCCATCGTCTGCGCGGGGCCGAAGGTGCCGTCCCCGTTGCCCAGGGCGGTGGAGACCGACCCCTGCGTCCCGAAGGCGTCAAGCTCGCGGTTGGCGGTCGCGAAGTCGAGGGCGCCGTCCAGGTTCCAGTCGCCGAGCGCGAGGTCGATCGGGTCGCGCCCCACGGGGAGCGTCTGCCCCTCCAGGAACGTCCCGTCGCCGAGCGAGAGCAGGACCCCGACGTCGCCGGGGAGGACGAACTGGCGGGTGAACAGGATGTCGCCGATCCCGTCGTCGTCCACGTCGGCGATCGCGATCCCCGAGGGGTCGTCGTCGAGCTTCTTCGCCTCGAAGACGAAGAAGGGCGGCGCGAAGGCTCCCCCTCTCTCCCCCAGCAACAGCCGGATTCCGTTCGCGGTCGTGGCGATGTCGGGGTTCCCGTCGGCCGTGACGTCCCCCACCGCGAAGCGACTCGGGAACGTGCCTCCGGTGCCCAGCTCGAGCGACCGGCCAAAGGTTCCGTCCCCGCCGCCGAAGAGCACCCAGACCGCCTCGTCGAGCCCGGCCGTGTCGAGCGCGAGGAAGGCCACGTCGAGGTTCTGGTCGCCGTTCAGGTCGGCGGCCGCGGCGTCGAGCAGGTTGCCGCCCACCGGGTAGGCCCCCGGGACCGAGAGCAACAAGGGCCCCGCGGCTCCGGCGCCGAAGCGCGTGCGCACCGCCTTGGTGAAGCTGGCTCCACCCGCAGCCGCCGCGTCGGTCGCCGCGGCCTGCGCGACGAACGTGACGCCGCAGAGCGCCGGCCCGACCGCCGCCTGCGCCAGGAGCGGCGGCGACTCACCCTGCGCATCCGCGACGAAGACGGTCATGAGCGGCGCCGAAGGGTAGATGGTCGCACCGAACGGCGGCAGGAAGACCGGGCTCTCGTGCAGGCTGAACGCGAGGCACCCGTGACCCGTCGGCGGCAGTCCGCGCACGCGAAAGCGGAACGGCAGGCCGTCGACCGGCGCGCCCTCGAGGGCGAGCTCGAGCGGCCCGGCGGCACCGGGCGTGGCGAGGCCCAGCGTCTCGACGTCGGCGCCTTCACCGCAGGGCCCCTGCCACGCCGGCAGCGGAACGGCGAGCAGGGCGAGGGAGCACGGAAGCGCGGCGACCCGGGTGAACGGCACGGTCTCTCCTCCCGATAACGGCTGGGGACGTTTGGGCACACGATGTTAGCCCGCTTGCCCACCGTCGGCAGGCCCGCGCGGCGTAAGACCAAGGAGCTCGAAGCGCTCAGACGTCGAGGTGTAGCGGCACCGAGTTGCTCGCGAGCTCCACCACCAGGCCGGCGGCGTCGACTACCGCGTAGGCGTGATCCAACGTCAACCCGACGAGCGCGGGATCCGATCCCGCCGCGAGTGAGAACGAAGCCGCCGCGCGCCCCCCGGCGTCGAGCAGACCGAACGAGCTCAAGAGCGGCGGCGTATTCGGGTGCAGCAACGTGAACCGAAAGTACGGATCGGGGTTGAGCGGCAGCACGTGCGCGCCGACCGGAAAGCCCGGGCTGGTGCCGGAGAGGGAGCCCATGACGAGGTACAGGTCGCCCGCGAAGGTCCCGCCCGCGTCCAGGGTGAGCTGCTGCGCGCCGCCGGCCCCGACGGAGATCGAGGCGACGTCGGCCTCCAGCGCGCGCACGAAGCGGCCCGCGAACTCGAAGGTCGCGGCGGAGAGGCTGCCCTGGACCTCGGTGATGCTCGGCTCTTCGTGCTCGGCTAAAGCCTGCACGAAGAGTCGCCAGGTGCCGGCGCCGAGCGCGAGCTCGAGCGGGTCGTTCCGATCGACCTCCGCGTAGGTGCCGACGTCGTCGAGCACGACCTCCTGCGCGTAGACGACCTCCAACGTCGTCTCGTCGCGCACCTCGAGGCGCGCGGACGCTTCGCCGGGGTAGTCGAAGGAGAAACCGCCCGCGAAGGTGTCGTCGACGGTCAGGACCAGGCTGTCCAGAACGAGCCGCGCCGCGCCGTCGGTCGCGAAGATGAGCTCGAAGCGGCTCTCGCCCACGGCGTCGCCGGTGCCCTGGACGTAGAGCTCCGCGGTCGCGTGGCCGGTTGCGTCGAAGCTGCCGGTCGCAGGATCCACGTCGCTCGTCTGCCCCGCGGCGGCCCGCGCGGAGTTGAAGAAGGC
This sequence comes from Planctomycetota bacterium, assembly GCA_028278425.1. GTDB lineage: Bacteria > Planctomycetota > UBA1135 > UBA1135 > JANQEJ01. The sequence continues at coordinate 8,723 of JANQEJ010000252.1, read as the reverse complement.
GATCGCGACGCTCGCGAGATCGGCCTGGAAGGGACCGGGCTGGTCGGTTCCGTCGGAGTCCTGCGACGTGTCGGCCAGATCGGTTCCCTGGTGGTAGGTCTGCGCGTAGGTCGTGACCGCGCGGTCCTGGACGGTGATCTGGGCCTGCGCCGCGCCGACGAGCGAGAACAGGAGCGCCGCGGCGCCGACGAAGGGAGGCTCCGTTTGCGTCATGGTCGCCCCAGTGTCGATGCGCGATCGGTACAGGGCAACCGTCTCCGACCGGGTTGGCGCACGTTTCCCCACCGATTCGATCCCGCCATCCCACCGCGACCGTGCTGCTCGACGGGCGGTTCCGACGGGAGCTAGCGGGGACCTTCCGGCGCGACGTCCCGGCACAGCCGCGGCAGGACGCGCGGAACGTTCTCCGACCAGGTCTCCCGGTACACGGCCAGGATGACGAGGTCGACGTACTCCCCGTTCCAGAAGTGGTGGCGGCGCAGCCTCCCCTCCTCGCTGAAGTACCGCCCGAGGCCGCTCTTGAAGTGAGCGTAGCTGACCTCGGACGCCTCCATGTAGATCTTGCGGAAGGGCCAGCCGGAGAAGGCGTAGTGGAAGCCCAGCAAGACCGCTTCGGCGACGCGCCCCGACGTGCGGGCCTCCGGGCTCGCAAGGGCGGAGAGATAAGCGAAGCCGTCGCGGAAGTTCGGCGACGAGATCGCGACCAGGCCGACCGGCTCGCCCGTGTCGGGACGCTCGACGATGAACTGCGCCAGCACCGAGTCCCACAGCGACTGGGCGACCTTGTCGGGGCTGGGAGTGGCGCCCGCGAAGCGTGCCCGCCCGCCCGACAGCGGCGAGGTCATCAGGCTGTAGAGGAAATGGTTGTCGCCCGCCGCGATCGTGCGCAGCCGGACGCGCCGCGTCTCCATCGGCGGTGCGGGACCCCTCATCTCCAAATCAGCATCCCCGCGCCCGCGAGCACCAACACGATCACAAGAGCGGGCTCGTACTCCCGCGTCCGCTTGAGGAAGAACTCGGAGGGTCCTTCACCGGAGGCGATCGAAGCCATTTGGACCACCATGGGCACCGCCCGCCCGAGCGCGAAACCGAGCCCGACCAGGAGCGCCGCGCCGAGCGTCGGTCGCGCCAGGAGCAGCCCGGCGAGCAACAGGTACGGCGCGGCCGTCGGCACGTAGGTGCGGACGCCGGTTCCCATCTCGAACCCGAACCGGAGGGCACCGCGAATGAGGCTGGCACCGAAGACCTCGGCCGGGATCTGCCGGCGGTTCTCCGGCAACGCCAGGCGCCCCGCCAGGGGCCCCCGCTTGACGAGCACGATCAGCGCGGCCGCCAGGGCGAAGAGAACGACGCGGCTCGTCGCTCCGAGCGGTTCGGTGAAGCCGCTCGCGAGCCACGCCGAGAGCGCCGTCAGCAACGCGCCGCCCAGGGAGCCGGCGAAGTACGCACCGACGATCCTGACGTCGCGCAGCGAGCGTCGCTTGGGCGGCAGCAACACGGCTGCGCTGTTCAGGCTTCAGACCGAGCCGGAAAGCGACACCCCCGCCGCCAGACCGACGCCGAGCGCCGCCGGGACCGCGTTCAGCGTCGCGAGTCCCCAGCCGACCAGGGCCGCCGGCAAGAGCCAGATCCACCCCAGGCCCCGCGGAACGGAGGTCGCGCGCTCGAGACGGGCTTCTAGGGGCATGGCGTCAGCTTGTCGTCACACGCGACCAGCCCCTCGCAGATCGTGTAGTCCATCGTGCCGTCGGTGTAGCGCTTGTAGCCGTCGTGGCAGCGGTACACCGAGGACTTGCTGCAGTCGCCGCACGGTTCCTCGATGCGCCACTTCCAGGCGTCCTTCCCGCTGCAGATGTCCGGCTCGATGTCGCCGTACTCGAGCGACCCTCGCATGCCGACGAAGTGCCAGTTGTAGGCCGGGTTGTTGGCCGGATCGGCGGCCTGCTCGTCGCAGGTCGCGCAGTACCAGGAGGACATCTGGCCGGGCGGGAAGCCGTAGCACGGCGAATCGCACGGGCCGCTGTAGTTGTTGTAGCAGCTCGCGTGCTGCGTGTAGCTCGCGGACGCCGCCATCCTCATCTGGGCCATCTGCGTCGCGCTGGGGAACATCTTGTCGCGCAGGAGCTCGGCCCACTGAACGGCGGCCGCCAGCGGCGCCGCGCTCAGCGGATCGTCCGCCAGGAGGCGCTCGCTGGAGAATTGGGCGCGCAGGGGCGAGTCGGCGTCCAGGCTTCGACCGAGACGTCCGGAATCCTCGATGGAAGGAATCTGCTGCAGGTCCATGATCACCTCGCTTCGATCTTCGGTTCTGGGGAAACGGTCGCCCGGTGGAGGTCTTCCAAGTCGTTCAGAGGAGCCGCGTGTGCGACGCGCCCGGCGGCGTCGGCGACGAGGGCAAACGGCGTCAGCCGGACGCCGAGCTCCCGGCCGATGCGGGGCCCGTCGTCGAGCAGCGTCGCGTTGCCGGGAATCTCCGGCGGCGGGGACGGCGGGCCGTCGATCCATCCGATCGCGGCCGGCTCGCGCCATCCGCCGGTCCGCATCTCGTCCAGCAGCCGCTCACAGGAGGGACAGGAGCTCGAAAGCAGGATCAGCACGCGGGGCACGTCCGCCGTCGTTCGCCCGATCACTTCGCCCAACCGCCGACCGAGGAGATGCGCGAACCACGCCTCGTCCCCGCCACCCCCTTGCCCGCGCTGCGCCTCCACCACGCGCAGGCGCGAGTGCAGGTTCGCGACGATCAACGTCAGGAACGCGATGGCGACCCACGAGACGACCAGCGCCGAGAGCTCGAAGCCGGGCCGGAGGCCGAAGAAGCTCACGCGACGGCTCCCCTCGCCGGCGCCGGCATGCTGGCGGGGACGAGAAACCCGAGACCGGCCAAGACGATCCCGGCCGCCGTCGGCAGGAGGAACTCGAGGTCCAGCCGCCACGGTCCCGCGCCGTCTCCGCCCGGCAAGAGGGCGAGGCCGAGAACGAGTGCCGCGATCAACAGGGTCGCCGCCGGCACGAGGGAAGCCTCCGTCACCGGACTGCTCAAGGGCGAGCAGCCGCACGACACGGTGGTGGGCCCGCGCCTCAGAAGCCGCACGAGATACAAGAGGAAGGCCCCGGCGAGCCCGACCCCGCCCAACGCCAGCGCCAGACCGACCGCGGGGCGCCCGCTCGCGAAGAGCCAGAGGGAAGCCGCGCCGAGACCGCATTCCAGAAGGGTCACGACGACCGCCGCCGGACGCGCGAGCCCGGCGGGGAGCACGTCGTGCGCTCGCAGGAGCTCCCCCAAGCGCCTCATGCCCAAAAGGTGCGCGACGCCCGACGTGCAGAGCATCGAGCCGATCAGCGCCGGGCAGAAGACGGATGCGAAGAACATCTCGACGCTCAGCAGCTCGACAGGACTCCGCTCGGCTTCCATTCGACCCGCATGTTCTCGACCAGGTTCGGCATCCGCTCCAGGCACGCCTCGCCGCGCGGCCGCATGGTCACGACGGCGCTCCTTCCGACGAGCTTCAGCCCGCCCGGCTCGCCGCCGAAGCGGAAGAGCTCCCCGTGCTCGACGGCGGCGCCCCGCCGGCGCGGCACGCTCTGGAGCGTGGCGTGGATGGCGGGGCGAATCAGCATCACGCCGAGCTCCGGGACCGACTTGAGAAGCTGCGGCGGGCGCATGTCGGCGGTCACGGGAGAGTCGATCGACAGCCCGAGCTCCGACTCGCTGAAGCGCAGCGTCTCGAACATCTGCATCAGCCTGCGGGGGTGGTGGCCCGTCAGGGAGCTGGCGAGACAGCCGCGCTCCCCCTCCCAGGCGCCCACCGTCAGGCGGCGCCGGCCCCCCGCGCCGGCGGGGACCTCGACCTTCGCGACCTCGAGCTCGCGCCCCTGAAGCTGGTAGCTCTTGCTCGAGACGACCTCGACGTCGGCGCCGGTCTCCCGGATCGCGTCCTGCACGCGCTCCGCGTGTCCGCACGGGTACACCGTGAACGGATGCGGCCGCATGATCGAGGGCACGATCGCCCAACCGGAGGTCGTCGCCGGAGCGGAAAGATCGACGTCGGCCTCGAGGGTGACGACGGAACCGTCGATCGCAAGGTGCTCAACTCTCATCGGGAACTCCCCCTCTCGTCTCCCTGACGGACAGGCTTCGGCAAGGACGCCTGCAAGGTGGAAAACAACAGTCCGGAGGATAGGGGGAAGATCCCGGTTCTGTCCAGGCGCTTTGCAGCGCGCCCGGACCAAGCCCCCGAGACGGACCGCGAGACGGCGCCGGAGGCGCCTCGACCCCGGCCCGGGCGTCCGTCGCACGCGGACCCTTTTGCGATCCGGCCCCCCGCGCTAACCTCGATTCGCCCTCCTCTCCCCTCAACCTGAAACGAGGCTCGTCATGCTCACGCTGCTCGCGCTCGCGCTGCCGCTACCGTCCCAGGTGTGGATCGTCGACCAGTCCGGGGGGCCGGGCACCGACTTCACCGACATCCCCGCCGCGATCGCGGCGGCGTCGCCCGGCGACGTGCTGCTCATCCGCTCCGGCACGTACTCCACCGTGGTGCTCGACAAGGCGCTGACGCTCCAGGCCGACGACGGCGCCGTCGCCGACGTCGACGGGCTGAAGCTGGAATCCCTGCCGGTGGGCGAGCACGTCGTCCTCTCCGGGCTGAGCTTCTCGGACGACGCGTTGATCGACGACTGCAACGGGAAGGTCTGGATCGAGGACTGCCAGGTCATACCGCCCGCCTCGTTCGGCGCTCCGCCGGCCGCGGTGACCGTAAGGGACAGCGCGGACGTCGTCGTCGTCAACACGCTCGCCATCGGGCCCAGCGTCGACGGCGGCGCGAGCGCCTTCGGCGGCCCGCGGCCCGCGCCCGGGCTGGAGATGTCGAACAGCGCGGTGCACCTCTTCGAGTGCACCTTCGAGGGCGGCAACGGCGCGTACGTCGGCGGCGACCCCGGCGGCCTCGATTGGGTCGCAAGCGCCAGGGAGGGCGCCCTGCTCGATTCCGGAGAGCTCTTCGCGCTGAGCTCCACCTTCGTCGGCGGCAACGGCTACCCGAGCGTCAGCGCCTACGGCTACGGTTGCATCAAGGGCGACGGCGCGCCGGGCATCGTGATGCAGGTGCCGGCCTACCTGCGCGACTCGCAGCTCGTCGGCGGTCTCGGCGGGCAGCCCCCGTGGTTCGGCGGCACCTGCCCGGCCGGCGACGACGGCCCGCCCTACACCGGCGGACCGCCCGTCGAGTACCAGGGCGAGTACGTCACCCTCGACGTCCCCTCGCCGATCCGCGAGAACGGAGCGTTCGGCGTGACGCTGACCGGAACGCCCGGCGTCCAGGCGATCGTCGCCCTCGGCACGTCGCAGGACGCGCTGCTCATCCCCGCCTGGGGCGGAGGTCTCGCCGTGCAGGGCCCCTGGATCGTCCTGTCGCCGGTCGCGATTCCGCCCGCGGGCACGATCACGCTGCCCCTGGCGCTGTCCGACCTCGGTCCGTCGGTCGAGTCCGTGACCTACTACGGGCAGGTCGCCGCGCTCGACGCCTTCGGCGCGTTCACGGTGAACGACCCGACGGTGACCGTGCTGCTCGACGGGCAGTTCTGACGAGCCCGGCTGCTCGGGGGCGGCCCGGAGCTTCCGCGCGGCGAGCAGCGAACGGTCCGGACGAGCTCGTCGGTACGGACAAGTGCGCAGGCCCGACGCCGCCGCGCGCTTTCTTGTGATTGTCCGAGCGGTCGGCGCGTATCCGACAGGACTCGAGGAGCAAAAGCTCCCACACCCCAGTCCCGTTCCCTCGCTCCAATGAACGCGCGCATCCTCGTCGCCGTGGGCGTCCTCGCCCTGTCCCTGCTCTCGCTCTTCTGGTTTCTGGGTCGGGAGGACACGTCGGACCGCCAGGCCGAGCTCTCCGGCGAACCAGCCGCGCGAGAGACACCGCCGAGCGATGCGAAACGCGTCGACCTGATCGAGCCTCCTGTGCTTCCCGAGGAGCGGGAGAGCGAAACGCTGCAAACCCGCCGGGAAGTTCCCGCCGCGACCGAGGAACCGGCTCCGCGGACGTGGGCGGAAGAGGAGACGCGATGGCTTGACGTCCACCTGATCGTTCCCGACGAGACACCGCACGAGGAGCGGGCCTGGGTCCTGGCGTTGTCCGCGCACGTGGACCACGGGACTCTTCGCGACAAGGAAGGGCCGCTCGTCGAGCTCCACGCCGGCGCGGACCCGGCACGTATCGACGGGGTCCTGGGCGCGGCTCCCGTCGATGCGGTCGGGAAGGCGCGGATCGGTCTACCGCCCGACGCCGAGGAGGCCTGGCTGGCGGTCAGCGGGTCCTACCTCTACTCCCTTGAGCTGCGCCACGTCGACGTCGCCGGCATCGCCGGCCCCATCGAGCTGCGGCCGGTCTTGGGCGCCTGGATCTCGGGCCGCCTGCTGCCGCCGCCGGGAGCACCGAAGACCGACCTCGCGCGGGTGGAAGTCGGTCTCACGCGGTCGACCAACGCCGCCCTTCAACTGGGAGCGGCCGGCTCGGACGCGCTGGACCTGAAGACGGAGACCGACGCGACCGGCCGCTTCGAGTTCCGCGCGGTTCCGGTGGGCAGGCCGCAGACCCTCGCGACCGAGTCCGCTTCGCTCGCGGCCAGCTTCACCAAAGACCTCCTGCCCCTTCCCGGCGAGCACGTCCAGCTCGAGCTCGTAGTGCTCCTGGGCGGAAGCGTCCGGGGGCGCGTCGTCGATGAACAAGGGAAGCCCGTCGCCGGTGCCGAGGTGCACGCCCTCGGGCTGGAGTTCTTCGGAAGCCCTTCCGCGCGGCTGCGCGAGACCGAGAGCGACGCGGACGGGCTCTTCGAGGTGAGCGCCGTCACCCCGGGGCAAACCTGGATCCGCGTCCGGCACGACGAGTTTCAGGATCTCCTCAGCGCACCCTTCGACCTGGCCGACGGCGAGGCGCGCGACCACGGGGACCTGGTGCTGGACCAGGGCCTCGCCATCGCGGGGACGGTCGTGTTCCCCGACGGCGCGCCCGCGACGGGAACGCAGGTCCTGGTCGTGCCCGACCTCTCCGAGAACCTCACCGGCGGCCCCACGGATCCGCGCGCCTACATCGGCGCGGGCAACGACGCCACGGTCGACGACCGGGGCGCGTTCCGGATCACCGGCACGGGGCCCGGCCCGTGGTCGGTCACGGCGCAGCTCCTCGTCGAGGACGGGCAGGAAGGCGGTCTCGCCCCCGGACGCTGGACGGCCGTACGGGACGTCGTCCGCGCTCCGAGCGAAGAGCTGGACCTGATCCTCGCGCCGCCGGTCCACGTGAGCGGTGAGGTGCTCGACGGCGCGGGCGAGCCAGTCGCCGCCTTCGAGATCAACGCCGCGCGCGCCGGCAGCCAGTGGTACATGCCCCCGAGCGAGGAGCGCCGCGAGACCTTCGAGAGCGAGGACGGTCGGTTCCAGATGACCAACCTGCGCTCCGGAGACTGGACGTTCACCGCCGAAGCCGAAGGCTACGCGCGTTCCGCGGAGGTCACCCTCGCGCTGCCAACCGAGAAGCAGCTCGCGTTCGCGCTGTACCGCCCGGTTCGCCTGGCGGGCCAGGTGTTCGACCCCGACGGGCGCCCCGTGGCCGGCGCGGAGGTGAGCAAGGAGCTCGAGGGCATCGAGGCGATCGAGGCCATGCAAGGCCGCAGCGACTGGCCGGCGGCCAGGAGCGACGCGGAGGGGCGCTTCGCGCTCGAGGGTCTCATGCCCGGCGCCGGCTCGGTCGTGGCCAAGAAGGACGGATTCGCCCCCAGCAAGGCGGTGGCCTTCGAGCTGGCCGAAGGCGAAGAGCAACCGGACGTCGTCCTCACGCTGCGACGCGGTGCGACCCTCTCCGGCGAGGTCTACGGCGGCGACGGGGAGCCGGCCGCGGGCTGCATGATCATCATCCAGATGCCGACCCTGCAGGAGCGGCGGATGACGAACACCGACTCCGACGGGAACTTCATCGAACACAGCCTCACGCCTGGACAGTGGCACGTGCAGGCCTTCCCGGGGATCGAGAGCCTGCAGTCCGAGACCGGCGAGGCCCTCGACCAGGCCACGTTGATCGCCGCGTTGAAGATGACGACCGTCGAGCTCGTGGACGAAGGCGAGGAACACGTCGTGCTCGGCGAGCCGCCCGCGGACCCGGTCAAGGTGCACGGCCGGGTCACGCTGGCCGGCGATCCCGTGACCGATTCGGTGATCAGCTTCGTCCCCACCGATGGCGGGGGCATGGAGCTCCTCAAGATCGAGTTCCTCGACGCGGAAGGCCGCTACGCGGTGCAGCTCGACGAGCCGGGCGACTACCTGGTGACGATCCAGACGGGCGCGGCCGGCAGCCAGAACAGCATCGAGTTCCGGCGCACCATCCCGAGCGGCGAGGAATACGAGCTCGACTTCGAGATGCCGCTGGGCCGCATTTCCGGTCGCGTCAGGGGCCCCGACGGCAAGCCGTTCCCCGAGGCGCGGGTCACGCTCAACATGGAAGGCGGCCTGGTCTTCGGCACCCTCTTCGGCGGCCAGTACGACGAGACCGTGACGGACGCGAACGGCGACTACGACATCCTCTACCTGCGCCCCGGCCGCTACGCGGTCGCGGCCGGCGGCGTGCATTTCGGCGGCTTTCTCGGCGAAGGCAACGCGCTCGGCCGGCGGGTGACCAGCGTCGAGATCGAGGAGGGCCAGTGGCTGCAGGGCCTGGACTTCCGGCTCGAGGAGCCGG
>JANQEJ010000220.1 GCA_028278425.1 Planctomycetota bacterium | reverse complement strand
CGCATGCAGCTCCTTCACCAGGGCAACGAGCGCGTCGCACTCATGCTCGGTAAGACCGCCCGCCACCTCGTCGAGCAACAGCACGCGAGGGCCGGTCGCGAGCGCGCGGGCGAGCTCGAGCCGCTTGCGGTCGAGCAGCGTCAGCGCGCCGGCCTGCTTGTTGCTCTTGCCGCCTTCGGCCGCGCGCGCGCCGAACGCGACGTCTACAGCGATTGCATGGACGTGCTCACGCGCTGCGGCCTTGCCGGCAAGAGCAACAGGCAGGCCGTCGCGCTGACGCTGCTCGACCGCAAGCGGCTCGAGCTCGCACGCGCGCTCGCGACCGGCCCGCGCGTGCTGCTGCTCGACGAGGTGGCGGGCGGTCTGACCGAGCATGAGTGCGACGCGCTCGTCACCCTGGTGAAGGAGCTGCATGCGAGCGGTCTTTCGATCGTCTGGATCGAACACATCGTCCACGCGCTGCTCGCGACCGTCGACCGCCTGATGGTGCTGCATGGCGGCCGTTTCATCGCGCAGGGCGAGCCGCGCGCGGTCATCGACAGTCCCCCGGTCCGCGAGGTCTATATGGGAATCCCGGTCGATGGCTGAGACGCTGCTCCAGACGGAACACCTCGACGTGTTCTACGGCGACTTCCAGGCGCTCGCCGGTATTTCGCTGGACATTGCCGCGGGCGAGATCGTCGCCGTCATCGGCGCCAACGGCGCCGGCAAGAGCACGCTGCTCAAGACGATCGCCGGGCTGATTGCGCCGCGCCGCGGCACTCTGCAATTTGCCGGGCAACCGATCGGTGGACTACCGGCGAATGAAGTCGTCCGCCGCGGCATCGCGCTGGTGCCGGAGGGGCGCCGGCTGTTTTCCTCGCTCTCGGTCGAGGAAAACCTCGTGGTCGGCGGGGCGCTCAAGCGGCCCGGGCCGTGGACCCTGCGCCGAATCTACGACCTGTTCCCGATCCTTGAGGAGCGCCGCAAAGCGCGGAGCCTGTCGCTCTCCGGCGGCCAGCAGCAGATGGTCGCGATCGGCCGCGCGCTGATGTCGAATCCGCAGCTTCTCCTATGCGACGAGATCAGCCTCGGGCTCGCTCCCATCGTGATCCGCGACATCTACGAGACCCTGCCGATGGTCCTGCACGGGGGAACATCGACGGTGATGGTCGAGCAGGATATCGCCCAGGCGCTCAAGGTCGCGCGCCGGGTCTATTGCCTGCAGGAGGGGCGCGTCGTGCTCTCGGGTGCCGCCCAAGACTTGACC
>JANQEJ010000190.1 GCA_028278425.1 Planctomycetota bacterium | reverse complement strand
GCAGGCTTCTTTCCGAGCATGGTGCTTCGATGTCCTTCCAAAGAAGAGCATCGGCACTCTAGCGGCTCGGTGGCCCTTTTTCGGCCAGGCCTCTAGCCGTAGAGCGCCGCGAAGTGGTTCGCCATCTCGCTCTCGGTTCTGACCGTTCCGAGGGTCTCCAGCGCCGTCGTCTGGTCCAGCGGTTGGTCGTCGCCGCGCGCCCGGGCGGCGCGGAAGTGGGCGTCGGCGACCACGATGCTCTTCTGCAGGTCGGTGAGCTCGTTGGACGGGCAGCCTCCGAAGAGCCTGCGGATCGCGTTCAGGATCGAGGTCACGCAGCCCTCCGGCGGCGTGACCGTGCAGGTGGCGGAGAACTTGGGGCGATCCTCGCGCCGCTCGCACGACAGCAAATCGTCGAACGGGGCGTTCGGCTGGTCCTGCACGCGCTTGCTCGGCAGCAGCGAGCGGTCGAGGCTCTTCCAATCGAGCAGCATGGCCAGGATGCTCGTGTGATCGTAGGGCACGGACTCTTTGCTCCACGGATCGACGGTGGCGCGGACCACCGTGCCCTCGCGGACGTGGGGTGAGACGAAGATCGCCGGCACGCGGACGCCGTAGCGGTCGAAGCGGAAGCTGCAATCGCCCGGATCGCTCTCGGAGTCCGGCGGCACCGCGGTCCAGTTCGGCGGCACGTGGTCCGGACAGCCGCCGTGCTCGTCGAAGTTGACGATCAGGAGCGTGTCCTTGAAGGCGGGGCTCTGGACGATCGCGTTGCAGACCTCCTCGAGGAAGTGATCGCCCGCGCAGACGTCGGCCGGAGGGTGCTCGCTCGTGGCGCGGTTTCCCTCTTCGACGACGAAGCTCGGCTCGAGGAAGGAGTAGTCGGGAAGCTCGCCGGTCCCGCAGAGGCCGATGAAATCGGAGACGTGGTGGAAGTGTCCGTCCAGCGACGGGTGCCAGAGCTTCGTCATCTGGATCCGCGTGAGCGAAGGAACGATCCTGCTCGACTTGTAGACCCCCCAGGACACCTTCTCCCCGGCTTCCTCGAAGACGTTGTAGATCGTCTTCGCGTCGTAGGGGACGTACGGGAAGTTGTTGACCCGCCCGTGGGACGTGCCGGCGTGCATGAAGGCTCGGTTCGGCCACGTCTGCGTCGGACACGAGGCGTGGTAGTTGTCGGAGATCGCGTACTTCTGCGCGACGCGGCTCATCGCCGTCAGCTCGTCGGGCGCGTAGGTGCGCATGATCTGCGGAGCGATGCGCTCGTTGCTGCACTTCGCGGTGACGTAGTCCGCCAGGAAACCGCGCATCGCCGGCGTCGCCTTCGCGGGAGGCATCCAGCACGAGTCGCTCAGGTCGACGTCCCGGCCGAACAACTGGCGGTTCATGTGCTTGAACTTCTCGTTCGGGTCGGGCGCCGGAATGCGAAAGTCGCCGCCGACTCCCTTGACGGCCGGGAAGACCCGCGCGTGCTCGGAGAAGTCGATCGGGTTCGCGTAGTCCGCGCCGTCGAGGCCGTTGTACTTCTCGGGGGTCCCGGGGGGCAGGAAGTGCGCGGGCGGACTGGCGTCGTCGTAGAGCCAGCCGACGAGGTTGTCGAACGAGCGGTTCTCGAGCATCAGCACGACGACGTGCTTGATCTTCGCCTGGATGTTGCTCTTGGACATGAAAGCTCCCGGGCCGCCTGAGCGAAGCGACGGTCGTAAACCAATCTCGTCCAGAGGGTAACGCGCGCCTCCCGGGAGCCAAAGGCGGCGTGGCGGGGCCGGCGGCGACCGCCCGGATTTCCTGGCGGACGACCGGTGCGGACGTCGTTTTTCCCCCCTAGTCGCGTCTCTCCGCGGGCGGCGCGGGCTCGGGGGAGAGGGCGCTTCGTCCAGGGGTCGCTTCATGAGGTTCCGTTCCGTCCGTCGTTCGCTCGCGCGGCTCTGCGCGCTGCTGGCCGGCGCCGCCGCCGTCGGCTGCGCCGGGGGGGACTCGTTGTTCCTCTCGCGCGACGCGGCCGCGCCGGGCGACGTGGTGCGGATCCGCGTTCCGGACGCCGGCTTCTCCGCCGGGGATCCGCCCGCGGTCGACTTCGGCGACCGGGCCGCTCTCTTCGCCCGCGTTCTCGGTCCGGACGCGATCGAGGCGCTCGCGCCGGCGGCGCCCGTCGGCGAGCGAGAGCTGACCGTTCGCCTCGGCGGCGACGTCGTCGGCCGCGCGGACTTTCGAATGCTGCCGGCGCCGGCGCGGCGCCTGCTCCTGCGCTGGGAGGAGGGCGCCGGCGTGACCCTGATCGGCGCGAGCCCGACCGCCGGCGGTTACACCGAAGGCGTGGCGCGGCAAGGCCGGCGGCTCTCCTACGACGTGCTCTCCGGGGGCTCGCTGGCCTTCACCGGGTCGGTGGT
>JANQEJ010000175.1 GCA_028278425.1 Planctomycetota bacterium | reverse complement strand
CGAGGACGCCCGGCCGATGATCCCGAGCTATCGGGGCGGGTTCGAGCCGTTCGTCCCGACCGACTGGCAGCGCCGCGAGCTGGAGCGAGCGCTCGACCCCCACCACCGGACCGTGGTTCTCTGCTGGCCGAGACGGCACTCGAAGACCGTGTGCGCCGCCCTGATCGTCGTCTGGCGCTTCCTCACACGCCGTACCCAGAACGTCGCCCTCGTCGCGAACTCCGACCGCCAGGCGATCGACGTCTGCTTCCGCCTGGTGCGGACCGTGATCGAGCAGACACCGCTGACCCGCGCCCTCGTCTCCTCCGGCGCCATCCGGGTCGGCGCGGAGCGGATCGAGCTGCCCGCGAGCGACAATCTGATCCAGGGCTTCCCCTCGAACCCAGCCGCCCTCTACGGAAAGAAGGTCTCCGTCGCCCAGGTTTCGGAGCTGCACGCGGCGCGGAGCGACGAGGCATTCCAGGCGATCGCCTCCTCGACGATCGACAGCGCCGACGGCTTGACCCTGATCGACAGCACAGTCGGGAGCCGCGCGAGCCCGCTCGCTGGCCTGTACGCGGCGCGGGACCAGGACCCCGGCCTCTTCTTCAGCCACCTGAGCTACACCGACCTGGAGGACGCGGTCGCCAACGCGCCGCCCTGGGTGAACGCGGACGCGCTCCGCTCGCGCGCGAGCCAGATGCTCCCGCAGCTCTTCGCCCAGTTTCATCTGAATCAGTGGACCGCGGGCTCCAGCGCGCTGTTCCCGCCCGAGGTCCTCGACCGCTGCCGCGGCGAGTACCCGCTCGACGCCGCCGAGCTGGCGGGCGGCCGCGCCTACCACGTGGGCGGCGGGCTCGACCGGGCCTACGCTTTCTCGCTCCACGGCGACAGGACGGTGACCACCGCCGTGCTGAAGGTCCTGGGGGACGACGACGAACCCCACTTCTACGTCCTCTCCAGCGACAAGGTCTGGATGTCCCAGGCGTCGGGGATCCGCCAGAACTTCATCCGCTACCGGAAGGACTTCGGCCTCTCGCGCGCCACCTTCGAGACGCCGAACACGCAGGACCTCGCGGGCTGGGCGGCCGACCAGGACTTCGAGGTCGAGAGCGTCTTCCCGTCCCTGGAGCGGAAGGCGTCGGCCTACACCGCGCTGTTCAACGCGGCGCGGGACGGCCGCCTCCACGTGCACCCGGACTTCGAGCGGCTGCTCTCCGAGATGGAGTCGTTCGAGTACGAACTCCGGCCCGATTCGGCGAAGGGCTCGGTCCCGCGCTTCCACCACGCCAAGGGCGCGCGCGACGACCACCTGGACTCGCTCGCCTGGGCCGCGTACTCGCTCCGCACCGTGGAGCTTCCGGCGTACGAGGTCCTGGGCGTGCACTGCGACGCCCGCGAGCCCGTACGGTCGATCTGCGTCTTGCTCGGCGGCTCCTTGGTCCCGCCCTGCTCCGAGACGTGCAGGTCCTTCCGCAACGTCGCGGACCTGTACCGGAACTACCGGGAGCGCCACGGCCCGCGGGCGCTGCCGATCGAGCAGTTCGCGACCCAGAAGGTCCAGAACGTCGGTTCGGTCTCTGTTAGCCGATGAGTCCCCCGGGGATTTGATGGCGATCCCCTTCGCGAAGATCCTACCGACCCGCGGCCGAGAACCCGGCTTCGGCGACCTCGTGCGAGCGGGACAGGTGCGCAAGGAGCGCGCCGCGAAGTGGCTGCGCCTGTACCGCGACGAGAGCCGGGACGAGACGCTAAAGGCGATCGCGCGCCGCTGGTCGCGGCCCGAGGACTTCCGCCTGTTCCAGGTGAACTTGGTCCGCAAGCTCACGAACAAGCGAGCGCAGACCTACCGGCGAGCGCCGAAGCGGGTCGCCGAGGGCTTCAGCCAGGAGGCCCTCGACGCGCTCTACGCCTCCATGAACGCGGACGTGATCCTGAAGCGCGCGAGCCGCCTCGCGAAGCTCCTGAAGGTCGTCCTCCTCCAGGTCGGCTGGAAGGAGTCCGAGCGCCGCCCGACGCTGGGTATCGCAGCCCCCTCCGTCCTCGACGTCGTCTGCGAGGGCGACCCCGAGGACCTCGTTCGGGTGATCGTGACCCACCCGAACGAGGACGCGCGGCGGGTCACCTACTCGGACTGGACCGCCGCGAGCTACGTCCGGCGCGACTGGCGCGGGGTCCCGATCCCCGTCGAGGGCAACGAGGACGGCGTGAATCCCTACGGGCGCCTCCCCTTCGTCCCGTGCTGGGACCGATGGCCCGACGACGCCTTCTTCCCTCGCGACGGCGCCGACCTGATCGAGGCCCAGGAGGCGGTGAACGTCGGCCTCGTGAACCTCTGGCGTGCAGTCGAACTCCAGGCGCACGGCCAGGCGTGGGCGACGGGGCTCCCGGCGGGCGACGCGCTTCGCACGGGGCCCGACCGCGCCGTCACGCTGCCGGAGAACGGGAAGTTCGGCTTCGCCGCCCCGAACGCGCCGATCCGGGACATCCTGGAGGCCATCCAGTTCGTCCTCCGCCAGACGGCGGCCGCGAACGACGTCTCGGCCGACGTCTTCGACCTCGACAGGCGCGCCGAGTCGGGCGCCGCGAAGGTGGTGGAGCAGCAGGACCTCAGGGAAGCCCGAGAGGACGACCTCGCGCTGTGGCGACAGTACGAGGCTCAGCTGTTCGACGTGCTGCGGACCGTGGTGAACACCCACGCGCCCGGGACGATCCCCGAGGCCGCGACGATCAGGGTGGACTTCGCCGAGCCCGCGTCCGCGCTGACCGAGTCCGAGCGCCTCGACAACGCGCGGAGCCGCGTCGACCTCGGCGTCTGGTCGCCCGTCGACGCGCTGCTCTCCGAGGACCCCGACCTGGGCAGCCGCGAGGACGCGCTGGCCGAGCTGAACCGGCGCCGCGAGGAGGCCGCCTTCTTGGGCGCCCCGCTCGCTGGCCCCGCATTCCAGGAGGAAACGACGTGAGCGAGCACGAGAAGGACGCGGAAGGGAAGGCCCCCGAGCAGGCGGCGGCGAAGCCCGCCGAGGAGCCGAAGCCCCAGCAGGCGGCCGCGCCGAAGGCGTCCGAGCAGGTCGCGGTGACCGACGAGGCCCGATCCCTCGCGCCGGAGGACCTCGCCGAGGCCGCGGAGTCCGTTCGGAAGTCCCTGCCCGAGCAGCTCGCGGCGCTCGCGCCGAGCGACCCCGCCGACCTCTTCCGCTGGTACGCGAAGGCGCTGGAGACCGGCGCCGTGAAGCTCCCCTCGGCGCCCGTCCCCCCGACGGACGCGGCCCGCCCGAAGTCCACGGTCCCCGACGCG
>JANQEJ010000119.1 GCA_028278425.1 Planctomycetota bacterium | reverse complement strand
CATCACGCCGCACTTGTCGCAGACGATGCCCTTGTGCTTGATGCCCTTGTACTTGCCGCAGAAGCACTCCCAGTCCTTCTCGGGACCGAAGATGCGCTCGCAGAAGAGCCCGTCGCGCTCGGGCCGGTACGTCCGGTAGTTGATCGTCTCCGGCTTCTTGACCTCGCCGTAGGACCAGGACCGGATGTCCTCCGGGCTGGCCAGGCTGATCTTGACGCTGCCGTAGTCGTTGACGCGGTTGTAGAGCGATTCGTTGGTCATCGGTTGGATTCCTCTACAGGGCGACTTTCTTCTGCAGCTCGATGTTCAGGCCGAGACCGCGGATCTCGTTGCACAGCACCTCGAAGGAGACCGGCGTTCCGGGCTCGAGGATGTTCAGGCCCTTCACCATCGACTCGTAGATCTTGGTGCGGCCGTCCACGTCGTCGGACTTGACGGTGAGCTGCTCCTGCAGGATGGCGGCGGCGCCGTAGGCCTCAAGCGCCCACACCTCCATCTCGCCGAAGCGCTGACCGCCGAAGCGCGCCTTGCCGCCCAGCGGCTGCTGGGTGATCAGGCTGTACGGGCCGGTCGCGCGCGCGTGCACCTTCTCGTCGACGAGGTGGTGCAGCTTGAGCATGTACATGACGCCGACGGTCACCCGCTGCTCGAACGGGCTTCCCGAGCGGCCGTCGAAGAGCTCGAACTTGCCGGTGGCGGGCAGCCCCGCCTCGGTCAGCGCCTCCTCGATCTCCGACTCGCTCGCGCCGTCGAAAGCCGGCGTGGCGAAGCGGCAGCCCAGCATCTTGGCCGCGAGCCCCAGGTGGGTCTCGAGGATCTGGCCGACGTTCATCCGGCTCGGGACGCCGAGCGGGTTGAGAACGATGTCGATCGGCGTGCCGTCCTCGAGGTACGGCATGTCCTCCTTCGGGAGGATCTTGGACACGACGCCCTTGTTGCCGTGGCGTCCGGCCATCTTGTCGCCGACCGACAGGTTGCGCTTCGTGGCGACGTAGACCTTGACCATCTCGAGGACGCCGGTGGGCAGCTCGTCGCCGCGCGAGAGGCGGTTCACCACCTTGTTCTTCTCGCTCTCGCGGCGCTCGATCTTGCCCTGGTACTCGTTGATGACCGCCATGGCCTTGTCGCGCTTGCCCTTGTCGGGCGCGTCCTCGGCGGCGGCGAGGCACAAGAGCTTCACCCGGCGGAGCTCGTCGAAGGTCGCGGTGTCGTCGATCTCGATCGGCTTGCCGGTGATGTCGTCGATGACGTCGTTGCCCAGCGCCGCCTGCACGTC
The DNA here is from genome assembly GCA_028278425.1 of Planctomycetota bacterium. Classification (GTDB taxonomy): domain Bacteria; phylum Planctomycetota; class UBA1135; order UBA1135; genus JANQEJ01. The sequence continues at coordinate 25,378 of JANQEJ010000119.1, read as the reverse complement.
CTTGAGAAGCCCGCCGGTGTAGTCCTTGAAGGCGCGCAGGAAGTCCTTCTCCGCGTCGCGGATCTGCGCCAGCACGCGCTGGCGCTCCGCGTCGGTCAGGTTGACCCGGCGCGAGAACTTCTGGGCGTCGATCACCACGCCGCGCGTGCCCGGGGGCATCGTCAGCGAGGCGTTCTTCACGTCGACGCCGGCGCGCCCGAAGATCGCGTGGAGCAGCTTCTCCTCGGGGGTGAGCTCGCTCTTGGACTTCGGCGCCACCTTGCCGACCAGGATGTCGCCCGCCTCGACCGGCGTGCCGACGCGGACGATGCCGCTCTCGTCGAGGTTGCCGAGGGCCTTCTCGCCGACGTTCGGGATGTCGCGGGTGAACTCCTCCTTGCCGAGCTTGGTCTCGCGGATCTCGACCTCGTACTCCTCGATGTGCACCGAGGTGAAGACGTCGTCGCGGACCAACCGGTCGGAGACCAGGATGGCGTCCTCGTAGTTGAAGCCGTCCCACGGCATGAAGGCGACCATCACGTTCCGTCCGAGCGAGAGCTCGCCCTGCCAGCTCGCGGCGCCGTCGGCGAGGAGCTGGCCTTCCTCCACCTCTTCGCCCACGGAGACGATCGGGCGATGGTTCTGGCACGTCCGCTCGTTGAGCCCGCGGTACTTGGTCAGCTTGTACTCCTCGTCGTCGACGACGATGACCTGGCTGTCCGCGTACGTGACCGTCCCGCCCTTCTCCGAGCGGAGCACCATGTTGGTGTTCGACGCGACGACCTTCTCCATCCCGGTGCCGACCAGCGGCGGCTCCGCGACGAGGAGCGGCACCGCCTGGCGCTGCATGTTCGAGCCCATCAGCGCGCGGTTCGCGTCGTCGTGCTCGAGGAAGGGGATCAGCGCCGCGGAGACGCCGATGATCTGCTTCGGCGAGACGTCGACGAAGTCCACCTCGCCCGGGTCGACCTCGTGGTTGTCGCCGTTGCGGCGCGCGAGGACGCGCGGGCCGAGCAGCTTGCCGTTCTTGTCGATCGGCGAGTCGGCCGGCGCCATCACCTTGTCCAGCTCCTCGTCGGCACGGAAGTAATGGACGTTGTCGGTGATCTTGCCGTCCTTCACCTCCCGGTAGGGGGTGACGAGGAAGCCGTAGTCGTCGAGCTTCGAGTAGAGCGCGAGCGACGAGATCAGGCCGATGTTCGAGCCTTCGGGCGTTTCGATCGGGCAGAGGCGGCCGTAGTGCGACAGGTGCACGTCGCGCACGTCGAAGCCGGCGCGCTTGCGGTTCAGGCCGCCGGGGCCGAGCGCCGACAGGCGCCGCTCGTGCGTGAGCTGCGACAGCGGGTTCGTCTGGTCGACGACCTGGGAGAGCTCGCCGCGGCCGAAGAAATAGTCGACGGCGGACGAGAACGTCTTCGAGTTGATCAGGTTGCGGGGCGAGACCGTCTCGGGGTTCTCGAGGTTCATCCGCTCCTGCGCGGTGCGGCGCAGCTTGAGCAGGCCCTTGCGGAACTCCTCGCCGGCGAGCTCGGCGATCGTGCGGACGCGCCGGTTGCCGAGGTTGTCGATGTCGTCCACCTCGCCGGCGCCCTCGCGGAGGCCGATCAGGTAGCGGATCGAGTTGGTGATGTCCTGCGGCTGGAGGACCTGGACCTCCTCGGGGATGTCCTGGTTGAACTTGCGGTTCAGGCGGAAGCGCCCGACGCGGCCGAGGCGGTAGCGCTGCGGGTCGAAGAACTTCTCGTGGAAGAGCTCCTTGGCCTTCTCGAGCTGCGGCGGGTTGCCCGGGCGGAGGCGGCTGTAGATCTTGAGCAGCGCCTCCGAGTGGCTCTTGCACGGGTCCTCGTGCAGCGCGTTGATGATGAGCATGTCCAGGTCGGCGGGATCGGCGTCGATCACCTCGACCTCGGCCAGGTCGCCGGCGGCGATCTCGAGCGCCTGGGCCTCGGAGATCTCCGTCGCCGACGGCACGAGCACCTCGCCGGTCTTCAGGACGACGATGTCCCCCACCGCGATCCTGCCGGTGATGCTCTTGGCGAAGGCGTTCTCGGTCTGGGTCTTGCCCTTCTTGACCACCTTGGTCTTGTAGAAGGCGCGCAGAATGTCCTGGTCGGTCGAGAGGGTCTCGTCGAGCGCGCGCAGCAGGGTGACCGCCGAGAACTTGCCCGACTGGTCGATGCGGACCGTCAGGATGTCCTTCTTGGTGACGTTCAGCTCGATCCAGGAGCCGCGCTCGGGGATGATCCAGCAACTGTGCAGCTTGCGGTCGGCGCTGACCGTGTCGACCGAGAAGTCGACGCCGGGCGAGCGGTGGAGCTGGCTGACGATCACCCGCTCGGAGCCGTTGATGATGAACTCCCCGCCGCCGATCATCAGCGGGATCTCGCCGAGGTAGACCTCCTCCTCGATCGGCTCCGGCTTGACCAGGCGCAGGCGGACCTTGAAGGGGTACCCGTAGGTCAGCCGCAGCTTGCGACACTCGTCGATCGCGTAGCGCGGGCGCCCGAGCTCGTAGCCCACGTACTCGAGACACATGGTCTTGTCGTACGAGTAGATCGGGAAGACCTCCCGCAGGAGCTCCTCGAGCCCCTGGACCGGCCGCTGCCCCTGGGGCGTCTCGACCATCAGGAAGTCGTTGTAGGCCTTGCGCTGGATCTCCGTCAGGTCCGGGACGTCGAGGACGTGACGGTAGCGGCCGAACAGTCGGGGGTTTTTGTTTTCAATCACGGTCATGGATGCCACTCACCACAGCGCCGGACCACTCTCGGTCAGTTGTGTTTGGATCCCGGCGAATCTGAGGAAAAGGTGGCGACGACGGCGCCTCCCCGGCGGGGAGGAGGAAGCGTCAATCGCCGAACAGGACCGCTCCGGCGGTAGACCCGAGCGAAGGGGCGGAGCGAAGAAGACGGGAAGGTGCCGGATGTGCGCGCCAGTGCACCCGGAGGGTCGACGGAGACTCTCCCGTGCTCGCCAGCGGACCTCGACGCCGGTCGGAACGGGGAGAGAGGTGGACGGGAACAGGTTCCCTGCCAGAACGAGGCCGATCATGGTAGCCGGCCCGGACCGCGAGCCCACCCCTTAAATGGGGTTCGGCCCGGCGGAAAAGGGCTCCCGCCGGGGGCCCCGGGGGGCCGGGGGCGGCCCCGAAGCGGCCCTCGGGGGCCTTGGGGCCCTGGGACCGGGCCGGGGAGCCCGCTCGCGAGGTCCGGAGCAACGGCGTTACGCCAGCTTGACGGTGCCGCCGGCCGCCTCGATCTTGCCCTGGATCTCCTCGGCCTCCTCCTTGGAGCAGCCTTCCTTGATGGGCTTCGGGGCGCCGTCGACCAGCTCCTTGGCCTCCTTGAGGCCGAGGCTCGTGATCGCGCGGACCTCCTTGATGACCTGGATCTTCTTGTCGCCCGCGGACTCGAGGATGACGTCGAAGGAGGTCTTCTCCTCCGCGGCGGCCTCACCGCCGGCCGCGGGGGCGGCGGCGACGGCGACCGGCGCGGCGGCGCTGACGCCCCACTTGTCCTCGAGGTGCTGGACCAGCTTCGACGCATCGAGGAGCGTGAGCTGGTCGAGCTGGTCCGCGAGCTTCTGCAGGTCCTTGTCGAGCTCGACGACGTTGGTTTCTTCCGACATGGGTTTCAGGTCTCCTGATCCGTTTGGCGAATCGTTGTTCCTCGGGTTACCCCGCCCCGCGCGGGCGAAGCGGGTGATCGAAGGCGGCTACTCTTCCGAGTCCTCCGCCGGTTGGGACGTTCCGCCCGCGTCGATACGGGCTTGAAGCACGCGTGCGAGCGCGCCGCCGGGACCGGCGAGGACGCCGACCAGGCCGCGGGCCGGGCCGGAGATGCAGCCGAGGATCTTGGCGCGGAGCTCCTCCTTGCTCGGCAGCGCCGCGAGCGCCGCGGCGTCGTCGGCGGCCAGGAGGTTCCCCTCCATCAAGCCGCCGAGGAAGGCGATCTTGCCCTCCTTGCGGGCCGGGGCCTCCTGCATGACCTTGGCGGCGTGGATCGCGGACTCGGGGTCGCCCCAGGCGACGGCCACGTTGCCGGCGAGCATCTCGGCCGGCGGTTCGATGCCGCGCTCCTTCAGCGCGAGGCGCGTGAGCCGGTTCGGAACCATGCGCAGCGGCACTTCCTCCTCGGCCAGCTTGTTCCGGAGGTCTTCGCTCTCGGCGACGGACAGGCCCGACATGGAGACCAAGAGCATCCCGTCGGCGTCCTTCAGCGAGTCGGTGAGCTCGCGGACGATCATCTCCTTGACGACGTTCGGCATCGCTTACGCCTCCCAGGCGATCCAGGCGCCGGGGCCCATGGTGGTGCTGACCGAGACCTTGCGCATGAAGGTGCCCTTCACCGCGCCCGGCCGCATGCCCTCGAGGTGGCCGAGGAACGCGCGCAGGTTCGCCTCCAGGTCCTCGACCGGGAACGAGCGCTTGCCCAGCGGCGCGTGGACGTTGCCGCCGGCGTCGGTGCGGAACTCGACCTTGCCGGCCTTGAACTCCTGGACCGCGTTCGCGACGTCCGGCGTGACGGTGCCGGACTTCGGCGAGGGCATCTTGCCCTGCGGTCCGAGGACCTTTCCGAGCTTGCCGACGTGCTTCATCATGTCGGGGCTCGCGATCACGATGTCGAAGTCCATCCAGCCGCCGGCGATCCTCTCCGCCAGCTCGGCGCTCCCGACCTCGTCGGCTCCGGCCTCCTTGGCGGCGTCGGCCTTGTCGCCCTCGGCGAACACGACGACCTTGACGCTCTTGCCGAGCCCCTTGGGCAGCGAGACCGCGCCGCGGACGAGCTGATCGGACTTCCGGGGGTCGATGCCGAGCTTGACCACGACGTCGACCGACTCGTCGAACTTCGGCGCCGGCAGGTTCTTGAGGAGCGCCAGGGCCTCGGTCGGCTCGTAGCGGCGGGCGCGGTCGACCTTCGTCTCGGCCTCGCGGTAGCGCTTGCTGTGCTTCGTCATGCCTAGCCCTCCACCGTGATGCCGGCGGACCGCGCCGTGCCCTCGATGATCCGGCAGGCGTGCTCGATGTCGCGCGCGTTCAGGTCCTTGAGCTTGATCTGCGCGATCTCCTCGACCTGTGCTCGGGTGACGGATCCGGCCACCTCGTGCCCGACCATGCCGGCCGCCTTGTCGAGCTTGGCCGCCTTCTTGAGCAACACCGCCGCCGGCGGGGTCTTCAGGATGAAGTCGAAGCTGCGGTCCTTGTAGACCGTGATCTCGACGGGGATGATCATCCCCATCTGGTCGCGGGTGCGGTCGTTGAAGAGCTTCACGAACTCCGCGATGTTCACGCCGTGGGAGCCCAACGCGGGTCCCACCGGCGGCGCGGGGGTCGCCTGACCTCCCGGGCACTGCAGCTTGATCTTGCCTGTGATTTCCTTGGCCATGGATCTCTAAACCGCCTCGACTTCCCAGTACTCGAGCTCAACCGGCGTCGGGCGACCGAAGATCGTCACGGTGACCTTGACCGTGCCCTTCTCCGGGTTCACCTCGTCCACCGTGCCGTCGAAGCCGTCGAAGGCTCCGGACTTGATCTTGACCATGTCGCCCTTGTGCAGGTTGATCGCCACCTGCGGGCGCTCCTCGCTGTCCGACATCCGCGCCAGGATGCTCGACACCTGCTCCTCGGTGATCGGCGTCGGCTCGCCGCGCGAGCCGAGGAAGTCGCCGAAGCCCGGCGTGCCGCGGAGCGTCGCGCGCGCGTCGACGATGCGCGGGTCCTCCGGGTCGGCGAAGTCCGCCTGGACCATCAGGTAGCCGGGATAGAGCTTGCGCGAGACGATGCGGCGCTTGCCGTTCTTGAGGTCGGTGACGCGCTCGAACGGGACCAGGACCTGCGGCACGACGTCCTGGAGCCCCTTGACGCTGATGCGCGTCTCGAGCTGCTTTCTGATGGAGTCTTCCCGACCGGACTGGCAGCGAACGAAGTACCACTTGTAGCCCATCGCAATCCTCACGTCTTGAAGATCAGATACTTGACGACCCGGCCGAGGACGTAATCCGCGCCCGCCAGGAACCCCATGAGGATTGCCACGCTGATGATGACCACCAGCGCGGAGTTGACGACCTCCTGGCTCGAGGGCCAGGTGACCTTCTTGAGCTCGGCCTCGGTGTCGATCAGAAGGTCGGCCACCTTCGGCTTCTGCAGCCAGCCGTGAAGCCAGACGATGCCGCCGAGAAAGATGAGCGAGGCGATGAGGAACGAGCCGCTGAGGTCGATCGACACGATCGGGATCTGGATGCCGCCGAGCGCGGGCTTCAGCGCCGACACGTAGTTCGACAGCGTGAAGTGCAGGAAGTGGCAGCCGAAGAGCAGGAGGAGCGCCAGCGACCAGAACGCCCCCATGCGCACCATCCGTCCTTGATCGGGTCTGTATGCCTTCACGCTGATCTCTCCGAAGCGCGGGCGCTCAACTGAGCTTGCGCTCCTTGTGCGGGGTGTGCTTCCTGCAGAACTTGCAGAACTTCTTCTTCTCGAGCTTGTAGGCGGCCTTCTGCCGCTTGTGCGTGGTGTAGTTCCGGTTGGAACACTCCTTACACACGAGGAAGACGTAGCGCTCTTTGATCTTCACGGGGCTCTTGCCTTGGAACGTCCGGGGCGCCCGCGGGGGCGCCCCGGTCCCTCATGACATGGGGTGCTACTCGATGATCTTGGTCACCACGCCCGCGCCGACGGTGCGGCCGCCCTCGCGGATCGCGAAGCGGAGCTGCTCGTCCATGGCGATCGGGGTGATGAGCTCGACCTCCATGCGGATGTTGTCGCCGGGCATGCACATCTCGGCCTCGCCGCCGTCCATGCTGGTCAGCTTGAGCGCCGAGCCAGTGACGTCCGTGGTGCGGAAGTAGTACTGCGGGCGGTAGCCCTTGAAGAACGGCGTGTGACGGCCGCCCTCGTCCTTCGAGAGGATGTACACCTCCGACTCGAACTTGGTGTGGGGAGTGATCGTGCCCGGCTTCGCCAGGACCTGGCCGCGCTCGACCTCGTCCTTCTTGACGCCGCGCAGGAGGCAGCCGACGTTGTCGCCGGCCTCGCCGTGGTCGAGCGTCTTCTGGAACATCTCGACGCCGGTGCAGGTGGTCTTGCGGGTGTCGGTGATGCCGACGATCTCGACCTCTTCGCCCTGCTTGATGCGGCCGGACTCGACGCGGCCGGTGACGACCGTGCCGCGGCCCTCGATCGAGAACACATCCTCGACGGGCATGAGGAAGTCCTTGTCGACGTCGCGCTCGGGCTGCGGGATGAAGCTGTCGACCGCGTCCATGAGCTCGGCGACCGGCTGGAAGATCTCGTCCTCCGGGCTGGTCCCGGCGTCCAGGGCCTCCTGCATCTTGAGCGCGGAGCCGCGGATGATCGGCGTGTCGTCGCCCGGGAACTCGTACTTGTTCAGGAGCTCGCGGATCTCCATGTCGACGAGGTCGAGGAGCTCCTCGTCGTCGACCTGGTCGACCTTGTTCATGAAGACCACGATCGCCGGCACGTTGACCTGGCGGGCGAGGAGGATGTGCTCGCGCGTCTGGGGCATCGGGCCGTCCGCGGCCGACACGACCAGGATCGCGCCGTCCATCTGCGCGGCGCCCGTGATCATGTTCTTGACGTAGTCGGCGTGCCCGGGGCAGTCGACGTGGGCGTAGTGGCGGGCGTCCGTCTCGTACTCGACGTGGGCGGTCGAGATCGTGATGCCGCGGGCCTTCTCCTCGGGCGCCTTGTCGATGTCGTCGAACGCCATCGCTTTGGCAAACCCCTTCTGGGCCTGCAGGCGGCAGATCACCGACGTCAACGTCGTCTTGCCGTGGTCGACGTGACCGATGGTTCCGACGTTGCAGTGCGGCTTGGTCCGTTGGAAGACTTCCTTAGCCATCTTGATTGAGGATCCGAGGATTCGGTGGGTCGTTGGATGTGTGGTTTTGAAGAACGCTGCGGCGTCCGCGACGCCGCGTGATCGTGGAGGGACACGGAGTTGGAGCTGCTGATGGGACTTGAACCCATGACCTCTTCCTTACCAAGGAAGTGCTCTACCACTGAGCTACAGCAGCATCGCGTGAGCGCGGTGGAGCGGGCGATGGGAATCGAACCCACGCGTTCAGCTTGGAAGGCTGACGTTCTACCATTGAACTACGCCCGCCTAGGGAACGCGCCCGATCGCAAGCGGCGAGACGGAGACCGCGGGTGTGTGGTGGGGGGAGAAGGATTCGAACCTTCGAAGGCTGTGCCATCAGATTTACAGTCTGACCCCTTTGGCCGCTCGGGAATCCCCCCTGCGATGCGAGGCCGCCGCGGCGCGGACGCGCACCCGCGGCGGTGTCCTGGCGTTGAGGTCAGCACGCGATCGATGTCCGGTCCGAACGCGGGGCTCGCGCCCCGCTCCCGTCTCATCCATGTCCTGTCTCGTTGTTAGGGAGCGGCTCCCCACCCGTTCCGTCCGCCGTGGAGCCAGCGGAGGGACTCGAACCCACAACCACCTGATTACAAATCAGGGGCTCTGCCAATTGAGCTACGCTGGCCGAGCCGGGGGTCCCCGCCGGGTAGAGAGCGAGAGATCGTAGGGATTGCCACCCCCGTTGCAACGCTGCACGGGCTTTTTAAGGCTCCAGGCCCAGGGTCGCCGGCAGGCCCCGCTCCCGCAAGCGGGCCAGGAGGCGCTGCCAGCGCTTCTTGACCACCTCCTCGGACAGCCCGAGCAGCGCGGCCACCTCCTCGTGCGACCGCCGCTCCAACCCCCGGTGGACGAGGATCCCCCGCTCGTCCGGATCGAAGCCGTCGACCCACTCGCAGAAGGCGGCCAGCCGCTCGTCGCGGGCCGCGCGGCGGCTGATGCTCGTGGCCTCGTCGGGCACGGCCGCGAGGGCGTCGTCGCCGGGGCCCGGGCCGCGTTGGCTCGCCGCGCGGGGGTCGCGCCCGAGCTCGAGCAGAAGGCCCTGCAGCACCCGGTTCCCGATGCCGAAGAGCCAACCGCGGAAGGGACCGCGCGCGGGATCGAAGCGGTCGAATCCCTGGTAGGCGCGGCAGCAGACCTCCTGGACCAGGTCCTCGGGGTCCAACCGCTTGCGCAGCGCCGGCTTGACGCGCAGCCGGGCCCAGGCGTAGAGCGCGGGCGCGGCGCCCGCGTAGGCATCGGTGAAGGCCTCCCGGCGCATGGCGAGATCTTACGTTTTGGCCGGATCGCGGTCCCTTCGATCGGCGGGCCGGGCAAGGGCCCGGTGAGGCGCAACGTGCGCCCTCCAAAAACCCGTTCGAGGCACGCCATGAAGATCCCCTTCCTCACCGTCGCGGCCCTGGCCCTCGCCGCGCTCGCTCACGCCCAGACGTCCGTGGCCAGCGGCGTCTGGACGGACCCGGCCATCTGGGACACGGGCACCGTCCCCACCACGACCGCTACGGTCACGATCGCCGCCGGTCACACCGTTGGTCTGGTCCCGGCCGGCGTCCGTTCGACGCCGGTGACGGTCGCCAGCCTGACCGTCGACGGGACGCTGACCGCCACGTTCCCGGAGGGCGCGGGCGGCGAGGACGTCACCGTCTACGCCACGGCGCTCGTGAACAACGGCACGATTCGCGCCGAGACCGATCCCGCCGGCAGCGGCGGCAGCGTCCTTCTGTCCACCACCTACGGGCCCGTCGGCTTCCCGCCGATCTTCGGCCCGGTGCCGGGCACGTTCCTGAACACGGGCTCCGTCCTCGGCGGCGACGGAAGCTCCACGCGGTCGGGCGGGAGCGTCACCGTCTTCTACGTCAACGGCGGCGCGACGAACAGCGGCCTCCTGCTCGGCGGCGACGGCAACGCGGGCGGCCTCGCCTGGATGGTCGCGGCCACTTCGGTCAACGACGGCGGGCTGGTCCGCGGCGGCGACGGCGACGCGAGCCGCGGCGGCGACGGGCGCGTGACCGCGATGACCTTCCCCCCGGGAGGCACGTGCTCCGCGTCGAACCTCGAGAACTCGGTGGTCCGCGGCGGCGACGCCGACGAGGGACGCGGCGGGAACGGCGAGGTCAGCGCCTTCGCGATCCCGTTCTCGACGTCGACCGCGCTCAACGAGGGGCGCATCGCGCCGACCGACACGCCCGCCCTGATCCGCGGCGGCGACGGCTGCCAGGCCGGCGACGCCATCCTCGTCGCGATGTTCGTGACGAACCGCGGCGCGCTGGAGGCCGGGACGGAGATCCCGTCCAACTGCCCCCCCCCGCCGCCGCGGCGGGCCTTCTGCGAGCCGCCGGACGGCGTGATCGAGGGCGATGCGACGATCGAGGCCGACCTGATCGAGCTCGTCGCCGGCGGCAACCTCACGATCGGAGGGCTCGCTCCGGGCGCCATCACCGCGCAGGAGGACCTCGTGATCACCATGGCGCCCGGCGGCGTGCTCGACCTCACCGGCCTCGCGCCGGGGTCCGTTTCCGCGATGAGCTCGACGCTCGTGCAAGCGGACACGATCCTCCTGCCGCCCGGCCTCGGCCTGACCGACCTGATCGCCGGCGGCCCCGTCACCGTGTCGGCCGGTGGCCGGCACGCCGAGCCCCACGTGGTGAACGGCCTGCACTCCAACGTCGCGCCCGGCGAAGAGGTCTCGTTCCCGGTCGTCGTCGAGAACCGGGGCAACCTGACCGAGGACTTCGAGCTGCAGGTCGACGGGCCTCCCGGCTGGCCGGACTTCGCCGCGCCGATCGTGCACAACTTCACGCTCACCCCGGGCGGGAGCTGGAGCACGACCATCGAGACGACCGTGCCGCTCTCGTTCCCCTACGACGCCTACGACCACCTGCTGTACTCCGTGAGGACGACGACCGCCGGCGAGCCCGAGGTCGTCGCGTCGGGAGAGCACACGTTCGAGATCGACACGATCAAGCCCGCCGCCGAGTCCTACGGCCAGAACCAGCCGCTCTCGATGCACGTCGAACCCGGAGCCGCGGTCACCGCGCCGTTCCTCGCGATCGAGGGCGGGTCGCCGTTCGGGTTGGCGTCGGTCGCGATCGCAAGCGCCCGCTCGAACGGGGTGCCCGCCATCCCCGGCCTGCCGCAGATCTACGTCGACCCGACGCAGATCAGCTCGTGGGCGACGGTCCCGCTCTTCGCGGGACAGTTCCAGGTCCCGATCAACCTGCAAAACCCGGGCTTCGCGGGGATCACCTTCTACTTCCAGGCGATCGAGCTGACCGCGCCCGGCTTCCCCGCCTCCAACGGGCTGGCGCTCACCTTCGCCCCGTAGGGTCCGGGGGTGAGGCGCAAGAGCGAGGGGGCTCGGGGCGCGGCGCGCGAAGGCGGCCGCGCCCCGTTTCTCGTCCTCCCGGCTACCCGCGCGCCGCGGGCCGTGCGAGGCTGGAACCGACCTCCCATGGACCGGTCTCTGCCAGACCCCGATCCGGTCGTGGTCGACTTCCTCCAGGAGTTCGTGATCGACCGCGACAGCGGATCCGTCCGACCGCTCGGCGACTACCTCGCCCGCTACCGCGGCCACGAGGAGGCGGTGGCGCGGTGCTACCTGGAGATGACGGACGTCGCGCCGCTGCCCGCCGCGGCGACCGGGCGAGTCGGTCGCTATGAATTAATGGAAGAGCTCGGCCGCGGCGGCCAGGGCGTCGTCTACCGGGCTCGCGACTCCGACCTCGGGCGCGACGTGGCGCTCAAGGTCCTCCACCGCCGGCTGCTCGGCACGGACGACGCGCTCCTGCGCCTGCGCCGCGAGGCGGAGCTCCTGTCCAAGCTCGACCATCCCGGTATCTGCCCGATCTACGACCGCGGCCGGGCCGACGGCGAGGACTACGTGGCGATGCGCTTCGTGCCCGGAGCGACCCTGGCCGCCGTCCTGCGCGAGGAGGGGACGCCGCGCACCCGCGCCGAGGTCCTCGCGCGAGCGAGGCTCGTCGAGGAGGTGGGCCGGGCCCTGCACGCCGCGCACGAGGCGGGCGTCGTCCACCGCGACGTCAAGGCGAAGAACGTCATGGTCGAGGAGACCGGGCACCCGGTCGTGATGGACTTCGGCTTGGCCCGCGACGCGGAGACGGAGAAGTCGCTGACCCTGACCGGGGACGTCTTCGGCACGCCGGACTCGATGTCCCCCGAGCAGCTCTCTGGGGCGGCGCACCTCGACCGGCGCACCGACGTTTGGGCGCTCGGCGCCCTGCTCTACGAGTGCCTCGCCGGCGAGCCGCCGTTCCACGCCCCGACCGCGCAGGCGACGGCGGTTCGCATCCAGAACGACGAGCCGACTCCTCTGCGGGCTCGCAACGCGGCGGTGCCCCACGACCTCGAGGTGGTCTGCGCCACCGCGCTCGAGAAGGACCTCGCGCGCCGGTACCAGAGCGCCGGAGACCTCGCCGAGGACCTGCGGCGAATCCGCGAGCACGAGCCGATCCGCGCTCGGCCCGCGAGCGTCTGGCTCCGGCTCGCCCGCTGGTCGCGGCGGCACCCGACGGTCTCGGTCGGCGGCGGCCTTGCGGCGGCGGCCCTCGCCGTCGTCCTGGGCGTGACCGCCTACTTCCGCGGAGCGCAGGACGTGCTCGCGAGGGAGAAGGACGAGGCGCTCGCGCAGATGACGCGCATGGCCGACCTGGAGCTCGCCGAGGAGCTGGTCGCGCGGGCGGACGAGGATCTCTGGCCGATCGCGCCCGCCCTCGTCGAGCCTTGCGATCTCTGGTTGCGCCAGGAGTCCGAGCTGCGCGGCCGGCGGCAAGGCCACGTCGACCTGCGGGCGTACCTGCGCGCGCGGCGCGCCGCCGACGGAACCTACGCGGTCGCGGGCGAGCGCGTCGTGGACGAGAAGATCACGCTCCTTCTCGACCGCATCGACGCGGCCGCGGCGCGGCGCGAAGCCGTCGCGGAACGCCGGGAGCTCGCCGCGACGGTCGCGCGGCGCACCGTCGACGACGAACGGGACGCCTGGGACGCCTGCATCTCCTCGGTGGCGGCGTCGGAGCGCTACGGCGGCATGGCGCTGAAGCCGCAGGTCGGCCTCGTCCCCCTGGGCGAGAACGCGCAGGGTCTGTGGGAGTTCTGGCACGTCGCCAGCGGCGCGCGCCCGGAGTGGGACGGCGAAGGCGCGCGTCCGGGCGACGACACCGGCGTCGTCCTCGTTCTCCTTCCCGGCGGGGCCTACCGGCTCGGGCGGCGACCCGGAGACTGGGACGCCCAGCTCAACGAGAAACCGCTCGTCGACGTGGAGCTCGACCCGTTCCTCCTCTCGAAGTTCGAGCTCACCGTGGGGCAGTGGATGCGGCAGGACGACGGGCGCAACCCCGCGTTCCACGGCGAGGGGCACCCGCATCACGACGGGACGACGCCGATCGAGCTCTACCCGGTCGAGAGCGTCGATCGATCCGAGTGCGAGGGCCTCCTCGCCAGGTACGGCCTCGCGATCCCCACCGAGGCGCAGTGGGAGTACGCGTGCCGCGCCGGGACCGACACCGCCTACTGCTGGGGCGATGAACCGGACGACGCAGGCGAGCACGGCAACTTCCAGGGCGAGGAGACGAATCCACACTTCGACGGCGCACCGGTGACGGGCTACGAGGATCCCTTCGTCGTCACCGCGCCGGTCGGCAGCTTCGCCCCCAACCCGTTCGGGCTGCACGACCTCCACGGCAACCTCTGGGAGTGGTGCCGCGACCGCTACGGGTACTTCCAGGACGCGACGCCCCGGCCCGGGGACGGCCTCTTGGAGTACGCGGAAGCGGACGAGCTCTACCCGGTCCGCGGCGGGACGTTCAAGTACCCCTCCCGCTACGGCCGCAGCGCGCGGCGCGTGAAGGTGCCGCCCGACTCGCGCGAGCCGGACCTCGGCGTGCGCCCGGCGCGGAGGCTCGACCCGTGACCTTCGAGGTGCAACGCGACAAAGCCGGAGACCCGGTGCTAACGGTGCTTTCTTGTTTCTCCACGATTGACGTCCCCCACCGTCCCGGATCCTCCAAGGACTCCGGCCGGGGAACCCTGCCGCCGTTTGCGGCGTCCCCTACGACTCGGAGTCAAGCCATGAAAGCACTCACGATCCCGTTCGCCCTCCTGCTCCTTCCCGGCCTCGCCGCCGGCCAGGTGGACATGAAGGCCGTCACCCAGTCCTACGATCCCGCGTCGCCCCCGGTCAGCACCGGCACGCGATCCGCCGCGGACGTCGAGGTCGTCAACTCGACGATCGCGGGCGGCGGCGGCATCGAGTGGACGCCGGCCGACCTCGGCCTCCTGCCCGGCGCGAACGTCGACGCGTTCTCCGACGGCTCCGACTGCTTTCCGAGCCCCGGCCCGGCGTTGGTTCCGCCCGTCAACTGCCGCGAGCTCGTCATCGAGTACTCGGTCAAGAAGGGCAGCGTCGGCAGCACCTTCAGCCCCTCGCCCGTGGTCAACCCGGAGTGCACCGGGAACGGCTGCGCGAGCGACGTGTTCCGGTCGAGGTACACCGCTTCGCCCATCCCGACTTTCGAGCACGTCAGCGACGCGCTGGGGGCGGCGGTCACGCCCGTTCCCAACGAGACCGACCTGGACGCGCTCTCCTGGCTCGAGCGCGAGATCTACCCGGTCTTCTTCTCGCTCGACCCTCCGTCCGCGGCCGCGCACGGCGTTTCGCCCGCGGACGTCCTGCGCGTCAACTCCCCCGGCGGCCCCTGGACCGTGTACTTCACCGAGGCGCAACTCGGCCTCGTAGCGGGCGACGACGTGGACGCCCTGGCGGTCGAGGGCGGAGCGACGAACTGCCAGGACTTCTCCCCGACGGGGCGCGTCGTGTTCTCCCTGTCGGCCAGCTCGCCAAGCGCGCCCCTGTTCGGCGTCACCGAGGCCGGCCTCTTCGAGACCTTCGGCGCCTTTCCGCGCGCCTGGGCCTTCCCGATCGTCGACCTGGACACCGACGGTTCGACCGACGACCTGAACGGCGTGCGGATCTCCGACCCCGACATCGAGGACTGGATGGAGGGCTCGCAATCGTCCGGCGGGATGCCGTACGACACCATCTTCCTCGACGGCACCGCGGGCAACGTCCCGCGCCGCGTGCGGGTCACGCTCGGCTCGCCCGTCACGATGAGCTTCGCACCGCTGGTCCCGACCGCGACCACGATCGTCTTCGGCTACCTGGGAATCCCCTGCATCAGCGACGGGACGACCGTCCCCGGACTGCCGGGAACCCTGACCTTCGACCCGTTCGGCGCCGGTGCGTTCATGGTCGGGACGTTCCCGTTTGCGATCGCGTCGCTGCCCCCCGTCGTCGTGCCGCTCGAGATCGACATCACGTTCCAGGGCGTGGCCTTCTCGATCTTCCCGACTTTCTCGTTCGAGCGAACGAACGCGATCACGCTGCAGGTGCGCTGCTAGGTCGCGCAAGGCCCGCTTTCGTTCGGGAGAGTGGGCCCCGCCGCGGGGGAACCGTTGCAGAATGGTGGGGACGCCAACCCCTCACCCAGGATCCCGATGAGCGCGCGCCTTCTTCCCCTGCTCCTCCTCGCCGCCCCCGTCCACGCCCAGTCCGGCGCGCGCATCCCCGTCCAGATTGACACGACGACGACGGGAGCGCCGACCGGCATCGAGATCGCCACCGGCGGCGACCTGAGCGCCGTCCTCTACGAGGACGGCGACGCGAGCACCGTGCACGTGGCGGTGTCCGACGGACGCGGGCTCTCGTGGTCGGACCCGGTGCGGATCGACACCGACACGAGCGGCGCGGCGAAGCGGACCGGCGCGCTCGTTCCGGACGCGATGGCGACGCTGGCGGTGAGCGGCGACGCGATCTACGCCACCTGGATCGACGAGCGCAACGCGGGCCCCGGCGGCGCCGGCGGCGCCGAGGCGCGCGACGTCTTCTTCGCGCGCTCGCTCGACGGCGGCGTCACCTGGGAGCAGGACTTCGCCCTCGACAAGGGCTACCCGCCCGGCGGCGTCAGCCCGGTGAGCGACTGGGGCATGGTCGTCGCGCCGGATCCCGCCGGCGACCACATCTACGTGCTCCAGAAGGTGGATCCCAACCACTTCGCCTTCGGGAACCTCGAGCTCTACCTCACCGCGTCGCACGACGGCGGCGCCACCTTCGGATCGGCGGTGCAGGTCGCCCCGGGGAACGAGACCGTGCGCTCGATCTCGCTGGCGGCGGACGGCGACACGCTGCACCTCGCCTATTCGAGTCTCCCCGGGAGCGCGGTGACGGCGGCCTGGGACGTCTTCTATCGTCGAAGCACGGACGCGGGCGCGAGCTTCGCGCCGCGCGTGCAGCTCGACGCGTCGGGCGTCGGCGTGGGCGACGCGCAGACCGAGATGCTCGTCGCCACCGACGGCTCCACCGTGGCCGTGGCGTGGCCGGAGGCGGACATCGGGGCCTCGCAGCGCGACCTGCACGCGCGCGTGTCGACCGACGGCGGTCTCACCTTCGGCGCGGACACGATCGTCGGCGACTACGCGCCGGGCACCGTCCAGGTCGACGAGCCGCAGCTCTCCGTCCGGAACGGCGAGGTGCTCCTCGGCTGGATCGACGACCGTCTGGCGCTCTTCTTCGAGTTTCGCGCGTACGCCTCGCGCAGCACCGACGGCGGGCTCTCGTGGTCGGCGGACGAGCTCCTCGGCGACAACGACGGCGCTCAGATCCTGCGGATGGCGGCCTCCGGGACGACGGACGACGTCGTCGCCGCTTGGGTCGACTACCCCTCGCTCGAGGGAACGTTCACGCGGAGCTTCGGCGCGAGCTTCGACGAGCTCGCGAAGGACGTGTCGGGGCCGAACCCGATCAGCGTGCTGACGCAGCGCTCCTCCGTCGCCTTCAACGAGCTCTACGGCAACGGGCTCTACGCCTGGGTCGGCGACGACGGCGGCGGCGACGAGCACCTCTACGCCGGAGGCTTCCGGCCGCAGAAGGTGTTCGCGCAGGGCTTCGTCGCCGGCCCGACGATGGTCTGGTTCGAGCTCGAGGACTTCGACGGAACCGATCCGTCCGCCTGGGTGTTCCTCTCGGCGTCGCAGGGGAACGTGCAGCTCCCGTTCGGCGACGGGCGCAGCCTCGCACTGACGCCGGGCACGCTCTTCCTCCAGACGGTCAACAACCCGGGGACGTTCCTGACGGCGCTCAGCCCCGCGGGCGACGGCATGACGCCGCAGGTCCCGATCACGCTGCCGCCGGGGTTCGTCGTCTACGGCGCGGCGGTGTCGCTCTCGCTCACGACGCTCGAGTTCGGCGAGCTGACCGACGTCATCACGATCAACTTCTAGTCTTCGATCACGGTCTCGGTCGTCGCGCCGGCGCGGAGCTCGACCTCGACCGGCTGGCCGAAGAGCTCGTTCTCGCGGTCGTCGTAGAAGTGCTCCTGCAGCGTCACCCGGTAGCGGCCGGGTAGGAGCGGCGTTTCCCCGAGTGGCGTTTCGAGCCTGCGCCCGGAACCGTCGAGCGCTTCGACGATCGCCTGGAAGTCCGCGAGGTTGCTGCGCACGCGCGCCCCGGCGTAGGCGACCGAGAGCGTGCCGTGAGCCGGCAGCACCCAGTCCAGCTCGCCCAGCGTGGAATCGGCCTCGCGCTCGTAGTCCACGCCGCCGACGCGGGCGCGCAGGTGTACGATCGCGCACGGCAGGTCCTTCAGCACGAGAACGCCGTCGCCCGCCGCCTCGCCGCCGACGACGTCCGCGGCGGACCGGGCGCTCAGCGATCGGAGCGGAAGCGCGGCGCCCGTCTCGTCGGTCACGCGCAAACGCAGGGTGCACCCCTCCTCCAGGCGGACCGCGAGCGGCTCGGCGTCGAGCGCGACGCGTTCGATCCGCCGCGTCGCGAAGCCCGACCGCGACAATCGCAGCGAGCCCTCGTCCTCCTCGACGTACACGCCGCGGAAGCGGAACCCGCCGTCGCCGTCGCTGAACGCGGTCGTCTTCAGCCGCTCGCCGAAGGTCACCTCGACGGCGACGCGGTTCAGCGGCGCCCCGCGCGCGTCGGTGACGCGGCCGGTGAGGCGGCGCGCCTCGCGCTCGACGCGCAGCTCGACGCTCCGCACCTCGTCCGCGGCGAGCCCCGGCACGGCGATCTCGGCGGCGTTGCCGAGCCGGCCCTTCGCCTCGACGGTGAAGGGCACGTCGGGGATCAGGTTGTGGAGCACGAAGACGCCGTCGTCGCCGGGTTGGACGGTGAGCTCGAAGCGCTCGTCGCCGCGCGTGAAGCTGCGGAAGCGCGGCCAGAGGCGCAGCCGCAGGCCGGAGACCGCGGTGTGCTTCAGGTCGGGGAGCAGCGGCCGGTCCGCGCGCACGCGGATGTCCAGGCCGGCGGGCACCTCGCCGTCCGGCCCGGTCATGCGGATCTCTACGCGGTTGGTCGCCGCGAGGCGCACCTCGACGGGCACCTCGGCGGCATCGGCCGGCAGGCTCACCAGCGCGAAGTCGTAGCCCAGCGCGCCCACGGCCATCTCCTCCGCGGAGAGCTCCACGCCGGTCAGCTCGCCGAATCCGCTCTCGTCGGCGGGCCCGCTCGTCGCCCCGGCGCGCGCGAGGGCGCCTTCGATCGGCCGCCCGCCGTCGTCGAGAACGCGAAAGCGGACCACCTTCGTGGCGGCGAGCGCGATCCGGCCGAGCGCGCCCGTCGGATCGAGCTCGTCTCCGGAGAACTCGCGATAGGCGCTCCCGCCGCCGAGACCGTCGGCCCAAAGCCGCACGCGCTCGAGCCCCACGCGCTCCTCTGGAATGCGCCAGCGCGAGCGCAGGTCGCCGCCGCTCGGCGTCACCGGGATGCGGAACACGCCGTTCGCGTCGCAGGCGACCGACGTCATCGGCGTGTTCACGTTCGCCTCGCAGTCGATGACGCAGGTGACGCTGCAGCCGGCGACGGGCTCACCGGTCACGCCGTCCACGACCTGCCCGGTGACCACGGGGAGACGCGTCGCGTGCAGGTCGAGGTCCTCCGACGCGCCGCGCAGCACCACCGCGCGCTCCCCGTCGCGGTGGCCGACGGCCGGGTCCTCGCGGAACCAGAGGTGATAGGGAAGGTCCAGCCGGCCGGACCAGTCCGCCGGCAGGCCCTCGAAGCGGAAGGCGCCGAAGGCGTCGGTTTGGATCTCGGGATCCTCGCGGCGCTCGTCGTCCATCCGCCCGAAGCGCGCGAGCTCTTCGCGGTGCGGCGGCCAGCCGCCGTCGGTCTTCAGGGTCAGAGCGACCTCCTCCCCCGGCGCTTCCTCGTCGATCCGCAGCCACCCGGCGAGCGCGACGCCGGGAGCGAGCTGCACGCGCTGCGTTCCCGCGGTGCGCCCGAGTTGGAGCAACTGCGGCGCCGCGCCGGGCGGCTCGACCAGGACGCGCGCGGTCCCGTCGAGCGCGTCCGCGAACTCCGCGCGGCCGTCGCCGTCGAGAGTCGCCGGCTCGAGGTGGGCGTCTTCGCCGATCACCGCGACCCACGCGCCGGCGAGGGCGCGACCGTCCGCGCCGGCCACCTCGAGCGTCCACGGCGCGCCGGCGAGGGGCGCGGCGGAGGGCACCGCCGTTCGCTCGCTCCGCGTCGGCCCCGAGGTCGCCGGCTCCGGCCGCACCTCCTTCGGTTCCGGCGCCGCCAGCGCGGTCGGTGTCGGCGACATGCGCGCGGACTCGCCCCCGCCGCCCTCGCCCGCCGAAGGCCACACCCGCCACAACCCCGCCCCGACCGCGAGCACGCCCGCGGCCACCGCCACCTTCTTCGTCGTCAGCATGAGAAGCTCCAGGAGGAGCGCGCCTGCGCCCGGTTCACCGCCCGCGCGGAGAAGTCCAACCAATCCGGCGCACCACGCCCCGCGGTCGCCGCGCGCGCCGTCGTCGAGGCGCGCGCGCAGGAGCTCGAGCCCGCGCTGCAAGCGCTTCCTCACCGTCGCGTCCGGGAGCCCCTGGCGCCGCGCGATCTCGCGGGGCGCCAGGTCGTCGTAGAAGCGCATCACCAAAGTGCCGCGGTAGGGCTCGTCGAGCGCCAGCACCGCGGCGGTCAGCTCCTGGTGGAGCCGCAGCCGCTCGGCGGCCTCGCCCGGACCGCCGCTCCGCTCGGCGCGCGCCGCCGCGCGCTCGCTGGCGCGCCGGCCGCGGTCGCGCGTGAGCGACCGGAAGGCGAGGTTGCGCGTGACGCTCTTCAGCCAGGCCCGCGCGCCCTCGGGCTCGGTCGCCTTCGGCGGGCTCGCGAGCCAGGCCGCGAGCACGTCCTGCGTGACGTCGTCGGCCCGGGCCGCGTCGCGCAGGAGCCGCCGCGCGAGGCGCTGCACCCAGGGGGCCTGGGCGAGAAGCAGCTCGGTGGATGTGGGAGCCGGATCGTTCACCGCCGGGTGGGTTCCTCGGGGCCCCGGATCGTGACAGGAAACCGGCGGTTCTCGCTACAAGCCGCGCACGCGCTCCCGCCAGGCCTCGAACGAGTCCCGCACCGCCTCCATCGAGGCGCCGGCGAACTTCTCGAGGAAGGCCGAGGTCAGGACGAGGCCGACCAGCGCCTCCCCCACCACGCTCGCCGCCGGGACCGCGGTCACGTCGGAGCGCTGGTACGTCGCGCGCACGGGCTCGCCGGTCTCGAAGTCGACGCTTGGGAGCCCGCGCCGCAGCGTCGGGATCGGCTTCATCGCGACGCGGACCACGAGCTCTTCGCCGGTGGTCATCCCGCCCTCGAGTCCCCCCGCGCGGTTGGTCGCGCGCCGGAAGCGGCCGAAGGCGCCGGGCTCGTCGGCGAGCTCGATCGCGTCGTGCACCTCCGAGCCGGGAAGCGCCGCGCCGGCGAAGCCAAGCCCGAACTCGACGCCCTTCATGGCGGGGATCGAGAGCAGCGCGCCGGCGAGACGCGCGGTCAGGCGCTCGCCCGGGTCGGTGTAGTCGCCGAGGCCGGGCGGCAGGCCGAGGGCGCGCACCTCGAAGACACCGCCGAGCGTGTCCTGCGCTTCGGTGGCCCAGTCGACGCGCTCGCGGAAGCGCGGGTGCGCGTCCGGGTCGAGGGAGTGGAAGTCGCTCGCCGCCCGCATCTCACGGCGGCGCTCCCCCGCCGCCTCGAAGGCGTCGGGCCGTACAGCGATCCCGCCGAGCTCGACGACGTGGGAGAAGAGCTGCACCTCGAACGCCTCGAGCACCTGGCGCGCGAGCGAGCCGAGGGCCACGCGCGCCGCGGTCTCGCGGGCGCTCGCCCGTTCGAGGACCGCGCGCGGGTCGCGGGCGCCGAGCCTCTGGCAGCCGGCGAGGTCCGCGTGGCCCGGGCGCGGGCTCGTCGGGACCTCCTGCGACTCGATCGAGTCGTCGCGGTTCTGCAACGAGAACGAGAGCGGCGAGCCCAGCGTCACGCCGCGGCGCGTTCCGGAGAGGAGCTCGATGGCGTCGCGCTCCATGCGCTGGCGCTTGCTACGGCCGTAGCCGCGCTGGCGCCGCGCGAGCTCGCGGTCGACGACCTCGAGGTCGAGCTCGAGTCCCGCGGGGATCCCCTCGAGCACTCCGACGAGCGCGCGACCGTGCGATTCGCCGGCGGTGGTCCACTTCAAGGCGTGCATTCTCCCTATCCTAATAGGATCACCCCCAAGGTCTCGCCAACTCCAAACACTCTCGAGGAGGAAGCTCCCATGCGCTTCTCTGCATGCGTCCTTGGTTTGGTCGTGATCGCTCCCCAGGTCGTGGCCCAGGGCAAGGTGATCGTGGTCGACGCGACCGGCGCCGGCGCCTTTACCGACCTGCGCGCCGCCGTCGACGCGGCGAACGACGGCGACCTGGTGCTCGTCAAGGACGGGCTCTACGACACGTTCAGGATCGAGGGCAAGTCGCTGACCGTGACCGCCGACCTCGGCGCGAACGTCGAGATGTTGAACTGGATGCCCGCGGAGGTCTTCACGCTCGCCCCCGGCCAGCGCGTGGTCGTGCGCGGCCTGCGGTCCACCGGGATCACGGGTACGGCCGGCACGCTCGGCGGCTTCCGCACGTCCTTCAACGAGGGGCTCGTCTGGTACGAGGACATCGAGTCGTGCGGGGAGAACTCCGTGAATCCCTCGGTGCTGGCGCCGCTGGCGTCGGGCACCGTGATCTACCAGCGCGCGACGATGACCGGCGAGTGCCCCACGTCGATTCCCGGCGCGGGGCGGAGCGGTCTCTCCGTGTTCGGCAGCAAGGTGTTCGCGTTCGACTCGAAGTTCACCGCCGGCAACCTCGCGGGTCTGTCCGGCGTCCACGCGAGCTTCCCGGCCGAGGTCTTTCTCTCCAACGTCGACGCCGCCGGCGGCAGCGGGTTCACCGGCGTGACGGCGATCTGCCTCGACGGCTCGCAGGGCGGGCACGGACTGGAGCTCAACGGCGTCGGCGCCTCCGCCGTCGTGGTCAGCTCGACCTTCGCGCCGGGCGCCGGGGGGCTGGCGGGCGGCGGCTGCTCGGGCCCCGGTCCCGACGGCGATTCGATCTCGATCTACGGCGGGTCGCTGACGGACCTGGGCGGCACCTTCCCGCCGCGGACGCTGGAGGCGACCTCGCCGGTCCGCGCGGGGACGAGCACGACGCTGACCGCCACCGGCGTCGCGGGCGACTTGATCTTCGTGCTCTACTCGACCGAGCCGGCCGCGATGCTCGCCACGCAGTTCCGCGGCGCGTTCCTGACGGACGCGCCGCTCGTCACGACGCTCGGGACGATTCCCGGCTTTCCGGCGAACCCCGAGCTCGTGCAGGCCGTCCCGCTCCCGCCGCTCGATCCCGGGCTGGAGTTCGTCGAGGTCTTCGCACAGGTCGCGGTTCTCGACGGGCTCGGCAATCCGTGGCTCGGCAGCGGGTCCGTGATCGACGTCTTGAGCCCGATCTTCTAGCGGGAGACACAAGCCGCCGCGCTACCGCGCGGGAACCCGTCCTTCCGCTGACGGGCGTTCGCCTTCGCACGCGGGGCGGGAACGGCGCGCTGCGCCGCACGGCCCGCGGGAACGTATCTTGCCGCGATTCGCCGCAAGATCACCCCCTCGGTCTCGTTCCGCTCCACCACTTCTCCCGGGAATCCCCCATGCAGCTTCGCTCCTTCGCAGGCGCCCTCGGCCTGGCCGTTCTCGCTCCCGTCGTCTCCGCACAGGGCAAGGTGATCGTCGTCGACGCGGCCGGCGGCGGCGCCTTCACCGATCTGCGCGCCGCCGTCGATGCGGCGGCGGACGGCGACCTCGTCCTCGTGAAGGACGGGGTCTACGACACGTTCACAGTGCAGGGCAAGTCGATCACCGTGACCGCCGACCTGGGAGCCGACGTCGAGGTCCTGAACTGGCTCCCCGTGCACGTCACCGCGACCGCTCCCGGCGACCGGGTCGTCGTGCGCGGCATCCGGTCCACGGGGATCACCGGAACGCTCGGGACGTTCGGGGGCTTCAGCATGACCTTCAACTCGGGCGACGTCTGGCTCGAGGACGTCGAGTCGTGCGGACAGAACACGGTCTCGTTCTCCACGCCGGGAACCGTGGTCTACCAGCGCGCGACGATGACCGGCACATGCCCGACCGCGATCCCCGGGCCGGGGCAGATCGGCCTCGCCGTGATCGAGGGCAACGTGTTCGCGTTCGACTCCACGTTCACCGCGGGCGACCTCGCCGGCCTCTCGGGCGTGAGCGCGAGCATCCCGTCCCTGGTGTTCCTCTCCAACGTCGACGCGTTCGGCGGCACGGGAGCCACCGGCGACGCCGACGCCTGCGTCGACGGCGGGCAGGGCGGCGACGGGCTCGAGATCCACGGCTTCAGCACGCAGGTCGTGGTCCTGGACTCCACGTACACGCCGGGCACCGGCGGGACGGGTGGCGGCGGGTGCTCCGCCACCGGGCCCGACGGCGATCCCATCTCGATCAGCAGCGGGACGCTGACGGTCCTGAGCGGCGTCGGCCGTTCGCTCGAGGCCACCTCGCCGGTGCGCGCGGGAACGAGCACGACGGTGACCGCCACCGGGCTGCCCGGCGACCTCGCCCTCGTCCTCTTCTCGACCGAGCCCGAGGCGCTGCTCGCGCTGCAGTTCAAGGGCGCTTTCCTGACGACCGCGCCGCAGGTCCTGACGCTGGGAACGCTCCAGGGCTTCCCCGGGCAAATCGTGCAGGAGATCCCGATCCCTCCGCTCGATCCCGGCCTGGAGTTCGTGGAGGTCTTCGCCCAGATCGCGGTGCTGGACGCGCTCGGCAACCCGCAGCTCGGGGGCGGATCCGTGATCGACGTCCTGAGCCCGATCTTCTAGGCACTTCTGATCCGGCGCCCCGCTTCCTATCCTGCGCGCGTTCGTCCCGGCGTCGTGCCGGGCGACTCCCACCGGAGAACCAAGAGGAGATGCTTCATGAAGAAGGCGTTTCTCGCCGCCTCCCTGCTCGGCCTCGGCTTGTTCAGCACCGGCTGCCTCGGACCGAACAAGCTGTTCAACGACCTCCACGACTGGAACGAGACCGTCACCGACAACGAGTGGGCGAACGAGGCCGTGTTCCTGGCCTTCCACATCATCCCGGTGTACGGCGTCGCGTACCTCATCGACATCGTGGTCCTGAACTCCATCGAGTTCTGGGGCGGCAACGACTGATCGGCTTCGCGCCCGCACGCACGAGACGCCCGGCCCGCGCTTCGCGGCCGGGCGTCTTGCGTTTTTACAGCCGCTCGTAGAACGTGACGTCGTCGAAGGCGACCGTGAGCTCCTGGCGACCGAGCCGCACCACGAGCTCCCGCTTGGCCTTCTTGATGCGCGCGACCTGGCAGCGCTTCTTGTACTTCGGCAACCACACCTGATCGCCCTTCTTCAACCCGTCGAGGAAGGCCTGGCGCCGGTCGGAGAGCGCGGCGTCCCCCAGCGCGTCCGCCAGCCCGCCCAGGGCCTCCTCCATCGTCTCCCGCTGGCTCTTTCCGAGCTGCGCGAGCCCGGCGCGCGCGCGCTCGAGGAAGGGCTTCGCCCGCGCCACGCGCTCCTCGACGCCCCGCTGGGCCTCGGCCTCCAACTGCTCGCCGCGGCGCGCCAGCTCGTCGCGCTCCGCCTCGAGGGCGCGCATCCGCTCCTCTAGCTGGTGCAGCCGATCCTCCGCGCTCGCCCGCAGGCGTTCCGCCTCCACGCGGGCGGCCCGCAGGTCGTCCATCAGGCGCTCGGTCTCGTCGGGCCGCCGCTCGACGCGCTCGGAGGCGCGCTCCAGCACGGCGGCGGGGAGCCCGAGCCGCTTCGCGACCGCGAGCGCGCGCGACTCGCCGGGGGTGCCGACCAGAAGCCGGTAGAGCGGACGGAGCGTCTCCAGGTCGAACTCGACGCTCGCGTTCTCGACGCGCGGGTGGCGGAAGGCGAACTCCTTCAGCTTGCCGAGGTGCGTCGTCGCCAGGGTCGGGGCGCCGCGCTCGAGCAAGACCGACAGGATCGCGTCGCCGAGCGCCGCGCCCTCGGCCGGGTCGGTGCCGCCGCCGAGCTCGTCCAGGAGAACGAGCGTCGTCGGTCCGGCGCGCTCGAGGCCCGCGCGGATGCGCACGAGGTGCGACGAGAACGTCGAGAGGTTCTGCTGGATCTCCTGCTCGTCGCCGATGTCGGCGACGACGCC
>JANQEJ010000112.1 GCA_028278425.1 Planctomycetota bacterium | reverse complement strand
CGCAAAGGCCGGACGGCGATCCGCGCCTGCGCCTCTTCGGCAGCGACGGCGCGACGAGCTTCGAGGCGCCGTGACCCGGCGGTCCGCGCGCGGCCTCGTCGTTCGCGTCGCGATCGTCCTCGTCGTCTCGTTCCTCGGCGCCGAGATCGGGCTCCGCGTCTTCGGAGTCGGGGCGTTTCACCCGTCCGGGTATCCGGCGGGCATGTGGGAGCACGACGACGTCTTGAGCTTTCGTCTGAAGCCGGACTTCGAAGGCGACATGGAGGGCGACGCGCTCCACGCGATCCGCACCAACGCCGACGGCTTTCGGGACGACCCCTTTGGGCCCAAGGAGCCCGGCGTGTTTCGGGTCGCGGCGCTCGGCGACTCGTTCGGCTTCGGGCACAACGTGCTCGCGGAGGAGTCGTATCCGGAGCGGCTCGAAGCCTTGCTCACGAACGACGCGCGGCGCGTCGAAGTCCTGAACCTGGGTGTCCCCGGCTACAACACGCTCCAGGAGCTCGAGCAGCTTCAGCTCCTTGGGGAGACGCTCGAGCTCGACTTGGTCCTTTTGGGTTGTTACCTGGGCAACGACATCAGTGGCAACCTCGAGTCGCGTGTCGCCCGCACGAGAGTGCGCTACGGCGTCCTGATTCAAGCTGACCCGGGCGAGTCCGATGCGAGCGTGACCTGGCGCGCCACGCTCAACAACTACTGCCGCCTCTGGCGCGTCTACCGCCAGTGGAACCAGCGACGGAACCTCCGCTCGCTCGAGCAGGACGCCGGAGCGCTGCGCGGGATGTTCTGCGAAAACCTCCAGTGGTCCGCCGGTGTCGCCTTCGAGATCCTCCGCCGCGAGCCGACGCCCGACGGCGCCGAGGCGTACGCGATCACGCGCAACACGCTGCGCGAGCTCGCGCGGCATTCCCGGGAGGAGCTCGGCGTGCCGTTCGCGCTCGTGCTCATTCCGTCGCCCTACCAGTACCATCCTGCGGCGTTTGCCGCCGTCGGCACGCAGTGCGGCTTCGACCTGGAGGACTACGACGTGGACTATCCGCAGCGCGAGCTCGCGGCCGCGGGGGAGGCCGACGGGTATCCGGTTCTCGACCTGACGCCGGCGCTGAGGCGCTGGTGCGTCGAGCATCCGGGCGAGAAGCCGTACTTCGACGTGCACTTGGACCAGGCCGGTCACCTTCTGGCGGCGGAGGAGATCGCCGCGTTCCTCGAGCGGGAAGGCCTTACGCCGTAGCGGCGAGCTCAGCCGCCGAGCTCGATCTCCGGCACGTCGCCCGTGCCGAGCTCGACGTCGACCTCCCGGTTGCCGGCGACGGGGTGCCAGATCTTGAGCGAGTGCCGACCGGGCTCGAGCCCTTCGAAGCGGAAGCGGCCGTCGGCGTCGGTGACGGTCGTGTGCGGCGAGTCGGTGACGAAGATCCACCCCTGAAGCCAGGGGTGCACGTCATCGGACACGAGCACGATCTCCGGACGTTCGTAGGTGCAGGCGTAGGTTCCGTCCCGGAAGCTCACGTTGACGGCCTTGTTCCTGCGCGCGTAGGTGTGTAGCGCGAAGTTATGGCCCGGATCGGCCGTCGCGAACATGACGGTGCCCCCGGCCGGAACGGTGACCACGACGGGGTCGATGCCGCCGTGTCCGAGCGTCATCGCGACCTCGAGAGGCGCAGGCGCCGGGCCACCGTCCGCCTCGATCTTGACGACGGCTCCCGCGAGCCCCCCGTCGGTCCCCGCGCGGAAGGGTGGTTGCGGCTCGACCGGCGGCTTGTGGCGCTTCGCCCGATCCACGTGCTCGGCGCCGGGGAGCTCGCCGTGAAAGACGACACGCCCGGCGAGGACCGGCGGGCCGTCGGCCGCGCGATGCTCCGCCTCAGCAGCACACCCGACGACGACCGGAAGCAGCGCGAGCACGAGCGGAAGAGCCTTTGCCATGGGTCCAACCTCCATGCGCGACATCCTAGCTCGTCGCGCCGCCCGCGTCCGGTTAGGCTGCACCCACCGCGGAAGTGGCGGAACTGGTAGACGCGCAGGATTTAGGTTCCTGTACCGCAAGGTGTAGGGGTTCGAGTCCCCTCTTCCGCACCAGCCTGCAAACTCCTGTTTCTCAGGGGTCTACAACGACGGTGGCACAATCTCCAACGTCACGGCACGTCATAGATGGCCGGGAAGGTCCCGCGAACCCTCCTTGCCCTAGTCGACCCGGCCGTATGGTCACTTGCAGCACGCTTCTTGATCCTACCTGCCGGTCGCAGGGGGCCAAAGGACCATCAGCCCACGGTGAGACCCGGGCGCTCACCGGGCGGAGACCGCATCTCCTAGACGCAGTCGTAGTCCACTTCGTTCTCAATCAGGCAACTTGTCGTCGTCAGTACCACGGCGAGCTTGTAGCTCGTGAAGAAGAACGAAAACCCGAACACGGATCGGGACACCGTCTCCGTCGGTTCGCTCTTCCTTGTTGGCGGCTTGCGCGACTTGACCTTCGGTTTCAATCCCTTCGGGCACGGGTTGGTCCAGAAGAAGTCCTTGTAGTTCTTCACCGTGCCGACGGTCTCGGTTCGCTTCGCGCTCTCGCCTTCTTTCTTCGGCCACGCCTCGAACGTCAACGTAGTGGTCTCCTCCACCGAGAATATCGTCATCGTAGGCATACTCTTCGTCCCCTTGATGTATCGGTAGCGTGCCGTGCGTCCAACGCTCGGACACCGGCGCCAACATGGAGTGCATACTTGATAACCGCTCGTCGCGGCGCAGGAGCAAGGGTAGCTCAGGGCGGCGGCGACGGAAGAACAAAGTGGCGGGGGATTGCGCTACACCGGCGCGCCGTTCAAGCGCAGACCATGTTCGCGGCGCTACTGCTCGAGCCCCAGCTTGTCGAGCTTGGGCGCGATCACCATGCGGCAGTAGCCCTGCGACTTGTTGCGCCGGTAGTAGTCCTGGTGGTCCGCCTTCGCCTCGTAGTACGGACCGGCCGCGGTGATCTCCGTCACGATCGGATCGGCGAAGTCCGTCTGGGCGGCCTTCTTCGACGCTTCGGCCGCGGCGCGCTGTTCCTCGGAGTGGTAGAAGATCGCCGAACGGTACTGCGTGCCGACGTCGCCGCCCTGGCGGTTGAGGGTCGTCGGGTCGTGCAGGCGCCAGAACCACGAGAGCAGGTCGTCGTACGCGATCGTCGACGGATCGAAGGTAACCTGGACGACCTCGGCGTGGCCGGTCGTGCCGGTGCAGACGGCCTCGTAGGACGGGTTCTCGACCTCGCCGCCCATGAAGCCCGAGGTGACGTCGACAATGCCGTCGAGCTGTTCGAGCACGGCTTCGACGCACCAGTAGCAGCCGGCTCCGAAGGTCGCGGTTTCCGTGTTCTCGGTCATGGTGAAGAGCTCGGTTTCTTGTTCGGGGACGCGCGCGCAGGCGGCGGCGGCCGCCGCGAGGAGCAGGGCGACGATTCTACTGCGCTGCTTCATCCGCCCAGTACAGGTTGCTTTCCGCGACACGAGGGATCGGATCGTGACGGATCAAGCAGCGCGCCGACGAGAGCGACGCGGTGCCGGCGCCGTCGTCGACCGCCCAGAGGCTCCACCACCAGCCGAGGTTCGAGCGGAGCGCGGCCCAGTCTCCCGCCGGCACGCGAAACTCCTCGGCGTCGCCGGGGATCGTCCAGGTGCGGTTGTCCGGGTGGAACTCGCCGCCGACTCCGAACGCGAGAACGTAGCGATCGACCTTGCCCGCCGGCTTCTTCCACCGGATGAGCGGCGCGTCCTCGGTGCGCAGCATGTGCGCCGGCTCTACGACCTCGAGCGCGCCGCTCGCCTCGCTCGGCAGACCGACGCCCCCCTCGTCGCGCGCCCAGTCGTGAAACGGCATGTGCTCCTGCTCCTCGGGAATCCACGCCGTGTGGAAGCTGCAGTCGCGGCAGAGCCGCGGCAGGTCGTCGGTCAGCATCCCGCGGCGCAGGTCCTGCGCCTCCGGGCCGTTCCAGACCGCGTCGAAGCCCTGCTCGAAGACGTTGCCGAGGCGCAGCTCGTCGCCGTCGCCCTTGCAGCAGGGGTAGGCGTTGCCGTTCGCCATCAGCTTGATGCGGTCGAGCGACTGCCAGCAGTAGCCGGGGAAGAAGGTCATCAGCCGTTCGATCATCGGCGGCGGCTTGGGGTCGTCGCGCCACTTCAGGTCCTTCGGCAGGTGGTCGGCGAGCTCCTTCTTCTCGAAGAAGTCGAAGATGACGCGCACCTTCTTCTCCTTCGCGACGTCGCGGATGCGTCCCTTCATCCACTCGATCCACTCGGGGCTGAAGTGCTGCATCGCGTCGGAGAAGCGCCGCTCCGGCGGGAGATCGGGGAGTTGCTCGTACTGGAGCAGCCGGATCGTCGCCACGCCGGCGTCGGCGAGGTAGGCGACCGTCTCGTCCATGTACGGCGCGTTTTCGGTCAGGAACACGATGTTCGCCTGCGGCTCGATGCCGTGCTCGCGGCAGAGCTTCGCCGCGATCGGCAGGTTGCGAAACACCTTGTCGGGCTTCGACTTCAGGCGAATGCGCTCGTAGACGTCGGGGATGTGGCTGTCGATCGAGAAGGTGACCGTGCTGACGAGCGGCTCGATCTCGGCGAACTTGGCTTCGTCGAGGTACTGGACGTTCGTGATCAGGTCGATCTCGATCCCGTAGCGCTCGGCGAGCTCGCGGGTCAGGTCCCAGGTGACGATGAGCGGCTCGCTGCCGCTGAAGGGTACGAGCACGGACGCCGTGGGGAACACCTCCGCCGCGAAGCGCCGCACCTCCTCCTCGGGCATCTTCTGGAGCGGCGGGTTCACGCCGTCGTAGCACATCGTGCAGGACATGTTGCAGAAGTTGGAGAGCTGCATGTCCACCACGCGCGGGCGCGACGCGAACTCGAGCCGGGCCTCCCAGAGGTCGGCTTCGACCTTGGCGCGGTTGTCAGCCAGGAGGCGTTCCTTCTCCTCGCGGGAGAGGGCGGCGGGGTTCTCGGAGATCGTCATGGGACGAAGCAAGTCTACCCTGACCGGAGGACGCCGAGCCGCCAGGGCTTGTAGACCAGCGCGCCCACGGCGAGAACGGAGAGGCCGATCGCGGCGTGGACGCCGGGCGAGGACGCCAGGTTGCCGCCGACGACGAGGAACGCCGTGACGAGGTAGAGCACGGGCGCGAGCGGGAAGGCGAAGCTCCGGTACGGCCGCGGCAGCTCCGGACGCATCCGGCGGAGGCGGATCAGGCCGTAGGCGACGAGGCCGTGGAAGATCCACTCGGCGAAGACGACCGAGCCGATCAGCGCGCTCATGTCGGCGAAGTGTTGCCAGACCAGGTAGACGAGCGCGATCGCCGCCTGCGCGATCAGGGCGAGGATCGGCGCTCCCGTACGCGCGTGTTGCTCTCCGAAGCTCTTGAAGAAGAGCCCGTTGCGCGCCATCGCGACGAAGATCGCCGGGTTGGCGATCACGTTGACCGCACAGACGCCGATCGCCGACACCGCCATGGCGGCGCGGAGCGCCTGCTCGCCCGAGCCGCCGAAGGCCTTGCGGGCGGCCACGGCGGCGAAGTCGTCGGTCGTCGCGAGCCCGTGCGTTCCCAGCGTGAGCAGGAACGAGTAGTTGATCGCCACGTACGTCAGCCCTACGCCGAGAACGCCGAGCAGGATCGCCTTCGGGACCGTGCGCTGCGGGTCCTTGACCTCGTCGGCGATGTAGCAGACGTGCTGCCAGCCGCCGAAGGCGAAGAAGACCGGCAGGCTCGCGGCGACGAGGCCGCGCCAGGAGGGCTCGAAGACCTGCGCCGGCGTCGTCGCGGTCGAGGCGACCGGCTCCGGCGCGAGGAAGGCGATGCCGCCGACGGTCAGCGCGGCGATCGCGACGAGCTTCGTGATCATGCAGAGGTTCTGCACCGTCGCGCCGACCTTCACGCCGCAGAGCGAGATCCCCGTGAGGCCGAGGATGATCGCGGCGCCGGTCGCGAGCTGCGCCGCTCCGCTCTCGACGCCGAAGAGGCCGAGCAGGACCTCCGCGCCGAAGGCGGCGATGGCGGCGATCGCTCCCGTGACGACGACGCCCAGGATCACCCAGGCGAAGAGGAATGACACGAACGGCCCGTAGATCTCGCGCAGGAACTCGAACCAGCCGCCGTAGCGCGGGAACGTACCGCCGAGCTCCGCGAAGGTCGCCGCGCCGCACATCGCGACCGCCGCGCCCAGCGCCCAGATCGCGAGGAACTGCCAGGGGATCGGGACGAGCTCGGCGACGCTGCCGGGCGTGAAGAAGATCCCGACGCCGATGATGCCGCCCATCACGAGCATCGTCGCGTCGAACAGGCCCAGCTTGCGGCGGGCGGTCACGGGCGGCCGGCCCGGATCAGGATCCGATGGCGAGCTCGGCCCCTTCCGTCAGGCCGTAGGGCACGCTGCCGCCGATGAGGTCGAAAAGCAGGCCCTGCACGTACAGCTTCACCCCGAGGTAGGCGGGGTTGAACGGGATCGAGACGTCGATCGGCGCGGGGTTGCCGGGGCTGAGCCACGGCGGGCCGGAGAGCAGCGCTAAGAGGTTCGGCGCGGAGGGCACGACCAGCATCTCGCCGAAGGGCCCGCCCATGCCCCAGCCGGGGAGCGGCGTGCCGCACGGGAAGGCCGGATCGGGAGCCGCGCTGATCGCGAGGAACGAGAACGAGCCCGCGCTCTGCGTGCCGAGCGGGTTGTCGATGCCGAGCGACACGGTCTGGCCGATCTCGGGCAGGCCGCCGATCCAGACCAGGCTTCCGGGCGGGTTGGTGCCGCAACCGTAGAGCGTCACCGTCGGGCACGCGCCGTCGAACGTCTGGCCGGAGTTGGACCCTCCGGGCGACTCGGCCTGCGGGCCGGTCCACGTGAAGTCGTCCGGCGCGGTGCCGGTGCCGATCGCCTGGAGCGAGTCGCCGATCGGCGTCGAGCCCGTCTCCTCGACACCGACGTCGATGGACGTCAGGCCCTGCGCGGGACCGTTGGCGGCGGTGAACGAGCCTTCGTAGCTCAGGAACTGGACGTTGTTCGACGGGTCGACGAGCGCGATGCCGTCGATCGGGCCGTCCTGCAGGCCCGGGAAGGCGAAGCTGAGGGTGCCGACGCAGCCGCCCTGGTCGGGGATCGTCCCGCTCAGGTTGATCGTCTGGTAGGAGAAGCCCGCGGCGCCGCCGTTGTAGCCGACCAGGCTGTAGCCGTTCAGGTTCTCGCCAGCCGGTCCGGCGACCTCGACGAACTCGCCGACGTCCGCGCCGGCGTTGTCGTAGTGGAACTCGTTGATCCAGACCACGGGGTCGCCGCCGCTGGGCGGTCCGCCGTGCAGGATCGAAACCCACTCCGGATGGTCGACGAAGGGGTTTCTGTTGCCCTGGTAACTGTAGACGACGTCGTTGCGGTCGCGCTCGCGCTGGTCGACGGGATCCTCGATGTGCCACTGCAAGAGGTCGGCGAGGATGCCCATGTACGCGACCGACTCGTTCTGTCCGGTGTTCGACTGGTTGATCAGCGCCACGGAGTCGGTGACGATCAGGTCGGGCTCGGCGATGCCGGTGATCGAGTGGAGTCCGCCCTCGTAGCGGATGTCCATGTAGAGGATCGAGCGCGCGACGTCGCCGCGGCGGCCGCTCCAGACCTCCCACGTCCCCTGGGTGAAGGAGCCCGCGGTCCAGTTCGAGTTGCCGGGGTAGGTGCCCGATCCGCCGCCCATGCCGTCGTGGAGCTGCGTCGTGTACTCGGTGCAGGTCGCGCTGCAGTAGCGGAAGGGCTTGTTGCTGCGCGCCGTGTTGTAGCCCGCATCGCAAAGGCGCAGCGTGTGGCAGTCGGTGTACGGATAGTTCGTCGGCCCGTCGTCCGGGAAACCGTACGACTTCGGCCAGGTGTGCTCGCGGTTGTAGCTCGAGCTGAACTTGAAGTAGGGCGCGTTCTTGTAGACGTCGACGATCCGCGACGGGTTGGTCGGATCCTCGTCCGCGTCGTTCAGGATGTCCCACGTGTCCGTCGGCCCGCCGGTGTACGGGTAACGCGTGTGGTCGTCGATCACCGGATGCAACGTCGCGCGCAGCGTCGTCGCGTCCGTGGGATCGACCGTGTCGTAGTAGCCGGGCGGAATGCCCTGTCCCCACGCGAGGCAGGGGAGGGCGAGGAGCGCGGCCAAGGGAAGCAGGGGGGACCTGTCCGCAGCCATGGTTCGAGCCAGTGATTCGTCTGGGGTGGGTGGAGCAGCTTGATCCTACGGACCGACGACGAGCTCCGCGCCCT
This sequence comes from Planctomycetota bacterium, assembly GCA_028278425.1. Classification (GTDB taxonomy): domain Bacteria; phylum Planctomycetota; class UBA1135; order UBA1135; genus JANQEJ01. The sequence continues at coordinate 45,631 of JANQEJ010000112.1, read as the reverse complement.
CGGTCAGGCCGAAAACGACGGTGGCGCCCGGCGACGGGTCGAACAGGAGCCCCTGGCCGTACAGCGAGACGCCGATCAGCGTCGCGGTGGAGGGGATCGCCACCGGAAGCGGCGCGGGGCTGCCGGCGCCGGTCCAGGCCGGTCCGGCCAGGGTCAGGAAGGGGTTGGGCGGGGACACGCCGATCAGGAGCTCGCCGGACGCGCCCGCCGAGGCCATGCCGAAGTTGGGCAGCGGCACGCCGCAGGGGAATCCCGGCGCCGGGCCGAAGGCCAGCGCGAGGAACGGCAGCGAGCCCGCGGCCTGCGTGCCGAGCGGGTTGTCGATGCCGAGCGTGACCGACGAGCCGAGCGACGGCGCGCCGCTCAAAACGGTCATGCTGCCGGCCGGGTTGAGGCCGCAGCCGTACACGTTCACGACGGAACAACCGTCGGAGAAGGTCTGACCGACGTTGGGGCTGCCGGGCGAATCGGGCTGCGGCGGCTGCCACGCGAAGTCCGACGCGATCGCGCCGGTGCCGACGCGCTGGAGTGAGTCGCCGACCGCGGTTGAACCGCGCTCGCTGACGCCGACGTCGACGGAGGTCATGCCGAAGGCCGGCCCATCGGTCGCGACGATCGTCCCCTCGTAGCTCAGGAACTCGACCACGTTGTCCACCGGGTCGACGAGCGCGATGCCGTCGGGCGCGCCGTTTTGCAGCCCGACGAAGGGAAAGCTGAGCGTGCCGAGGCACGCGCCCTGGTCCGGCAGCACGCCGGAGAGGTCCTCGCTGTCGTACACCCCGCCGCCGTTGCCGTTGTAGCCGAGCAGCCGGTAACCGACGAGGTCGAGGCCCGCCGGTCCCGCCACCTCGATGAACTCGCCCGTGTCTCCGCCGACGTTGTCGTAGTGGAACTCGTTGATCCACGGCGCGGCGGTCGGCCCGCCGCCGTCGTTCCAGAGGATGTCGACCCACTCGGGGTGGTCGATGAACGGGTTGCGGTTGCCCTGGAACATGAACACGACGTCGTTGCGGTCCATCTCCTTCTGGTCGACCGGGTCCTCCGCGTGCCAGAGAAGAAGGACGGAGAGCATGCCCATGTAGGCGACGGACTCGTTCATTCCGGTCGACGACGCGACGATCAGCGCCTCGTCGTCGGTGACGATCAGGTCCGGCTCCGCGACGCCGGTGACGCCGTGCGTGCCGCCCTCGTAGCGGACGTCCATGTAGAGGATCGCGCGCGCGCAGTCGCCGCGCCGGCCGACCCACGTCTCCCACGTCCCGAACGCGGTGAAGCCGGTGTCCCAGTTGGAGAGCCCGGGGTAGACGCCGCTGCCCCCGCCGGCGGTCGGGAACTCGGTGCAGGCCGGATCGCAGAAGCGGTACGGGTGGTTGCTGCGCGCCGAGTTGTATCCGCCGTCGCAGAGGAAAAGGTGGTGGCAGTCGGAGTACGGGTAGTTCGAAACGAGATCGACGGGAAACCCGAGCGAGCTCGGCCAGGTGTGCTCGCGGTCGTAGAACGGGTTGCCTCCGCCCTGCTTGACGTACGTCTCGTTCTTGTAGACGTCGAGGATGCTGCCCGGGACCGTCGGGTGCTCGTCCGCGAGCTCGAGCACGTCCCAGGTGTCCGTCGACACCGCGTCGTACGGAATGCGCGTGTGGTCGTCGATCACCGCGTGCAGCGTCGCGCGCAGCGTGTTTTCGTCGGTCGGGTCGACCGAGTCGTAGTATCCGGCGGGCGGACCCTGACCGTCGACGAGGCAAGGGAGCGCGAGGAGGGCCGCCACCGGGAGCAGGAGGGTCCTGTCCACGGCCATGTTCGAGAGGGGACGAAGGGGACGGGTAGACCGCACATCCTAGCCCAGGTACCCTGGCCTCGGCTCCCCCACCCACGGAAAGGACGCGCCATGGCCGTACGGGAGGTGATTCAGCTCGGGGATCCGCGCCTGCGCGAGAGGTCGCAGCCCGTGGACGACCCCGGCTCACGGGAGGTGGCCGCCATCTGCCGCGATCTGCGCGACACGCTCGCGCACGTTCGGGAACAAACCAGCTACGGCCGCGCGATCGCAGCCCCGCAGATCGGCGTGATGCAGCGCATCGTGTTCGTCAACGTCGAGCAGCCGCTCGCGATGATCAACCCGACGATCACGGACCAGAGCTCCGAGGAGATCGTCGTGTGGGACGCGTGCCTGAGCTTCCTCTCGATCTTCTACCAGGTGCCGCGCAAGAAGTGGATCCGCGTGCGCTACCAGGAGCCCGAGGGCATGTTCGGCGAGCTGTACTGCGACGGCGACATGTCCGAGCTGCTGCAGCACGAGATCGACCACCTCGACGGCGTGCTGGCGATCGACCGCGTTACGGACACGACGACGATCTGCACGCGGGAAGAATTCGAGAAGCGCTACCGGCCGGCGAGCCCGTACGCCGTTCAATAACGAACGCGCAGGTCGGTGAACGTCGCGCCGACCGATTGCGCGAAAAGGCCGATCCGGCCCTGGATCTCGCGCTCGGGGAGCTCCAGCTCCTTCACGCTCTCGCCTTCGAGGAAGAACTCCACCGCGCCGGGGCGGACTTCGATCGCCATGCGCAGGCCATCGGCCAGGGCGGGGATCTGCGTCAGCCCCTCGAGGATCTCCGGACCTTCCTTGAACGCGGCCAGGGCGACGGCACCCGTCTCCGGAAACACGGTGAACATGCGCTGCCCGGTCTGGTTGTTCGCGCCGAACACGAGCCCGAAGACCGGGAAGTCGCCCGCGTCGGACTGGATCACGCGGGCCTCGTAGCGGAAGGCCTCGGGCAGGTCCTCGCGGTAGATCAGAGAGGAAAGAACGCCGTCGACCTCGAAGCGGATCGCACCGTCCGCCGCCGACCAGTGGTCGTTGCCCTGCCAGAGCTCCAGCTCGTCCCCGACGGAGAGCCGCCGCCAGCGGCGCGCGTCGACGTCGTCCTCGCTCTGGATCTCGCGCTGGAGCATCCGCAACGCGCCGGAGCCGCCGAGCACGGACGCCGAGGTGTCGAGGAGCTGAACCGAGCTGCGCGGGAAGCCCGCCTCGCGGAACCCTTGAGCCGCCTCGACGACCTTCGTGGCGAACTTGTCGTCGGACGCCTCGATCCCTTCGGCGACGTTGCGGTTGATCTTGCGGATCGCGGCCAGGCAGTCGGCGGCCACCTCGTCCGTGGTGCGGCCGTCGAAGCCGGGGAGCGGACCGCCGGGGTCTTCGTGGCGGCGGGCGCGCTGGAGGACCTTGCGGTAGCTCTGCATCGCCGCGTCGTCCCGCTCGAGCTCGGCCAGGCACTCCGCCAGCTCGAAGTGGGTCCGCGTCTCGTCGCGCTTCGTCAGCGCCCAGCGGTAGCTCTCCGCCGCGTACGCGAGCTGGCCGTTCTCGCGCTGCCTGTCCGCCCGCGCGAGAAGAGCGACCGCCTGCTCCTCGTCTCCGAAGTGAAGCTCGCCCAGGTCGCGGATCCACGACTTCCACACGCGTACGAAGTCGTCGAAGGTCTCCACGCCGGGTTGCTCGACGCGCTCGACGAAGTACTCCACGAAGCGCTCGAATGGGTCGTGCTTGCCGCCGCTCTTGTACGTCTTCAGGTAGTCCTGATAGATCGGAACGTAGACGCGCTCGGACTTCTCGTTCTCGTAGTTGTGGATGAAGTACGCGAGCCCCCACCCGAACGGGTAGTACTCGCCCGGGTAGGAGCCGGGCTGGAAGTACGAAACCACCGTCTTGACGGAGGGGCGGCCCTCGTCGAGGAAGTAGAGCAGCGAGCCCAAACGTTCGTCGGGAATGCGGTTCGTCTCGACGAAGCCGCTGGGGAGCAGCAGGGCACCCTCGAAGTAGGACGCGGTCCCCTCGTTCAGCCAGGCCGGGATCAGGTCGGTCGACACCGCCCGCGTGAACTGGTGCGACGCCTCGTGGAAGAGCGTCGACCAGAGCGAGCTGAGCGGCCGGCCCTCGCTGCGCGGGTCGTAGGTGGCGACGCGGTTCTCCAGCGGGACGAAGAAGCCCTTGACGCCCTTCTCGCGTTCGCCCTCGTGCTCCTCGAACTCCTCGCGCGTCGCGTAGACCTTGATCACGCAGCGACGCATCGTCCCGCCGCGCTGCTTGTAGTGGAAGATCTGCCGATAGAACAGGTTCATCTGCTCCATCGCGAGCGACATGGACTGCGCCATCTCGTAGCCCATGTTGGTGATGATCGTGTAGTACTTGCCCTTGATCTCGTAGGCGTCTTCCCAGTCGGCGTGCTTGCGGTCCTCCCTCGCGATCCATTCGGGCGACTTCTTCGTGACCGGCTTTGCCGGAATGTCGACACCGGTCGCGAGCAACGCCTCGATCGCCTTCTGGTTGGAGAAGAGCTTGTCGAGCTGGGCGTCCGCGCGCTCCTCGAAGCGCGTTCCGCGGCAGCGCGTCAGGAACTCGACGGCGTTCGCATAGAGCTTCTTGCGCTGGCAGGTCTGCGCGAGCTTGAAGAGGTTTTCCGCGTAGTCCTCGAGCAGCTCGTCGGGCTTCGCCTCGACCGGACTGAGCTCGCCGAGGATGCCGTTCAGGCGGGCGACCGCCGCCTTGCTCCCCTCGCCGTGGTCCAGGGCCAGCGTCGCGTACCAATAGGCCTCGTCTCTGCGATCGAGGTCGACGCAGGCGTTCGCCGCCAGCTCGAGAAGGGCCGCGTCCTCCGGAAGGTACTCCAGCGCCACTTCGAGCCTTTGCATCGCCTCGAAGGCGCGCTCCTCTTCCATCAGCGCGCGGGCTTCCTCCGCGAGCGCCTGGGGATCCTCGACCGGTTGGGCGAGAAGGATCGCGGAGAGGAGAACCGGTACTACTCGAAACATGCTTCCAGGTCGGGCGCGTCGCCGAAGACCTTGCGATACGCGACGTTCACGCCACCCAGAATGAACGGAAGAACGAGAAACAGGGGGAAAAAACAGAGGAGCGCGGCGACGGTGTAGAGGACCCCGCAGAGGATCCAGAAGGCCAGCAGGCCCGCATAGTTCCGCAGAGCGGCCCGGGCGCTGACCTTGACGGCCTCGATACCGTCCAGATCCCGTTCGGCGATCAGCGGGTACATGAAGGTGAAGAGCGGCATCACCAGCACGATGCCCAGAAAGAGCAGCGCCAAGCCGCCGAACACCACGAGGAAGAAGAGTCGGCTCAGCTCGCCATCATTGGCCGCGATGCTCGCCAAAACGGCGAAGAGGAAGGCCACGTTCCACGCCATCGACATCAAGAACACCGTGCCGAAGTAGATCAGCGACGCGACCAGGCTGGGGAGGAACTTGTCGAAGCCCTTGAAGAGGAGGTTGAACTCGACGGTGCGCCCCTTCTCGCGCTCGAAGAAGCAGAGGGCCGATCCGACGAGAAACGGCCCGATCAGGATCCCGAACGGCACCTGCGACGCGAGCACGTACATCGCGCCGACGCCGACGAAGAGCCCGTACTGCTCGCCGATCAGATCCTTGGCCTTGCTCAGACAGTCGATGGGGTCGATGTCTACACGGCGGATCTCGATGTCTTCCGTCATCTCTCTCCCGGGCCGGCCGCGCGCGGCGCGCTGGGCCGCTTGGCGGGGTTGTAGCACGCCCATCCGAAGCGGGACGGGGGAGATTTCGAAGGGCGGACTCTCCCTTTCGACCCGTCCCGGCGCCCGCCGCCCGCCGGGAAAGGGTGAGGCCCGCATCCCCCCCTGGAACGCGGGCCTCCAAACCGCCCCCGCGGGAAGCCTCCAACGGAATCCGGGGGGTGGTGCGGGGCAGTGCCCCGATGCCTCGGGCTCACCTGCAACGCGCGGGCCGGCGAAATCGAACCGCCCGAAGTCCAAAAAATCGGCGGCGGAAGCCCGTCGCCCCGCCGGCCCCCCTGGAAATCGGGGAACGGGGCATCCAGAACCTCCACCGCCGGGGGCACCCAGATGTTTCACAGGCGACTACGGGCGGCCGGCGGGTTCGGATTTGGGAGCCCTCGGCGGATTCCGCCCGCGTGCTTTTTCGTGTTCGGTCCGGAACTCCGACTCGGCTCGCAACGCTTCCCCCCGGAGGAGAGGAAACCCGGCCGGCACCGACGCGCCCCATCGCTCTCCCCACCAGCCCATCGAGGAAGGAGAGGTAAGAGACTGGCCCCATTTTCCCCACCTGCCCGCGTTTCGCCCCCGTCCGAGTCCGCCCTACAGAGTCTGATCGCACGTATCGCCGCCCGGGATGAGCAGGCGCTCCGCTCCCTGCTCGAAGCCACCAGCGGCCCCCTCTTCCGCGTCGTCCTGCGCATCGTGGGCTACCGCGAAGCCGCCGAGGAAGCTCTGGTCGACGCCTACGTCCGCGTCTGGCGGAGCGCTTCGAGCTACGACGCGACGAAGGGCAGGGTGTACGGCTGGCTCGCGACGATCGCTCGCAACCGCGCGATCGACCTCCTTCGCTCCCGCTCGCAGCACGAGACCAAGCATCTCGCAGAGTTCGACGCCTGGGAGCAGCTCTCGTCGCGCGGTCCCTGCCCGCGGCAGCGAAGCGAGGACCGGGAGAGCGCCCGGAAGGTGGAAAGCGCCATGCGGCACCTGCCGTCCGAGCAACGCGAGGCGATCGAGATGGCGTTCTTGAACGGTCTCTCGCACAGCCAGGTCGCCGAACAGCTCGACACGCCGCTGGGCACCGTGAAGAGCAGGATCCGCGCCGGCATCCACGCCATCCGCCGGCACATCGGCATACCCGCCCAAAGCGTCGCCTAGCGCGACGACCGACCAGCCCGAGGGGAGAGTCCGCGACTCGAGCGTACGGCCAGTTGCCGTACGCTCGAGTGCCTGCGGCTAGCGCGCGTCGAGATCGCGCACCTCGAAGTCGCGCACCTCGATCACGGAGCCGTCGTGGTGCTGCTGGAGAGCGATGTGGCCGCTCTCGTACTTCCGTTCGGCGTCCACGTAGTCCGTGATCACGACGCCGTTCACACGGATCACGACGTGCGTTCCCGCTTCGACGTCGCGGCAGGTGACGCGGTAGTCGAACCAAGTGTCGGGCGGGATCAGATGCGTCTTCACGGGCGCGAGGCCGTACAGGCTGCCCGTCTTCTGGGGATCGGCGTAGGAGCTGTTGATCTGCGCCTCGTAGCCGGCCGGCCAGCCCGGACCGTAGGCGGTGCGGAAGTAGAGCCCGGAGTTCCCACCGTCTCCGATCTTGACCTTCGCCCGGATGTCGACGTTGCGGTAGTCGTCACGCGGGCTGAAGAGGTGGCTGCGCGGCCCCTCACCGACGATCGTCTCGTCCTCGACGTACCACAGGCCGTCGTCCGAGATGGTCCAGCCGTCGAGGTCTTCCCCGTTGAAGATGCGCTTCCAGCCCTTCGTCTCGTCCGCTTCGCGAGCCGGCCGCACGCGCACGTTGCCGAAGCCGACCGGGCCGCTCGTCCCCACGAGCACGAGCGGACCGAGCGCGACCTCGGGTCCGAGCGCCCCCGGGCTGGGCTCGGGCAGCTCGAGCTCCTCGTGCACCAGGACGTCGTCGACCTTAACGCGCAGGAACTTGGCGTTCTCGGTCTTGTTCCCTTCCGCGTCGAAACGCGGTGCGCGGAAGTCGACGTCGAGGTCGTGCCAGACGCCGGCCGCCATCGGCTCGCGGTCGGCGAGCTCGATCGCGTAGCGGCCCATCACCCGCACGCCCGACTTCCCGCCCTGCGGGAGCAGGAACTCGACGTGGATGCTCGCGTCGCCGAAGACGTGCTTGCTCACGTAGTCGCTGGGCTCGTCGGAGAGCGTGTTGGTCAGCGCATTGACGCCCTTCTGGGTGCGGAGCTTCGTCGGATCGTCGGGATCGAGCTCGGCGTCGCAGAGCTCCCAGCCGCTGTGGTTCCAGCCGTCGGTGGCGTCCCCGTACGTCAGCCGGAGCCACCCTTCCGCGCCGCTCTCGCGCGCCGGCGGAGGCGGGACGATCTTGGCCACGTGCTGGTCGGTCGGCTCGCCCTCGGGGAGCTGGTTGATCGTGTAGGCGAACTCGTCGTTGTGCAGCGGAGCGCCGCCCACGCCGACGACGCCCGAGAGGACGAGGCGCGCCATCATCGCCGGCGTCAGTCCGGCCGTGCGCACGGTGAGCCTTCTTCGGTCGTCGGACAGCTCCGTCGACGTCACCTCGATCGCCGTCGTGTTTCGCTCGGGCGAGCCGTACTCCCACCAGTAGTCGTAGTCGTACTGCGTCAGCGCGACGGAATCGGGCGTGATCGCGCAGTCGGCCGCCACCGGCAGCGTGAGGTCGATCTCGAAGCCGTCCTGGAGGAGGCGCACGGTCCGCATCTCCATCGGCGTCGTCCCGTTCCACCGCACGCGCGCGATGCCGCTCGCCGGCGGACGGCCGCCCCAACCACGGTTCGTCATGCCGACGAAGAGCGTCCCGTCGGGAGCGAAGGCGACGCGGCAGGCGGAGCCCACGTCGCGCAGGAACGGGAACACGGCGCCCTGGTACTCGCCGCGGACCTTTTCGAGCTGGACGCGCAGGATCATCCCGTTCGTCAGCTCGGCCAGGAAGAGCTGCTCCTCGAAGGGCCCGAACTTCCCGCCGGTCACGTCGGGCACGAGGTTCCCCGGCGAGCGCGACCACTTGTAAGGAAGCCAAACCGCCGCCGGCTCGCGGTCGTTCGCGCGTTCGGGCGGGATCGTGTCGCTCGCCTTCGCCTGCGACTCGAGGTACTCCGGCGTCCAGTCAAGCGACGCCGGATGTCCGTAGAAGCCGCCCTCCTTCACGTGGAAGATCGGCGAGGCGGGCATCCAGTCGCCCTGGTTGTCGGTCACGAAGAGATCGCCGGCGGCGTTCATCCCGATGCCGCACGGGCTGCGGAAGCCGCAGGCGACCGGTGTGGTCTCCCCGGTCGGCGCGACGCGCAGTACCCACCCGCGCCAGGGCACCGGCGACTTGCCGTGCCACCACTTGGGGCTGAGGAACGCGACGTTGAGGCTGATGTAGAAGTTGCCTTCGGCGTCGCGCGGCAAACCGTAGACGAACTCATGGTAGTTACCGGACAGGCCCCAGTCGTCCGACACCGTCGCGATGAATCCGGACTCGTTGGGACGAAGCAACGAGAGCTCGCCGCGCTGCAGCACGAAGATCTTCGGACCGGAGTCGCCATCGGGCTCGACGGTCAACCCCAAGCCCTCCCACAGGCCTTCGACGAACAGATCGAAACGCGCGTCGGCGGGGTCGCTGGCGAGCGGCTCCTCGACGAGCCACACCTGCCCGCGCCGCGTGCTCACCACGAGCCGCCCGTCGGGCAGGAAGTCCATCCCCCCCACCTCGAGCGCATCGCCCTCCGGTGGAGTCAGGTAGTCGACCGTGTAGGGGGGTTCGCCGGTCTGAAGGAGCGCCAGGAGGAGGGGGATCATCGCTCGAGCTCCGCAATGAGCTGGCCGCGCAGCTCTTCCGACCAGTCGGCGGTCACCAGCGTCGTGACCACGACCCGGCCGCTCGGCAAGACGACGTCGTAGACGCCTCCTTGCTGACGGTAAGAAGTGCCCGCGGGAGCTCCGACGCCGACGATCTCGTACCGATCGTCCGGGAGCCGGCGAACGGTCCATTCGCGCCCTGCCGCGCGGAACGAATCCACGCGCCGCGCTTCGCCGTAGACCTGAACGCGCACGAGGAGGTCGACCGGCTCGCCTGGCGCGGTCCGCGCAAGCTCGAACACTCGCGTGAAACCCGCACCGACGGACGTGCCCGTCGCGAACGGTGCTTCCGTGACCTGGGCGTGCAGAGTGCCCGCGGCGTCGTAGAGCGCGTAGTGGAGATCGACTCCACCGTCCCGTACGGCCGTCTGTGCAAGCTTCGCGCGAAGCTCGCCGCCGCCGACCGACGCGAACGTCGCTCTCGGCTGGCCGTCCTCCAGGAGGTGCACGACCTGACCGAGCGGCTCGAGCGCCGTGCCTCCGCGCCCCGTCCAGTCCTTGCGGTCGACGAAACCGCCGAGGCGAACGCCGAGGAGCCGCACGTCGTCCGCCCGGTACTCGAAGGTGAAGCCGTCCGTGGTTCCGACCAAAAGGCCCCGCGGCTGCGCCACGGCTCCGTCGGCGATCGGCGGCAGAAGGCCGCGCACGACGCGCGGCCGGTCGGTGACGTGCATCACCGTCTTCTCCGGGTCTACCGCCTCGACCTCAGGCCCCAGCGTCACGACGTAGGCGGCGAGCGCTCGGCGTTGCTCGACCGTCAGCGACGACTCGAACGACGGCATCGGCGTGCCCGGGATGCCCGTCGTAATCGTGCGGAAGAGCGCTTCGGGCGTGTTGCCGTAGGAGAAGCCGCCGTCCTTGAAGCTGCGTGCGGGGCGGTCGAGCTGCGTCGTCCCTTTGCCGTCGCCGGTCTCGCCGTGGCAGGAGGCGCAGTTCGTGGCGAAGAGCTCGCGCGCGTCCTGAGCGAACGCGCTTGCGGCGAGGAGAACGAAGGAAACCGCCGTGCAAATCGACCTCATCCGCGGAGCTTACCGCGGCCGAGCAGGATCCCGAAACCGAGCGCGACGGCGAAACCGATCAACCCGAACCACGGGAAGGCGATGACGACGCCCTCGGTGGCGGACAGGAGGCAGACGCCGGTCAGGGCGGCGGCAAGCGCAACCGTCTTCCACGCGTCGCGTCCGCGGCGCAGCATCCAGAGCGCGAGGATCGCCGCCGCAGCGACGAAGCAGGTCCAGAAGCTCCACGGCTCGTGCCAGGCGACGGCGAAGACCGTCAGCACCGCGAGCGGCGCCGACCACGGATAGCCGCTGCCCGCTCCGCCCGGCCGAAGGAACGCCAGGACGAAGCCCGCTAGCAGCGCTCCCACCGTGTAGCCGGCGAGGGCGAGCGCCAGATCGAGGATGGACTCGTAGCGGGCCGCCGCGGCGTCCAGGAGGACCGCAAGCGCGCAAAGCAGGATGCCGAACACGACGACCAGCACGCGCGAGCCGCGCACCGAGGTGCGGTTCGGTAGGAAGGCGGCGAGCGTCGCCTGGCTCAGGGCGGCGAGGATCGAGTCGAGGCTCGAGATCGCCGCCGCGAAGACGCCGGCCACCACGAGACCCTTCAAGCCTGCGGGGGATCGCTTGGAGGATGAAGATGGGAAAGATGCGGTCGCCCTTTTCCTCGTAGAGCGCGAGCGCCTCGCCCTTGAGCGGATGGACCTCGTAGTAGGCGAAGAGCGCCATCCCGACGAACGCCGCCAGCACCGTGACGACGATCGCCGTCTGGCTCGCGAGGATCGCGCGCCGCGCGTCGGCGGCGTCGCGGCAGCAGAACACACGCTGCGCCATCAACTGGTCGGTCCCAAACGCGCCGACGCCCGACACCGTCGTTCCGATCGCCGCGGCCCAGAACGTGTAGGCCTTGGCCGGATCGGTGTCGAAGTCGAAGAAGCGGAACTTGCCGGCGTCCCACGAACGCTGGAAGACCTCCCCCGCTCCGCCCTCGAGCCCCGCCGCCGCGGTGAAGAACGCGATCGCGATCCCGGCGAGAAACACGAGGAAGAGAAGCGCATCGGTCCAGATCACCGTCGCCATGCCGCCGATCAGCGTCCAGGCCACCGCCACGATGCCGATCGCGCCGACGGCGGACGCGAGCGGCGAGAGTCCGGTCTTCGCCTCGATCCAACCGAGCTCGTCGTGCAGGAGCACCGCGAGCACGACCGCGGTCACGTAGACGCGCGCCGCTTGCGCCAGCACGCCGCCGAGCGCGAAGAGCACCGTCGCGGTCGTCCGCACGCACGGGCCGAGCCGGTCGCCCATGTAATCGTAGGGGCTGTAGATCTCGCGCTCGTAGAAGGCCGGAACGAGCACGTACCCGACGACGATGCGCGCGAGGAAAAGCCCGAACACGCCGAGCTGGAGGTAGGTGACGTCCCCACCCGGTCGAAAGACGACGAACGGCAAGCTGATGAACGTGACCGCGCTGATCTCGGTCGCGACAATCGAGCCCGCCACCGCCCACCAGGGCAGCCGGCGCCCGCCGAGGAAGAAGTCGCGGATCGTCGCCTGTTTGCCCGACAGCCGCTCGCCGAGGATCGTGGCGAAGGCGAGGAAGCCGGCGAGCACGCACCAGTCGACGAGGCCGAACCCGCCGAGCTCGTCAGCCATCCACGACTCCGCGCGCTCGCTCGTAGGCGAGCACGGCCGCGCCGAGCGCGGGGGCCTCGGGCAGACGCGAGAGCACGACCAACGCGGGATTCACGCCCGCCGCGGCCAGGCCCACCGGCAGCAGCGGCCGCAGGTCCGGCCGGGCGAAGAGCTCGCCCAGGCGCTGACCGACGACGACCCGCTCGAGCGGCAACTCCTCGCAGCGTTGGCGGATCAGCTCGCCCAGGGACCGCGCGGCGTCCTCGAAGACGTCGAGCGTCTTCTCGGCGACGCGCTCGCGGAGGCTCGCATTGATCGACGAGAGCGACACGCCCTCCTCCGCGCCGAGCTCCCAGGCGCGCAGCACGTGCGCGTCCTCGAGCGCGACGACCTGGCCGTCGAGCTTGAGGCACTCCGCCACGCCGGTCCCGCCGCCGACGTAGTAGGCGTTCCTCACCGCGTGGAAGAGCCCCTCTTCGGCGTGCTCCTCGCCCACGCCGCACAGGTAGCCGTCGCCGTCGAGCCGCTCGCAAGATCGCTCGAGCTCGACGCCGAAAGAGCTGAGCCGCTTCTCGAGCCGCGCCAGGAAGTTCGACGCGACCGGCCCGTGGAGCGCCTTGACGATCCCGCGACCGTCGGCGGTCTTGATCCCGGGCATGCCCATGCCGAAGAGCACACGCCCCCCGCCGGCGCGCTCGGCCACCTTCGCGATGCACGCGGCCGCGGCGACGACGCAGGTCTGCGCGTCCCCGTCGTGCGGCGACTCCGCCCGCTCCGCGGCGAGCGCGAACCGCCCACCGTCCTTCGGCGGCTCGACGCGATGCGCCCGCACGCGGCTGGCTCCGCCGTCGACTCCGATCAGCACCGTCTGCGCCGCCGTCACGCGGCGCATTCTGCGCGAACGGGCGGCGGTGTCGCTAGGGCTGCGAGCTCGCCGCGAGCGCGTTCGAGAAGGCGACGCCCTGAACCGCTCCCGCGTCGAGGGTCGCCATCTGGTAGTAGACGCTCGTGCCCGGCGCGAGATCGGACGGCCAGGTGTCGTTCCCGGCCAGCGCTCCGGTTCCGTTCGTCATCAGTCCATGGGCGATGAAGTCGAGCGCCGGCACCACCGTCCCGCCGAAGGCCGGGAAGCAGTCCTGGGAGAGGCCGACGACAAGCGCCACCGGCGTGTTGGGCGCCGCGTTGGTCAGCGTCAGGGAATAGGGCGTTCCGGGCGCAAGTACGCCCGCTCCGCTCAGCACTGGCTCCCCGCCGGCTCCGGCCAGGCCGAAGCCGAGGTCGACGAAGGGCGACCCGGGATCCTCGCTGAAGCGGAGCGCGATCGGGACGTCGTTCGACAGCGCGGCGGCGATCACCTCGGTCGCGTCGCACGGCGTCGCGTCGACGAAGTTGAGACCGCCCGTCACCGTGACGGCCCCGGTCGTCACCGGAGCGGCCACCGTCGTCCCGCGGCCCTCGGTCGCCGCGGCTACGATGCGGAAGACGCGGCCGGCTTCCAGCAGGAAGTTCGTGCGGAGGTAGGAGCGGTCGTTCGTCCCCACGGTCAGCGTGTCGAGGCGTCCGCTGTCGACGACGAACGGGCTCCCGGGGTTGGTGACGTCCCACAGCGTCAGGTTCGCCGTCTCGCCGGAGCAACTCGTGCTCGCGTCGAGCTGAGCGTCGAGGATCACCTCGACCACCCGCACGGGGCCGGCGGCCAGCGTGTCGAACTCGATCCCGATGAAGCTGTCGGCGGGCAGCGCGGACGGCGCCGGCAGCGCGGCCACCGGCGTCGGCACGGCGAGACCGCCGGTCGTCGTGTCGTGCACGATCGACTGCGCGGGCGCCGGCGCGAACGCACAGCCGTCGATCACGACCTTGCCACTGCGAAACACCGTGATCTCTCGGTCGACGAGCGCGGCGAGCCGGACGTCGCCGAGAACCGGGTTCACGTGCTTGTCGATGCGGAGAAAGCCGTCGCCGGGGGGCCCGGAGAGGTCCACCGTGACGTCGAACACGAGATCCACGTCCGGATCGGCGGGCGCGGGATCCGGCGGAAGCGCGAAGTGCAGCGGATACTCGTTCTGGTTGAGATAGCCGGCCGAGCTCGAGACGAACTTCTTGCGGCGCGGGCCGTTCTCCTCGCCGGCAACGTGAATCTCGACGATGGCGCCGTACTCGTTCTCCAGCCCGGCGGGCACGGTCGCGGAGTCGCGCATCACGCGCACGCGCACGTTGCGCCGCTCGTTGTCGGGCGTCGTCGCGTCGTAGAGCGTGTTCTCGTAGAAGTGCCCGGTGCTGAGCCAGTTGCCCAGCGCGCAGTCGAGGTCCCCGTCGAAGTCCCAGTCGGCCCACGCCGGCGTCGCCGAGGTGATGTGCGACGCCGGGATCGTGGTCGTCGCGACGGTGAACGTCGCGGTGCCGGTTTCCATGAACTGGTTGCGGCGGAAGACCTGGCGCGTGGTGAAGTCCATGTCCCCATCGTTGTCCCAGTCCTCGGCGGAGACACCGAGATCGAGCCCGGTGAGATGGCTATCGATCACGCTCGTCGGGAGCATCACGTAGGAGCCGTCGCCGCGCGCCTCGTACAGGCGCACGCCGATCGTCCCGTTCGAGTAGATGACGACCAGGTCGAAGTCGCCGTCCATCTCCTTGTCGAAGAAGACGATCCCCTCCTCGAGCATGGAGCTGAACTGGATCCCGACGTTCGCCGTCGGGTCGTCGAAGAGCGCGGTTCCGGGCGTCGAGATGTTGCGGTACAGCGTTCCGTTGCAGAAGAGATCGAAATCGCCGTCGAAGTCGGTGTCGACGAACTGCGCGCCCTCGGGCCTTGAGGTCGTACAACACGGGTTGTCGAGGCCGGATTGTAGGCTCTGCTCCTGGAACGCGTAGGCGCCGCCGGGGCCCACCGGACCGAGGTTGTAGTAGAAGAAGTTCCCCGGACCTCCGAAGTGCCACGCCGGATACACGGGAAGGAACCAATCGAGGAGCGTATCCCCATCGACGTCGCCCCAGCAGATCGTCTCCGCGTGCGAGTTGCAGGCCTGGACGTCGAGGATCGCCGGGTCGCCGGCCACGTCGACGAACGTCGCCGCTCCATCGTTGCGGAAGAGATGCACGCACGTGTCGCCCGGAAAGTCTCGCGGCTCGCAGCCGATGTCGGGCAGACCGTCCTCGTTGTAGTCGCCGAACGAAACGCCGTAGCGGCGCTGCGCGAACGGCAGGAGCGCCTTCAGGTCGGCGACGAAGGCCCAGTCCTGGCCGCCGAGGTTCTCGAGCACGCGACCGCCTTGCAGCGCGACGATGTCCGGATACCCGTCCGCGTTGTGGTCGCCCCAGGAGATGCCGTTCGTCAAACCGACGACGAGCCCCGTGGGCCACGAACCACCCATCCACTGGGAGAGGGGCACGTCGACGCCACCCGGCGGGCCGGGAGGCGGATCGCTCGCGGGCGTTGCGATGTACGAGAAGCCGGCCCCCTCCTCCATCCCGGGCAGCAGGGTGCCGAACATCCAGGCGCGCCGCTGGATGTGCGGGCCGAGCGGAAGCGGCACCTCCATGTCGTCGGGGAAGGACCAGGCGCGGTTCATGTCCCCCCACTCGCGCGTGTAGTAGATGTTTCTGATCGGCTGCGTGCCCACGTTGCGAAGGCCGCCGTTCGCGAGCAGGTAAGGGCCGTCGGGATCGAAGTGGATCCACGTGGTGATCTCTAGATCGCCGGCGCGCGTCACCGAGATCACCTCGCGGTCGGTCGCGTGGAACGACACCGGCTGGACGGGCAGCCGGCCGGCGGCCCAATCGGGCTGCGCTCCGCTTCCGACGAATTCGTGATGGCCGGACGCGTCGTCGTAGCGGACGCCGAACCACTCCGGCGTGCCGACTGCGAGCCGCGCGATCTTGCCGTCGTAGGTCTGAAGGCCGCCCGATGGAACGTCGGTCAGGAGACCGAGCGGGTTGACCGTGACCGTGATCTCTCCGTTCGAGATCGTCGCCTGAGGGAACGCAAGGGAAGAGGCGCTGAACAGAACGATGCCACCCAAGAATCGCCGCATGAATCGAACCTCCTCTCCGGATTCTAAGCGCACGCTCCAAGCACGGGGGGACTCTTGTAGAGTGCCGCTCCATGTCTCGCGCCCCCGTCACAGTCTCCTTACCGGCCCGGCGTGACCTGAGCTGAATGGGACGCCCGCTCTGTCATTCCATCGCCGACTGGCTCGTCCCGTGGAAGCGGTGCGACTGGCCGGTCGACTGGGCGGCGCGCTTCGGACGGAAGGCGCCGCTCGCGCTCGAGATCGGCTTCGGCAACGGCGAGTTCCTGGAGCGCGAAGCGCGACGACGTCCCGAGCGCGACCACCTCGGCGTCGAGCTCTCCTGGACCTCCGCGACGCACCTCTTCCGCCGGCTCGACAGGGGTGGGCTCGCGAACGTGCGCGCGGTCCTCGGCGAAGCCTCCAACGTGCTGCACTACCTGATCGAGCCGGGCGCCCTGGTCGAGGTCTTCGTCAACCACCCGTGTCCGTGGCCCAAGGAGCGCCACCACCGGCGCCGGCTGATCCGCGCCGAGTTCCTCGCGCTGCTCGCCGACCGCATGACGGAGGCGGCGCCGCTGACGATCGTCACCGATCACGCTGAGTACGCCGACTGGGTACGCGACGCCCTCGAGACGCAGAGCTGGTTCGAACCGCGCCTCGGCACGACCGAAGTGGCCGAGCTTCCGGGCCGCGAGACGACGAAGTACCAGCGCAAGGCGATGGCCGAGGGCATTCCGATCCATTACTTTCCCTGGCGCAAGGCGGCCTCACCGGATTCGGTACCCCCCCGCGCCGCCTTTGACGACCTCGACGCCATGCCCAGCCTCACCCTTCAAGGCGCGTTCGACGCCGAGCGGCTCTTCGACGGTTTCGCGACCAGCGTGCATCGGGAGTCGCACCGCGACGTGG
Organism: Planctomycetota bacterium; assembly: GCA_028278425.1. Taxonomy (GTDB): domain Bacteria; phylum Planctomycetota; class UBA1135; order UBA1135; genus JANQEJ01. Next base: position 28,696 of record JANQEJ010000112.1, on the reverse strand, counting down.
AAACCGTCGTCAAGCTGGTGGCCGCGTACCGGCGGGAGAACCAACGCGACAAACCCGTCGGCCTGGTCGAGGCGCTCGTGAAGGAGGACAAGCTGCGACAGGAATTCGCGCTTCAGGTCGTCGGTCAGCCGGACGGGAAGCTCCTGGTCAAGCTTTCCGGCCTGGGGGACCCGCACCCCACCTTCGGCGTGAAGCGAGCCGTGTGGCGTCTCGGCGAATGGCTGCGCGAGCACCATCCGGAGCTCGCCGTCGTCCACCACAACCTCGGCGAGGAGGCGGCGCGGTGACGCGCGTGCTTCAGGTGGGCCTCGGGCCGCTCGGGCGCCGCATCGTGAGCGACTTCTACGCCCGGCGCCTCGGCGAGGTCGTCGCCGCGGTGGACCCCGCGAACGACGTCGCGGGCAAGGAGCTGAGCGAGCTCGCCTCCGGAGCCCCGGCCGGCGTGCGGGTCGTTGCAACGGTGGAGGAGGTTGCGGACTGGAGCTCCGTCGACTGCGCGATCGTGACGACGAGCTCTGACCTCGAGCTGGTCATGCCGACGCTGCGCACACTGCTGGATCACGGCGTCGCCGTCCTGAGCACGTGCGAGGAGCTCGCCTATCCGTGGCTGCGCCATCCGGTCTTCGCGCAGGAGCTCGACGAGCGCGCGATCCGAAACGGCGGGCGCGTGCTCGGCACCGGCGTCAACCCGGGCTTTCTGATGGACGCCTTCGCGGTCTGTACGACGACCGCCTGCAACGCGGTCCGCTCGATCAGGGTGACGCGGCTCCAGGACGCCTCGTCGCGCCGGGTTCCCTTCCAGCGCAAGATCGGCGCCGGTCTCGACGACGCCGCCTTCGAGGCGCGGGCTGCCGAGGGGACGCTGCGCCACGTCGGGCTGGGCGAGTCGCTCCACTTCGTCGGCCACTACCTCGGCTGGACCTTCGACCGCTGGGAGGAAGAGCTGACGCCGGTCAAGGCGGAGCGCGACCTCGATTGCGCGCTCGGTCCGATTCCGGCCGGTCACTCCTCCGGCGTGCGCCAGGTGGCGCGCGGCTACGTCGGAGACGAATCCGTCGCCGAGCTCGTTTTCCAGGCCGCGATCGCGCAGCCCGATCCGCACGACCGCGTCGAGGTGGACGGCGACCCGCCGCTGGATCTCGTCTGGAAGGGCGGCGTACACGGCGACACCGCGACGTCGGCGATCGTGCTCAACTCGATCCGAGCGTTGCGCACCGCCGCGCCGGGGCTGCACACGATGGCCACCCTGCCGATGCAGGGTTGCGCGCGCCCGGAGGGCTAGCATGGACATCGACGAGATCGAACGCGAGATCGAACGCTTCGACGCGGAGCTTCCGATCGCGTCGGCGTGGACGCCGCCGTCGACCTGGTACACGGCGCCGGAGTTCCTCGAACGCGAGCGGTCCGCGGTCTTCCGCGCGAGCTGGATCTTCGCCTGCCGCGCCGATCAGGTCCGCGAGCGCGGCGCGCGCGTCACGACCGACGTCCTCGGCGACGCCTACGTCGTCGTCCGCGGAGACGACGGCGTCCTGCGCGGCTTCCACAACGTGTGCCGCCACCACGCGGCGCGCGTGGCCGACGGCGAGGCGTGCGTGGAAGAGCTCGTCTGCCCCTACCACGGCTGGACGTACAACCTGGACGGCTCGCTCAAGAGCGCGCCGCGTTCCGCGGGTTTGCAGGACTTCGAGCGCGAGCGCTACGGGCTCGTTCCCGTCCAGGTCGAGGAGTTCGGCCCGCTGGTGTTCCTGCACGCCGGGTATCCCGAACGCACGGTCGCGGAGGAGCTCGCCGACCTCGTGCCGTTCCTCGATCCCGCCGAGCTCGCCGGCATGCGCTGGGTGCTGCGACGCACCTACCCGATGCAGTGCAACTGGAAGGTGTTCGTCGACAACTACCTCGACGGCGGCTACCACATCTCGCACCTGCACCACGGGCTCGCCAGCCAGCTCGACCTGACGAAGTACAAGACCGAGGTCTTCGGGCGCTTCAACGTGCAGACGTGCCCGTCCCACGAGGATCCGGGCGCGAGCGTCGGCAAGGACCTGGGCGCGCGCATCGGCGAGGGCGCGGTCTACGCCTGGATCTATCCCAACCTGATGCTCAACCGCTACGGGCCGACGCTGGACACGAACCTGGTGGTGCCGGTCGGGCCCGATCGCTGCGAGGTCGTCTTCGACTACTGGTTCCAGGGCGACGGCGACGACGCCTTCGTCGATGACAGCCTCGCCACGAGCGACGAGACCCAGCAGGAGGACGTTTGGGTGTCGGAGCAGGTCCAGCGCGGCCTCAACTCGGCGGCGTACGACTCCGGCCGCTACGCGCCGACGGTCGAGCACGGGATGTACCACTTCCACCGCCTGCTCGCGGCGGACCTGCGCGCGTCAGCCCTCTGACCCGAGCACCCGGTCGTCGAGCCGTCCGGCGAGGGCGCGCGTGTAGCGCTCCATGATCTCGCGGGTCATCGCCTCGACGTCGGCGGAGCGCTTCACGCCGAAGATCTCGCGCGGGAAGTCCAGCGGCTCCTGGATCTTCCAGATCTCCTCGTGCTTGTCCGGCGGCAGGATCCAGGCCGGGTCGCCCACGGCCACCCAGCCGATCGGAACCGTCGCGCCGGCGGCGAGCTGCGTCTTGATGTGTACGACGCCGTTGACGCGCACCTCGGCTCCGCAGCCGATCCGCGCGCCGTTGAAGATCGTCACGCCCGTCGCGAGGAAGGCGCAGTCCTCGACCGTGCAGCCGGTCAGGTAGGCGCGCGGCCCGACGAGCACGCAGTCGGCGATGCTCGCCGGGTGCCGCTTCGTGCCGCGCACGACCGCGTTTTCCATCACGACGCAGCGCTCGCCGATCTTGACGGGGCCGCCGTCGGCGGTGACAACCGCGCCGAAGAGAACGCGCGAGTTGGCGCCGACGGTGACGTCGCCCGCGAGCGTGGCGTTCGGGGCCACGTAGGCGCTCGGATCGACCGTCGGACGCTTGCCGTCGTGCTCCACGAGCATGAAGGCCAGTCTATACTCCGCCGGTGATGAAGCGAATCGGCGCGCTCTTGCTTCTGGCTCCAGCATGCGCGGTAGGGCGCTGGGAAGAGACGCAAACGGAGCACCTGACGATCCACTACCGCCCCGGCTCGCACGCGGAACGTCATCTCGACGAGGTGCGGCGGGACTTCGAAGCCGCATATCTCGCGGTCTTCGACCAGGTGCCGTTCGTCCCCGAGGATCCGGCGTACGACGTCTACCTGCACGAGTACCCAAGCAACTTCGGCTGGTCCAACCTGGTCCTGCGCCGCGTCCACTATCGCTACGACGCGGAGTCGCAGCTCACCTCGCCGCACGAGTTCATCCACATCGTGCTGCACGACCTGAACCCCGACGCGCCGGGACGCCTCGACGAGGGGATCTGTCGTGTGCGGGAGGCGCGCACGATCACCGCGAACGGCGAGACGCAGGTGTGCGAGCTCTACCGGCTCGCCTGGAACGCGCCCGCGGACGTCTGGGATCTCGACGCGATCTTCGCGCGCGGCTACAGCGGCGACGACGAGGGCAACACGGCCGCCGCGTGCGTGAAGTGGCTCCAGGCGGAGCTGGGCGAGGACGCCTTCTGGGAGCTCTACCTCGAGCTGGACCGCTCCAACTACCGGGAGCTGCTCGAAGAGCGAGCGGGGCGAAGCTGGGCAGAGCTGAAGCGCGCCTTCCTGGCGTTCCGCGACGCGCTGGAGCCGCCGCCGCCGTTCCACCGCCGCGTTCGCTAGGCCTTCCGCCGGCGGAACGCCTTCACGTAGACCGGCCGCTGCGCGCCCTCGGGCGTCGCATCGCGAAAGCCCTGCCGCGCGTACATCTGCGGGAAGCCGGTGTGGGCGAAGACCGACGGAACCTCGTGGCCGGGACCCTTCGACGGGACGACGGGATAGGCGAGAAGCCTTGGCGCGCCGCGCCGGCGCGCAAGTGACACGGCCTGCCGCAGGAGGAGCCGCGAGACGCCCCGCCGCTGCCAGTCCCTGCGCAAAAAGAAGCACGGGATCGACCAGGCGCCCTCGTCGTACTGCGTCTTGAACACGCGGCTGTTGTCCATGCGCACGTAGTCGGCGCGCGGGCCGACCGAGACCCAGCCGATCGGCTCGTCGCCCGCGAAGGCGAGACACCCGAGCGCCTTGCCGCTCTCGATGAGCCTCTTCATCACCCGGCGGTTCTTCGCGCCCTTGACCTCCTCCCAGAGCTTCCCGCCGCGCGGCACGCGGAAGTGCATGCACCAGCAGCCGCCGCAGGCGCCGGCGCGGCCAAAGAGGCGCTCGAACGCGGGCCAGTCGCGTGACGTCAGGTCCCGTACGGTCACGTTCGGCGCCATCGGGATCAGAGCTCAGCTTCGACCGATGAACACTCCTCGAGCAGGAGCGCGAGCAACCTTTCCATGTGCTCCAGCGTCGTGCGGAAGTTCACCGGGCAGGCGCGGAACCAATCGAGGCCGCGGAGCTTCGTCGTGCCGATCCAGAACTCGCCGCTCTTCTCAACGCGCTCCGCCACGGTGTGGTGGAGCGCGGCGGTCTGCTCCGCGCTGAGCTCTCGCGTCGGCAGGTAGTGCACGCACGCCGCCGACATCGGCGGCTCCACGGCGGACTCGAAGCGCGGACTGGCGACCGCCAGCTCGTGCAGGCGCCGCGCTTGCTCCACGTTGGCGTCGACCCAGCGCCCGATCTCGTCGGCGCCGTAGCGTTTGAAGCTCATCCAGACCTTCAGCCCGCGGAAGCGGCGGCTCTGCTCGAGGCCGTGAACGAAGTACTGGTAGCGCTCGTCCTCCGCGTCGAAGCCGTCGGTGAGATAGGCGGGCTGAAGCCCGAAGGAGCGGGTGAGCTGCGCCTCGTCCCGCACCAGGATCGCGCCCGCGTCGACCGGCGCGTAGAACCACTTGTGCGGGTCGATCGTGATCGAGTCGGCGAGCTCCAACCCGTCGAGCAGGCCCGGCCACTTGTGCGAGAGCAGCATCCCGCCCCCGTACGCGGCGTCGGCGTGGAGCCACATCCCCTCGCGGTCGGCGATGGCGCGCAGGGCCCTCATGTCGTCGACCGCCCCCGTGTTCGTCGAACCGGCGAGGGCGACGATGCAGGCGGGGCGCACGCCCGCCGATCGATCGGCGGCGATCGCCTCCTCGAGGCGGTCGATCCGCACGCGGAAGGACGCGTCGGTCGGGATCGCACGCAGACTTTCGCGCCCGAGCCCGACCGCGTCCACCGCCTTGTCGACCGAGACGTGGCGTTCCTCGCTGACGTACACGGCGTTCTCCAAGCCGCAGCCCTCGACCTGCGCCGTCTGTCCGCTGGCGAAATCGCGGCCGAGCTTGAGACCGATCAGGTTCGCGATCATGCCGCCGCTGGTCAGGTTGCCGCCGGAGCCCGGACCGTATCCCGCGAGCTCGCAAAGCCAGCGAACCGTCTCCCGCTCCATCGCCACGGCGCTCGGACCGATCGAGTAGGCGCCGAGGTTCTGGTTGAGCGCGGAAGCGATCAGATCGCCGATCACGCCGATCGGCAACGGGCTGGCGGTGATCAGCCCCATGTAGCCGCCGTTCCCGGTGTGCGTGCAATACGGGTAGAGCTTCTCCTCCAGCTCCGCGAGCACGCCGTCGGCCGGCATGCCCGCGCGTGGAACGGGATCGCGAAAGAGGCGCGCCACCTCGCCCGGCTCGACGTCCGGAAAGACGGGACGATCCTCGACCGTGGCGAAGTAGTCGGCCAGCTCGTCGACGACCCGGCGTCCGACGCGGCGGAACTCCTCGGTATCCATGCCGAGCAGGTTACCAGAGGTCGGCGTCCCGCCGCGTGCCACGCACGTCGGCCCATGCAGCGGCGAGCCGGGTGTGCAATGCTTGCGAAGTGAGACTGCGCGTCGGCATCCTTCTGTTCGCGTGCAGCGCCTGCATCCAGCAGCGCCCCGAGGACCTGCCCTACCGAACTCGAACGGCGCTTTGAGCTCGCGCGGGCCGTTGCGATCGAGGGGCACGCGTTCGCGGTGCGCGACGAGGTGCGCTTCGACGAGGCCGGTCGCGTGACGGCCGGAGACTGACCGTTCCGCCGGCGGCGGCTTCGCTTCAGCCGAGCTGGGGTGCCCGGGGAATCCGGCGCGGACCCGCTACTCCGGAGCGACGTCCACGCGAACCATACGCTCGGCGACGGTGCCGATCGAGGAGATGGCGATCAGCGTCACGTCGACCTCGCCCGGGCCTGTCGTGAAGAGATGCCAGCCGTCCTTCCGGCGCTCGACGTATCCCTGGCCGCTGCCGCCGACGCGCCACTGGAGCGTCGCGACACCGCCGCGCGGATCGGCCACGACGACGTCGAGACGGGGCGCGGCGCCGGCGACGACCGACGTCGAAGCGGGTGCGAGGCGGGCGATCTCGGGGTTCGGGGGAAGCGCCCCCTTTGCCAGCGCCGGCCGGGCGGCGATGACGGCATCGATCGCCCGCGCGGCTCCCACGACGTCGAGCTGCGGCGTGCGGAACAGGTCCACGTTCAGGAGTCGCACGGCGACGTTGCCGCGCACGAAGGCGACCCACGACACGGCTTTGTCGGCCGCGCCGGAGGGACCGACGTACCCGGCCTGGCCGAGCTCGACGCCGAAGGCGCCGTCCTCGGGGGCGAGCTCCGGCGAGCTCAGATGTGCGAGCCAGCTCACCAGGACGTCGCGCGCCGCTTCCACGTCGTCGCACACGCGTGCTTCAAGATGAAGGAGCGGACGCGCTCCGGCCGGAGAGTCGGCGTCGTAGAAGTCGCGGGTGACGAAGGCGCCTTCGCTCTGGACCACGCCGCCACGCAGCCCGGGCAGCTCGAGCCCTGCGACCGGGAGCCCATCGCGAGGGATGGCCGCCGGCCACGCCGCGACGCCGTACGCTTCGCGCACGCGCACCACGTGCTCTTCGTAGGTCCCCTGGGCAACCGCGGTGCTCGTGAGAAGAAGCGCCGCACCGAGATAACGCGTAATGGAGTGCTTCATGGGATCTACTGAAGGCCGGGAAGGGTCTCGAGCGTCGTGGAGACCGTGTTCGTGCTCGAAAGCTGGTCATATCCGTTCGGGCCGGCCCAGGGCCGGTCCACGTTCCAACCCGGGATCCCCGGTGTCGAGCCCGGGTTCCCGTCCTCGTCCACCTGCAGGCAGGTGTCGATCACGTCGGTGCCGTTCGTGCGCGTCGCGATGTGGTGATAGCTGAAGGCGTGGTTCCCGGTGCCCCACAGGTCGGTCGTGTAGGCCGGTGCGCCGATGCCCCAGATCGCGTTCAGGTACATGAATCCGAGCCGCAGCGGCTTCATGTTCGGGAGCCCGAGCATCGACAGCATCGTCGTGGTGGCGCCCATGTTGTCGCTGCAGTTCACGTAGACGCCGTTCGCGTGCGCGTTCAGCAGTGCGGAGAGGTCCATGTTCGAGCCGACCCCGAAGCCCATGTAGTGGTTTGCGCCGCCGTCCCCGCCGAGCGGGTAGGCATCGTAGATCACGCCCTCGATCGCCGTCGGCAGCCCGCCGTTCTGACCGAAGAAACCCTTCACGTGGGTCTCCACCAGGCCGCCGGCGGTCGCGGTGGAGATTCCGAGCGTGTTGCTCCACGACGCCACATAGTCGACGACCTCGACCCAGGGCCCCGTGTACTGCGTGCCGCTCGCTCCGGCCTTCCACAGGGGATCCCCCCAGATGGTGTAGAACCGGTGCGCGGTCTCGTGCTTCCCGAGGATGCGCTGCCAGGTCACGCCGCCGTCGCCCGAGTACTCCCAGGTCCACACGATCTGCCAGTTCGTCTGCGACACGTCGGCGGGGAGCGGATCCCCGTCGAGCGTGACCTGTCCACCGGGAGCGATGGCGCCGCTGGCGGCAGCGGACCCGCTCGGGAAGGTCGCCACGAGGCGGATGTCGAACCCCGACACCGGATAGTTTGAGCTCATCGCGGCGCCACCCACCGTCGTCCCGCCGTTTCCGAGCTTCGCGCGCAGCCTCGGCGTCGCGCCGCGCTCGTAAGCGAGCGGATAGTTGAGCTGCTCGGTCTCGTAGTTGACCCCGTTCATGATCGGCTCGTCGGTGGCGGTGTGCAAAGCGACCGCGGGCCGGGGATTTCCATTGTTCAGGTCCAGGTCGGACACGTCGGCGGAGGCCAGGTTGGCGTACTCGTGAATCGCGGGCGTGGCGTAGAAGATCCCGTCGACGCCGTTCTTCATGAAGTACACCATCTGCCACTCGTCGTTGCCGGCGGGCGGATCCTGAAACTCGATCTCCGTGACGCCGAGGCGCACGACGGTGACGGCGAACTTCAGATACGTCGGCGTCCCGCCCGCCCCTTTGACCGTGATCCTGTAGCTCCCGGTGGCCACGTACCGCCCGGACGCGTTCTTTCCATCCCACGACACCTTGGTCGGCGGTGCGCCCGCGATGAGGGTCCCACTCCAGAGCGTCTTGATGTATCCGCCGGGGCCGTGCACGTCGGCGCGGACGGCGAGAGTGGCACCCGGGGTCCCCTTGAGGTGGAACGACGCCTGCGCGCCGCCCCCCTTTAGCTTGGGGTCCGCGATGCGGGTGTGTCCATCCGCGACGACAAGCGGCTGCGCATAGACCAGAGCCTGGGGCGTGGCCGCCCAAGACGTTGCGGCCAACCACGTGAGGCCGGCGAGGAGAGCAAGGGAGGCGCGGAGGCCTCTTCGCAAAGTATCCATCGGTGCTCCTGACGACAAAGTGAGAACGCTAACAGGCTGACGTCGACTGTAGCCGGTCGCGCGCGACCGGCAAGCGGCTACTAGCCCAACCTCCGCACGTGAGCAGGCAAGCCTGAGTCCTGCCAGGGACTTACGTCAGCGAGTTGGCACTACACCTGGCTCGCCGGGTCCGTCTGGAAACTGGACGCCTCGGATTCCGGAGACCCGCGGAAGCTGGGCTAGCTTCCGCTTGCCCCTCTTTCCAGCACGTCGACCCGCAGCTCGTTCGAGTTGCAGCGCACTTCGGGCACGTACATCGCGTGGCCGAGCACCGGGAGCGCGTGGTACTTGCCCGGCACTTCGGCGCGCAGCTCGTAGCGCATCTCCCAAACGCCCTGCGGCAGCTTGTCGACGAAGAGGGCGACCTTGCGGTCGCGCAGCTCCTGATGGAGGTTGCGGGTGCGGCCGGTGTAGCCGGGCTCGTTGTACCAGCCGTAGGCGCGGGTTCCGCCGCCGGGGATCAGCAGCGTCTCGCGCTTGCCGTCCTCGACGAAGCGGCGGTTCACCTCGTTCTTCTTGAGCTCGCGGGCCACCATCCACTCGCCGCTCCGCACCTGCACGGCTTCGAGGCCGGCGGGCTTCAGGTCCTCGAAGACGAGGTACTCGAGGTGGTTCTTCACCTCGACGGTGAGGATGACCTCGACGCGCTCGCCGCTGGCGATCGTCTCGCCGTCCTGCAACGCGCGCTTCTCGTAGACGACGCCCTTGAGGAGCGTCGGCACCGGAACGAGCTTGTAGTACTCGCGCCGGACGAAGAGCTGGTTGCCACGCGCCGGAATCGGCTCCTCCTCGCTGAAGAAGGTGGCGTTGGTCGAGAAGTAGAGCGGGCCTTCACCCGCCGTGCGCACGATCCGGATCTCGTTGGCGCCGTCGCGCAGGAGCTCGGGATCGACGTCGAAGACGCTGGGTCCTGCGATCAGGGCGTCGCGGGTGAGGACCTTCTTCGCCACTTCGACGCCGTTCACGCTGAGCTCGTAGGCGACCTTCGAGCTGATCTCGCCCGACGCCTTCAGGTAGTCGCTCAGGGCGAGGATCGTGATCGCGGTGTCGCGCGTGTTCGACCACTGGTTGCCGCGCCGGTTCTGGACGAGCCAGTTCACCGCCTTGCTGGTCAGCTCGCCCTCCGGATCCACGGCGACCAGCGCCTTGATCGCGAAGGCCGTCGCTTCGACGCCGCCCTCGGACCAGCGGCGCCACACGCCGTCCTCGCCCCAGTGCGCGGTGCGAAGCGCGTCGTCGCGCGAGACCGGCTTCCCGTTCTTGTCGATCTGGACGACCGACGTGTCGGGAGAGTCGTCGACGATCACGCCGTTGGCGAGGTTCTCGGCCAGGATGCGCGCCTCGTCGGCCTTGCCGAGGTCGACCGCGGCAAGCGTGAACAGGGCGCGCGTGTACGCGTTCAGCCGCTGGCGCTTCTCCCAGAGGTTGTCGAACGCGCGCTCCGCGTGCTCGTCGCCGACGAGGTCGTCGTGGCGCAGCCGTTTGGCGAGCGCGTGCAGCATCCACGCCTGCAGGTCGAGGTTCTGCTCCTCCTCGACGATCTCGAGCTCGAGGAATCGACGGCCGCGCTCGAGAACGCCTGCCTTGACCTCCAAGCCCGCCTCTTCGGCGAGCGTGAGGCCCCAGACGACGTAGGCGGTCATCCAGTGATCGCTCTCGCCTGTCTTCCACCAGGCCCAGCCGCCGTCGGAGTGCTGGAAGTCGTACAGGCGCTCCAGCCCGCGCTGAACGACGTCGTCGAGCCGGTCGAAGTCCTGCGTGCCGTCGGGGTGGGTCTTGTCGACGAACTCGCGCTCGATGCCGCCGAAGACCTTCTCGAGCGCGTCCTCCTTCGAGAGGCCGAACTCCTTGAGCGTGTCGAGAACGACGACCGCCGGCAGGAAGCGCGAGAGCGTCTGCTCGGTGCAGCCGTACGGGTACTCGACCAGGTACGGCAGCGCGTCGAGCATCGTCACGGCGAGGCTCGGCGCGATCTGCACGGAGAGCGACGTCGTGCCGTCGCCGCGCGCGCTCGGCAGATCGAGCGTGATCGTCGCCTCCTCGCCGGTCATCTTGCCGGAGCGGGCGACGTAGGCCTCGATGCCGTGCGCGTAGATCGGGAGCTTCTTCTCCATGCCGTCGCTGTGCTCGGGCGACGCGGCCCTGAGGCGCAAGAGCGCCTCGCCGGGCGACGTGACGCGGACCAGCCAGTCGAGGCGCTCCGAACGGCCGGCGGCCACCGTCACCGTCCCCGGGTCGGGATTGCGGAGCTCGTCGCCGTCGACCAGGCCGAGGATCTCGAGTCCCTCCGCCTCGAGCAGCGCGTGCACGGGCAGCGGCTCGGAGGTGTTGTTGTTCAGGTTGGCGGAGACCGTCGCCTCGTCTCCCACCTGGAAGAAGCGCGGCGCCTGAAGGCGCGCGATCAGCGGCTGGCGGGTCTGCGTGTCGATCTCGCCCTGCCCGAACCGCGCGTCCGTGCCGGCCGCGCGCGCCACGCCGTGCCAGCGCGTCGTGGAGTCGGGGAAGGTGAAGGTCGCGGTCGCGCGGCCCTCGTCGTCGGTGACGATCGCTGCTCGCCAGATCGCGGTGTCGCGGAAGTCGGTGCGGACGCGCACGTCGACTTCGTTGACGTCGATCCCGGCCTGCACCCGCTGGCCCTCGCCGAGGAAGAGCTCGTCGGCGCCGCCGCCGATGCCCATCGCGCTCCTCGAGGCTTCCAGGCTGATCGCCATGTCGGCCATCTCGGCGGGCCCGGAGGGTGCCATCGACCGCAACGCCTCGTGCCGGCCGTAGGCGCGAGCGTCCTCTTCCTTCTCACCCCAGGCGTAGCCGAGCTTGCGGAGCTCGGGCGAACCCGCAGCCTGGCTGTACCAGCCCCCCTGATCGCGATCGAGCAACACGTAGCGCTCGTCGACGACGTTGCCGTCCTCGTCGCGGACGAGCTTCAGAAACTGGCTGTGGTTGAAGAGCGTCCGCGTCCACACTCGCTGCTCGTGCCGTTCGCCGTAGAAGAACTGCCGCGGGTCGCCGGCCAGGTCCGATTGGATGTAGCTCAGCGCGTCGTCGTACACCGCGAGCGCGATCTCGGCGGAGACCGGGTTCCCGTCGTGGTCGCGCGCCGTGATCGTGACCGTGCCTTCCTCGCCGGGTTCGTAGGCGTCCTTGTCGTACCCGAGCTCGACGTCGAGAAACTTGTCGACCGGCGGCACGACGATCTCCTCCACGTCGGACCACGCCTGGCGGTCGGCGACCATCATCGCGCCGAGGTAGACGTTCGGGACGTGGTCGTCGGTGACGTCGAGCATGACGAGCTTGACGGTTCCCGTGACGTGCACGACCTCGTAGTGGTGGAGGTCCTCCCCCTCGATGGTCAGCAGCACGTAGCGGTCGTTGGTCGGCGTCGCGACCATCACCGCGGCCTTCTCGCCGCTGCGGAAGGTGTCCTTGTCGACGATCAGGTCGACGCCGCCGTAGCGGTAGCCGATCTCGGTCGTGTTCTCGTCGGCGACGTAGAACGCCGCCTGGCCGGAGATCGGCGCGCCGCGGCCGTCCTCGCTGGCCCACGCGACGCGGTAGTAGCCCGCTTCCTCGGCGGCGAAGCTCCAGGACGCCGTGCCGTCTTCGCCGGTCTTGACCGTCGTCTCCGCCACGACGTCCTGCTCGTAGCCGCTGAACTTGAGTCGCCACGGATCGCCCTTCCCCGGGGGCGGGAAGGCCGGATGCCTGCGCTTGAGCTGTTCGAGCTTGGTCCCGCGGACCTCGTTGCCCTCGGGGTCGACCCAGATCTCGATCCAACGGTCGCGCGTGACCTTGACCTTGCCGCGCGTCGACACCGGCGTGCCGTTCGGGTCCTTGGCCTCGAACTCAATCTCGACGCGGTCGCCCGGGCGGTGGATCTTGTGCTTCGGCTCGACGCGGACGTAGTACGCCTGCCGGGTGACGCGCAAGTCGTTGCGCGCGACCACTTCGCGCCGGGAAGCGTCGACGACGCGCGCCTCGACGGTGTACTCGTAGTCCTGCCCAGTGCCGGTCGGCGTGGAGAAGGTCACCTTGGCGACGCCGTTGGCGTCCGTCTTGATCTGCTCGCGGGTGACCATCTGCCCGTAGCCGCCCCACCAGCCCTGGTAGATCGAGGTGTCGGCGTAGAACCAGGGGTACTCGCGCCGGGGCTGCCAGTAGTGGTAGTACGGTCGCTGGTAGACGAGCACCTCGACCTCCGCGTCCGCGACCGCGCCGCCGAAGTAGTAGCTCGCGACGACCTCGGCCGTCACCTCGTCGCCGACGCGATAGAGCTTCGGTTTGCCGGAACCCTCGGGATCCTCGGGCAGCTTCACGCTGACCTCGTACTCGGGGAGCTTGTACTCCTCGATCCGGAAGAGCGAAGCGCGCCCGACGTAGGAGCCGCGGCTGCGGAACTCGACCCAGTACTCGCCGAGCGCGAGCTCCGGACCCGTTTCGAACGTCCCCGCCGCGGCACCGAACGCGTTGAGCTCGACCTCACCCTCCTTGGCGACGGTTCCGCGCGGATCGTGGATCTTGTAGGTGAGCTTCTCGCCGGCCGGCGTCGCGTACGCGCCGCCCTCGTTGGTGCGCGCGACGAGCTTCCACTGCACCTCGTCGTTCGGCCGGTAGGCCGGGCGGTCGGTGAAGGCGTAGATCTTCCAGCGGTCGGGATCCGACCGCCACCAGGAGCCGGAACCGGAGCTGAACGCCTGGCGCGCGCCGAGCGAGGCGCCGAGGTAGTACTTCGAGCTTCGCTGCCGGCCGCGGACGTCGAAGAGCGCCGTCCCGTCCGCCTGCGTGACGCCCTCGATCTGCCGGTCGCGCCATTCGTTCTTCTCGTAGTAGCGCTCCCACAGCCACAGGCGCGCCTCGGCGATCGGCTTGCCGTCCTCCAGCCCGGTGAACCAGGCGAGGAGCCGCCCGCCGGCGTTCTTGACCACCAGCGAGGCATCGCTGACGAGGACCAACGCGCGGGATCCGACCCCGCTGCCGCTCGCGGCGAGGACGTAGGCGCCGAGCGGCGGCTTTTCCTTTAGATAGAGCGTTGCGTCGCCCGGCTGGTGCTCGCCCTCGTCGCCGGTCGCGTAGTCCCACCGCGCGTGCGGCTCGATGCGCGCCAGGTCGATCGTGTTGACGAAGTCGTCCGGGTTGTGCGCGCCGGTCATCCGCGGATCGCGGGCCAGGTCGACCGGGTAGAGCGCCAGGCTCGCGGTCTTCACGTTGCGCCAGCGAAGCTGGTACTGCACCTCGGAGTCGAGGGTGAAGAAGCTGCTGACGTGGACGCTGAGCGTGGGCGCGGTGATGTTCTGGATGCGGTTTCGCGCCGAGTCGTAGTAGCGCGTCTCGCCCTTCTTGAACTCGCGCAGCAGGCGCCGGTAGAGCTCGACCGCCTCGACGTAGTCCTGCCTCCACGACACGACCCCGTTCTCGTGGTGGACCAGGTCGCCCTTCTCCTCGTTGAAGACGCCGTAGTGGTAGAGCGCGTCGTCGTACCAGCGGTTCTCCTTCCCGAGCGCGAGCACCGCCTCGAACTCTCCCTCCGCCGTCGCCTGGATCTCGTTGCTGCCGCCGCGGCGGTAGTAGGTCATCGCGAGCAGGAAGTGCGCGTGCCCCTTGTCCTCGTCCGACTCCGCGATCTTCGTGGCGTTCTGGAGGACGCTCACCGGGAGGTAGTTCCCGTAGGCGCCGTAGTCCCAGTGCGACTCCCACCAGCGCGGCTCGCTCGCGTTCCAGGCGATCGCCAGGTAGCGCTCGCGCGCGCGCTCGATGTCGCGCGAGCCCGCCCACCAGTCGAGCGCCTGCTGGTAGTGGTTCCAGCCGCTCCAGTTGCGCGATTCCCGCCGGTCCCAGTACCAGCCGCCGAGCGACTCCTGCGCCTCCGCCCAGCGGTCGTCGCGGTCCTCGACGTTCTCGTACGAGGCGACGAACGCGTTGAGCTCCTGGAGTGCCGTGTCGAGCTCGCTCGTGTCGGGGTTGTTGCTCGCCGCCGCGCTGCGCCAGCGCGAATCGGCCACCCGGAGCTCGGCGTGCCGCGCGGCCTCGCCCTCGAGCCCTCGCTCGCGAGCCTGGACGTAGAGCTTGTGGGCTAGCTCGAACGAGCCCTCGGCGTAGTGGCGATCGGCCTTCGCCAAGAGCTCATCGGCGTCCTGGGCGGGACGGGCGTTATCGGCGAGGACCCCGAGCGAGAGGCCGGAAAGAACGAGCAGGCAGGAGACGGTCTTCATGGCATGGATTCCCCGTGACTCGCGAGACGCGACGACGCGGTGAAACGCCGGGCCGCGGGATCGTGTTGGGGCGAACTTGGACGGACTTGGGCGAAACGGTTTCTCGGTAGGATGCCGCCGTGCCCGAGCTGCCCGACGTCACGCTCTACATCGACTGCCTCCGCGAACGCCTCGAGGGACGCGTCCTGGAGGGCACCCGGCTGGCGAGCCCCTTCCTCCTGCGTTCGGTCGAGCCTCCGCTGGAAGCCGCCGTCGGGCGCCGGGTCGTCGGGTTCCGGCGCCTCGGGAAGCGCATCGCGATCGGTTTCGAGGACGAGCTCTTTCTGGTCTTCCACCTGATGATCGCCGGCCGGTTCCGCTGGAAGGAGAAGGGCGCGGACGTCCCGAAGAAACTAGGCCTTGCCGCCTTCGACTTCGAGCCGGGCACCCTGCTTCTCACGGAGGCCGGGACGAAGAAACGCGCGTCGCTCTACGTGGTTCAGGGCGAGGAGGCTCTGGCGGCCCACGACCCGGGCGGTCTCGAGATCCTCGACTGCACGCTGGAGGCGTTCCGCGAGCGGCTCCTGGCCGAGAACCACACTCTGAAGCGCTCGCTGTGCGCGCCGAAGCTCTTCAGCGGGATCGGCAACGCCTACTCGGACGAGATCCTCCACCGAGCGCGGCTCTCGCCGGTCAAGCTGACCTCGCGGCTGACGGACGAGGAGATCGAGCGGCTCCACGCCGCCGTGCGGGAGACGATGCTCGACTGGATCGAGCGGCTCCGCGCCGAGACCGGCGACGGCTTCCCGACCAAGGTCACGGCGTTCCGCCCCGGGATGGCCGTGCACGGGAAGTACAAGGAGCCGTGTCCCGTCTGCGGCTCCCCGGTCCAGCGCATCGTGCAC
This sequence comes from Planctomycetota bacterium, assembly GCA_028278425.1. Classification (GTDB taxonomy): domain Bacteria; phylum Planctomycetota; class UBA1135; order UBA1135; genus JANQEJ01. The sequence continues at coordinate 12,887 of JANQEJ010000112.1, read as the reverse complement.
GCCTCGAACGAGACGAACTACTGCGCGACCTGCCAGACCGGCGGGAAGCTCCTAGCGGATCGGGCGCTCTCGAAGCTGCTCAAGACGAGCTGGCCGAAGACGCTGGAAGAGCTCGGCTAACTCCTGGCCCGGCCGCAAGGATCTCGTTGTGCAGCATGTCGATGGTCAGACCCGATACGTCGCCGGCAACGACCACGGCGAACACTGTGTAATCAACAGCCAGGGCGAACTCGATCTGCGCGACCGGCGGAGCGTGCGTAGAGTCGTTGATCAGTGAAGGCAAGAACGGAACAGAGTGAGGTCGCCATCGAGAGACCGTTAGTAGCGAGGTCCACCACTCAGAATGACTCATCCTCAGTACCTGGATCGAAGACCAGGATCAGCCGACCAAAGGAGGTTGCATGGGCTGACTCAAACAGGGGATCCTCTCGCTGATTGGAGTTGGGGCACCACGCTTGGAAGTCAACCTTCCGCTCATCAAAGCTGTCTGGTGTGCTTGATGCCTCGCTCATTGTCGGGAGCGCTCCCCGCCACGCGGACCATCGGTGCCGGGAATAGATCCAGTCATCGCTCGGGGCGGTCCACTGAATCGCACCCTCTTCTTCCCAGAAGAAGCAGCAACGATTCGACGTGAGGGACGCGATCTTGATCGCTGTAGCCTGCAAGCTTGCGAGGGACTCCGCAGCGATGTCTTGGACGAATGCAAGGTTCAACAAGCGCGAGCCAAGACGGCGTGTGACAAGCGGTGAAGGGAGCAGACATTCTGATGCGAAGGCGTTGGCCTCTTGCTCGACGTCCTTGAGGTCAGGACCAAAAAGGATCTTATCGTCGTGGAAGATATGTCCCTTCCTTAGCAACCGGCGGTGCAGAAAGAAGTGACCAAGCTCATGGCCGAGGGTAAAGCGGACTCGCGGGTGGTTCCATCCACCGCGAATCAGATTAATGAAGATGGTGGGCCGATTGCAGCAGAGCTCGAGCCGGCCGTCAAACTGCTGTGGTGTTGAGATAGGAACGAGTTCTAGCGTTTCTCCATCAAGTAGAGCATTGAGCGAAGTAGGCAACGAGTGACCTTGGCCCTTGTCACGGAGTATCTCCTGGGCGATGTCCATTATCTTCGCCGCCGAAAGCTTGGTCATGCTCCTCGTTACCCTCCTTTAGGAGGCGATCCTCCGTTTCCTGACGGGCCTCGTCAAGTTCAGGAATCTGCTGCGCATCCTCGTTGGATCGATTGAACCCAGCAGGAGAGGCCGATCGCAAACTCTCTATGAGGCCTGCGCTATCACCGCGAAGGACGACCTCCTTGAGTTCCTGAGATCGCTGACGAATGTCCTCTGTGACTTCCTGCTCGTCCGGACGAAGAAAGGGAGGAAGGTCATCACTCGTTGCAAGCTCATCGTTGAAGAGCTTGCGGAGGCGCGCAACATGGGCGAAGTACTCCTTGTCCGTTGTCATGGCAGCCTCTCTTGGAGAAACTCAGCAAGCCGCGGTTTGAGCCGTTGACGCCGCTTCTTAAGAGCGTCATCAGTCCAGAGGTTGTGGCTCCTGCCGATTAATTCTTCATCGAATTCCCCTGCCTCTCGTGGTGAGAGCAGTTCGTATTGCGCAACGAGATCATGGAGGAGGATTCCCTTGTCAGGCTGCTCAAGAGTATCCAGGAAGGTAAAGACAGAGGTTCGGACGAGTGTTCGTTGCTCCTGAGCAAGCGCTTCAGCAGATGGATCGTGTTCAGAAACGAGAACAGGCTCAGCGGCGTTCAGGCCATGCCGGGTGAAGTCCTCCTTCAGGGCGTCGGGCACGTTGGCCACAAGGCGGCGTTGCTGGCGGGCCGCATCGGTGGCGCGATCGCTAGCACGGCGGATCAACCACCGCCATGGCTGGTCGGGCTGGTCGTACAGGTCAGGCACGAGTGCTGTGGCCCCTTGGTAGAGTTCCAGAAGGGCCTGGGCTGCTCCGATCTGAGCGATCTCGTCGTCGAAGTGGAAGCGGTTACCCAAGAGAGCCGCCAGCCGGTCGTGGTACCAGTCATAGAGGAACGAGAGGGCTGTCTGCCGCTCCTCGTCTGATCCGGCATCAAGAGCAAGCAGGGCCTCCTGATCGTCCATTCTGATCACGCCAGCATCGGTGCGCTGCTGCTACAACAGTACCGAAGCGGCCGCCCAGAAGGGGACAGGACAAATCGACCGAGTTTCCTGTCCCCGTGCGGCCCGCCACGTCGGCTTAGGGGTGACAGGCTTCCGGGACCCTCCGTGGGGAAGACGGCAGAGCCCATCGCCTTAGCGCAGCCTCGTGAGGCAGAGAGAAACATCGTGGAACACCTTCATAGCGAATTCGTGGCTGGATCAGAAGCGACTGCGGTCGTCACCCTCGACCATCAGGCAAATGTGCTCCTGATGGACAGTGGGAACTACTCGGCCTACCAGCGTGGGCGGCCCTACAGATACATCGGCGGATGGGCGACGTCTTCTCCGGTCCGTCTGTGCCCGCCCCATCACGCGCACTGGCACGTGGTCGTCGATCTTGGTGGCCGCCGGGGCCAAGTCCAGGCCGGGATCCAGGTCATCGGAGCATAGGGAAGCGAGCAAGCGCATGAGTAACGTCCACGTGGTGCTGCATCCTGCTGGATGGGCAGTCAAACTCGCGGGCCAATCTATTCCCACCGCTCTGCTCCGCACGCAGCGTGAGGCCATTGACGTCGGCCGGCAGCATGCTCAGGGTCTATCGATCTGAATTGGTGATTCACGCCAAGGACGAAACGATCCGAGACAAAGACAGTTTCGGCAACGACCCTTTCCCGCCACGGGATCGCAAACACTAAACCCTAAGACGCAGAGGCAGAACAACGATGACCCTGTATTTTCTTGAGTACGACCTCCGATCGCACCGGGAGTATGAACGCCTCTACGGCGAACTAGATCGCTTCAGGGCGGTACGGGTCCTGGAGTCATGTTGGTGCTTCAACCGATACAACACATCCCCGGCTCAGCTCCGTGATTATTTCAAGCAGTTCATCGATGCAGATGACGGGCTTGCAGTGTCGGAAGTTAGCGGCTGGGCAACCTTCAACGCGAACGGAACGCCCAACGACCTCAAGCAAACGGCTACCTGAAGCGGAAGTACAGAGTGTTCGGCGAGATCCCGTAAGGAAGAACTGGTCAATCTCCGTCAAGCGCCTTGGTGCTTAGCCCGGCTGCTGAGGGGTACCAAGCCGATCAGCCGCTTGATGGTCAGGCCCTGGACGACGATCGAGAACAGCACGACCACGTAGGTCACCGTCAGGATCATGTCGCGCGCGGCGACTTCGCTTCCGATGGAGAGGGCGAGGGCGACCGAGATCCCGCCCCGCAGGCCGCCCCACGTCATGATCTTCACCGCGTGCGGCGTGAACGGGCGGTGGCGCCTCAGGACGGAGACGGTCGCGCCGACGCTGACGAAGCGCGCGAAAAGGACGATCGGAATCGCCAGGACCGCGAGGACGAGGACCTTCCCCTCGAAGTCGACGACGAGGATCTCGAGCCCGATCAGGACGAAGAGGATGACGTTCAGGATCTCGTCGATCAGCTCCCAGAAGGTGTCGATGTGCTCGCGCGTGTGCTCCGACATGCCCAGCGTGCGGCCGGTGTTGCCCATCAGGAGCCCCGCGACGACGACCGCGAGCGGTCCGGACGAGTGGATCGCGTGGGCGAAGGTGTAGAGGCCCATCGCGAGGGCCAGGGTGATCAGCACCTCGACCTGGTAGTTGTCGACCGTGCGGATCAGCCGATAGGCGATCCAACCGCCGATCAGGCCGAGCAGGACGCCTCCGCCGACCTCCACGAGGAGGAGCTTCCCCACCTCCACGGCGCCGAAGGCCCCCCCACTGCCGCTCGCGATCCCCAGGATCACCAGGAAGACGACCACGCCGATGCCGTCGTTGAAGAGCGACTCGCCGGCGATCTTCGTCTCCAGGGTCTTCGGGGCCTTCGCGCTCTTCAGGATCCCGAGCACCGCGATGGGATCCGTCGGCGAGATCAGCGCCCCGAAGAGCAGGCAGTGGATGAATTCCACCTCCAGACCCAACGCGCCGCAGAGCGCGAACGTAAGAGCCGCCACGAGGAAGGTCGTGACGACCACGCCCACGGTGGCGAGGACGCCGATGACCCGCTTCTGCCCGAGGAGGTCGTCCAGCTTGACGTGCAAAGCGCCCGCAAAGAGGAGGAAGGCGAGCATGCCGTCGAGGAGGGCCTCGCGAAACTGGAGCCGCTCGAGGAAGTCCACCGCCGGCTCGCGAACCCTGACGCCGGCGACGTCGAGGAGGATCAGCGCGAGCGAGACCGCCAGCGCGATCAGCATCACGCCGATGGTTGTCGGAACCTTAATGAAGCGGTGATTCAGGTAGCTGAAGACCGCCGCGACGACGATGACGCCGGAGAAGAGAGGGAAGAGCTCCATGAAGATCCGCGGAGAGGGAGTTTGACAAGATCATGTTCACCGCGAAATACCGGCGTCCCTCGCCCGTCGAGAGTCCCGCCATGTTGAGGAGAGCAGTCTCTCGCGCGCCCCGTCGGCCACCGCGCATCGTCCGCCGGAAGGGGTTCCTCGCCCTGCTCCGCTGGATCTTCGGTCAGGGGACGTCGATCACTTCCCACTCGTAGCAGCCCGCCGAGTAGCCTTCGCGCAGCTCCAGCTCGAGCCGGAGGCTCGTCGTGCGGACCGCCTCGAACTTGACCTCGTTGTGGGTGTTGGGCGTGTTCCAGAAGAACGAGCCCTCCGCCGGCCGGCAGGGCAGCCATTCGCCCTCGCGCAACCAGTAGAGCTTCCACTTCCGCGGGGTCCGGCAGGTCCCGCCGACCGAGACGTCGTCCGCCCAGTAGACCTTGACGGTGTCGATCAGGCGCTCGCGGTCGAAGGTGTACTGGAGCCACTCCTTCGAGCCCACGTGGTCCCGGAAGGTCATCCGGGACACGTTCAGGTCCGCCGAGCTCTTCGGCAGCGCGCCGTCGGCGATCGCCGCGAGCGAGTCGCCCCGGTAGCAGTGCGAGGCGCGCATGGTCACGTCCTCGCGGATGACCCGCTGGCTCTCCCCGGGCAGCTCGGCGAGCTCCTTGCCCTCGGGGATCCACACGACGAGCTCGTTCGGACCGCGGTTCCCCCACAGGTGGTACGGAATCGCGTAGAGGTCGTGGTCCCGCACCTTGCGCTGGTTGTCCTGCTCGAACACCGAGTAGCCGTCGGCGAGGATCGCCATCGTGCCGCCGAAGAGCTTCTCCTCCCAGCGGTCGGCGAGCGGCGACTCGCGCGGCAGGTAGACGTGCCGCGCGTAGTTTCCGTTGTCGACGCCTTCGAGCGCGAAGACGAGCGGCCCGCGGCGCAGCGCGACGCGCCCGGAGTTCGCCGCGACCCGCTCGTCCGCGTAGACGCGCTCGGGCGTCATGGGGAACTCCAGCGTCAGCACCGTGTCGCGCGTCCACGTCCGCTCCCAGGCGGTCCACGTCCCCGGGTCGTCGCCGCGGTTCAGCTTGATGTCCGAGATCGCGTCATCGATGCCCGCGGTGAACGTCTCGGGGCACCAGATCGGCACGCGCGTGTGGATCATCAGCTTCATCGGCTTCTCGGGCACGACCGTGAGCTTGATCTTCCCGTCCCAGGGATAGTCGGTCTCCTGGATCAGGCGCACCTTTCCGGCGCCCATTTGGAGCTCGGCCTCGCCGGCGGCGTAGTGGCAGACGTAGATCTCGTCCTCGTCGTGCGCGTACATGCCCTCCGCGACGGTGGGGAGGAAGCGCGCGAGCTGCGTCGCGCCGCGCGGGTCCTCGTGCCACGGCTTGCGCTCGAGCCCTCCGACCGAGAGCAGTGGGTTCTCGTGGAAGAAGGTCTTCCCGTTGAGGCCCATGCCCACCGCGAGCGCGTTGTAGAGCACCTGCTCCTCGACGTCCGCGAACGCGGCCTGGCGCGTCAGCGAGAGCATGCGCCGGTTCCAGCGCGCCATCTCGACCGCGGCGGCCGTCTCGCAGAAGGCGGTGCCGTTCGGCAGGTCGTAGGGCTCGGTGAAGCCCTCGGTCGCCGCGGAGTTCCCGACGCCGCCGGTGACGTACATCCGCTTCTGCGTGACGTCGCGCCAGCAGTTGAGCAGCGACGCCATCAGCGCGTACTCGCCGGTCGCTCCGTACTCCTCGATCATCCCGTTGAACATGTAGAGCGAGCGCAGCGCGCTGCCCGACACGCCGAACTGCTGGCGGATCGGGAGGACGTCCTGGTACTCCTGCCCCCAGAGCTCGCGGCCCTCGCGCTCGCCGCGCCGGCTCAAGAGATCGTCGGCCAGCCAGAGGTAGTCGTCGTTGCCGGTCCGCTTGCGGAGCTTCACGAGCGCCAGCTCGATCCCCTGGTGCCCGGGCGGGTCGAGCACGCCGTCCTCGTGGAAGGTGTCCTCGACTAGGTCCGCAAAGGCGATCGCGACGTCGAGCAGCTTCTTCTTGCCCGTCGACCGCGAGTAGGCGAGCCCCGCCTCGATCAGGTGGCCGCCGCAGAAGAGCTCGCGGTTCTCACGGCAGTTCTTCCAGCGCGCGCCGGGCGTCTCGAGCGTGACGTAGGTGTGGATGTAGCCGTCCTTCTTCTGCGCTCCGGCGATGAGCTCGATGATCGCGTCCGCACGCGCCTCCAGCGCCGTGGCCGAACGCGTCGCGAGCACGTGCCCGATCGCCTCCAGCACCTTGTAGACCTCCGCGTCCGCCGCCGGACCGCCGACGTGCCCGCCGCGCGCGGTCGTCGCGGCGAGCTCGAAGTTGCGCACGTATCCCTTCTGCTCGAGCTTGTCGAGCAAGGAAGGAATCGTGACCGTGCGGTTGGTCTCCTGCCGCCGCGCCCAGAACGGCGAATCGAGGCGCACCTTCTCGAAGGGCACCTGCACGAGCGGGCCCTGGACCTGGGGGTCCTGCGGGAAGGCGAGCCCTGCCAGGAGCGCGACCGCCGGAACGAGGAAACGCATGCGAGCCGCCACGGGAACGGCGGCCGGTATGCTATCCGAACCCGATCGGCCCAGGAGAGACCTCGTGAGTAACAAGCCCTTGCGCGCCTTCGCTCTCGTCCTCGTTCCCCTTGCCTTTTCCTGCTCCGGGACTCGGGAGGGTGGAGACGCGAGCGACGCCGTCCCCGATCCCGAGCCCGTCGACTCCTCGAGCTTCGCCGCCATCGAGCGCGACATACGCCTGCGCGACCCCGACCGTTGGATGACGGTCATGCTCACCGACAGCATCGTCACCGACGGACCGCGCCGCATTTACTTCGAGAAGGAGCCGGTCACCCGGGCGCTCCTCGCCCACGGCGGCGGCGTGGGCTACGACGCCGCGCCGATGGCCTACCCCGACGGCACGGTCTTCGTCGCCGAGCGCTACTCGCGCGACGGCGTCCTCGAGGACTTCGAGGTCATGCGCCTCAGAAGCGGCGACGCGCCGGAGTTCCTCCTCTTCGATGCCGAGGGGGAGCCCCTGGACACCTTCCACCAGCCGAACGACCCGCCGGAGGGCCCGCCGCCCGGCAACGTGCCCGAGTCCTGCCTCGGCTGCCACCTCGGCACGAACTACTTCGACCCGATGATGTCGTTCCCGAGCGAGCCGGAAGAGCGGCGCATCGAGATCGATGCCCGGCACCGCAACGCGCCGATCGCGCTGCGCTTCCTCGAGGGTTTCCACCGGGGTGAGAACCTCTTCGGTTCCTATGGCACGTTCCTCCTCTCGTCCTACTTCGCCGACGCGCGCGACGCCACCCTGCCGGCCGCCGACCGCGGTCACTACGACGCGCTGCGCGCGCGATTCCCCGAGATCCTGATCTTCGATCCCGACTGCGCGGCGACGCCCGAGGCGGAGTCGTTGCTCGGGCGCTCCCTTCATCGCCCCGAGCTCACCGGCGAGCGCAAGGAGAACCTCGAGGCGAACTTCGACGAGGCCTGGGCCGACTACGTGGCCGATCCCGCCGACGAAGAAGCGCTGATCTGGACCGGCCGCCGGCTCGGTTACCTCAGCCGCTACCGCGAGGCCGCCCAGGTCTTCTCGCGCGGGATCGAGCTCCACCCCGAGAGCTTCCGCCTCTACCGGCACCGCGGACACCGGCACATCTCGCTCCGGCGGTTCGAGCAGGCGGAAGCCGACCTCGCGCGGGCCGCGCAGCTCGCCGAGGACGTGCCCGACGAGATCGAGCCCGACGGCGCCCCGAACGCCTTCGGCATCCCGACGAGCAGCAACAAGTCGAGCATCCACTACCACCTCGGCCTGGCGCGCTACCTCCTGCGCGACTTCGAGGGGGCGGAGGCGGCCTACCGCGATTGCATGACCTTCGCGCCCACCGACGACATGAGGGTGGCGACGGCGTACTGGCTCCACATGACGCTACAGCGGCTCGGACACGCCGACGCGGCGGCGGACGTGATCGCGCCGATCACCGCCGACATGGAGATCCTCGAGAACACCGCCTACCACGCGCTGATCCTCTTCTACAAGGGCGAGATCAGCGAGAGCGAGGTGCTCGAGGGCATCGATCCCGAGACGGTGCAGTACCCGACGCGCGCCTACGGGCTCGGCAACCACCGCCTCTGGAACGGCGACGTCGACGGCGCGCGCGAGATCTTCCAGCGCATCGTCGACGGCGACGTCTGGGCGGCCTTCGGCTACATCGCCGCGGAAACGGAGCTCAGGGAGCTGAACTCATGAAGCGACTGCTCATCGCCGCCTCGCTCCTCCTCAGCGCGCCCGCCTTCGGCCAGGACCTCGCGGTCGCCGATCCGCCGCCCGACGTCGGCCTCGCGATGGCCGTCTGGGAGGCCAAGCTGGGACGCCTCGGCGCGGCGGAGGCGCGGCTGGACGCGTTGCTCGCCTCGGGGCCCGACGCGGAGATCGCCGCGCGCATCGAAACGGAGAAGAAGCGTGTTACAGCGTTCCGCGAGCTGCGCGACACCTATCTCCGTTACCTGCACGAGAACGGAAAGAAGCTCACGCACGAGCACGAGGGCAAGAAGGTCAAGCTCGTCATCGCGTCGATCGCCGACGGCGAGCTCGCGTTCGAGAAGAACCGCTCGAAGATCGAACGCCTCGCCGTCGAGGACCTCGACCCCGGCGTCCTCGCCGCCCAGATGGGAAAGAAGGGCGACGAGCTCTCCGGCAAGGGCAAGTGGGTGCGGCTCTACGCCTACGTGCTCACCGGGGACCAGAAGTGGAAGAAGCTCTTGAAGGGCGACGACCCCGACACGGCGAGCCTGCGGTCGGACGCGGAGAACGACTACGCCGGGCGACTCGTCACCGGCCGGTGCGCCTTCGAGCTCAACGCGCTGGCGGCGCTCCCGGCGCCGACCGATTCCACGGCCGCCGGCGCGCTCCTCGCGCGCATCGAGGCGATCCAGCGCGACGGCCGCTCGCTTCCCGTGGTTCAGGAGCGCCGCGACGCGCTGCGCGAGCTCGCGCGCGGCGCCCACGGCGTCCGCTTCGACGCGCAGGGCCTGGACCTCGCCCTCAAGGGCAAGGTGACCGAGCTCGGCGACGACCGGATCCAGGTCTTCTACACCTTCGACGACCCGGCCGAGCTCGAGGACTTCCGCCCGATCAACGAGTACGTCAAGACGCACCGGCGGATCCAGCCGAAGCTCGTCCAGGAGCACCCGAACGAGTTCACGATCAAGGACGGCACGCTCCGAACGATCGGCGCCACGGTGTTGCACCACGCGCTCGAGTTCGAAGCCCCGATGTCGCTGACCTACGACGTGACCGCGGAGCCGTCGGTGAGCGGCGGGGACGACCTCCCCCTGGTCTTCAACGGCGCGATCTGCGACGACGGGAAGTACAGCTTCGCCTGGGTCTACAACCTCGGCGACCTCGAGGTCTGGAACGACCGCGACGTCGTGCAGGACCGCCTCAAGGAACGAATGATCGAGATGGGCCGCACCTACACGATGAAGGTCCTCCACGACGGCAAGGAGATGGTCGAGGTCCACCGCGACGGCGAGAAGATGACCGAGGCCAAGTGCACGCACGTCCGCCGCGGGCGGGTGTTCTTCTGGGTGCACTCGGAGATGCTCATCCACTTCCGCGAAGTGACGATCGAGGGCAAGGTCGACCCGGAGGTCCGCCAGGCGCTCAAGGCGGAGTGGGTGGAAGCACAGCTCGCGGGCTTCTGACGATGATCGCCGCCGAAGCGGTCCACCCCGCCGATGCGCGCGGTGAAGCGCCCCGCTTGCTGTGGCGCGCCGTCCTCGCGGTCACGACCGCGGTGGGACTTCTCTCCGGCCTGCGCATCTACTTCACCTACAACGTGCTGGGCGCGCGGGTGTCGATGGGCGACAGCCTCGCGAGCGGGCTCCTGGACTGGTGGTGCTGGATTCCTTTGGTGCCGCCCGCGCTGTATCTCGTCCGCACGTTCGATCCCTCGCGGGTGCGGCGTCTCACCACCGTCGGAGTCCACGCGATCGCCGCCGTCGCCGCAGCCCTGCTCCAGCTCTCGCTCTTCTCGGCGCTGTCGGGCGTCATCCGAGCCATCCGCTTCGATCACGGGTTCCGCTTCGACGTCACCGCGCCGCTCCTCCAGCTTGCCCCGTCGATCGCCGCCTACTGGATCTTCGCGGTGGCCGTCTGGTGGCACGCGAGCCGGCGCCAGCTCGCGGAAGCGCGCCGCCCGGAGCCGGCCGCCCCGAACGCGCCCGTCGTCGCCTTCCGCGAGGGCCGGCGCGAGCTCCTGGTTCGCCCCGACGAGCTCGACTGGGTCGCGGCGGCGGGGAACTACCTAGAGCTCCATGGGTGCGGACGCTCCCACCTGGTCCGCGACACGCTGAAGTCGGCCCACCGGAAGCTCGGTCCCGAATTCGTGCGCATCCACCGCTCGACCCTCGTCCGCCGCGACGCCGTCGCCAGCGTCTTGAACGCGAGCTCCGCTGCGGACGTCGTTTTGACCGACGGCACCCGTCTCTCGATCGGCCGCAAGTTCCGCGACGCCGCAAGCGAGCTTCGGCCGTAGGGACCCGGCCGTTCGTCCCGGCAACCCGGTCGATCGTCCCTTCCGGCCGATGGCGGCGCATTCGGCGGCCCGGCGGACGTAGTCTGCCCCCAACCCGCGGAGGGAGCTCATGCCCAGGAAACCGACGATCCTCGCCCTGCTCTTGATCGGCCTCGCCTCCGCCGCGCTTGCCGCCCGACCCGCCGACCGGCAGGAGGCCGCTGCCGAAGAGCCGCTGCTGGAGCTGATGGAAGGTATGAAGACTCACCTCAAGGGCACGGCGATGGCCCTCCGGGACGAGTCGAAGCGCGACGACGCGCTGAAGCACGTCGCCGAGCTCCCCGAGGAGAAGCGCGCGGAGCACCGCACCGCCTTCCGACGGGACCTTGCCGAGACCTTGAAGGTGCTCCTCGACATGGAGATCCACATCCTCGACGGGAAGAACGCCGAGGCCATGCAGCTCGTCGCCAAGGACCTCTACACCATGCGCGAGTCCGCGCACGGGAAGTACCAGAAGACGGAAGGTCGCTAGGGTCCGCCTAAGGCCGGATCGTCACCCTCAGCGCCGGCGAGAAGTCCGCGCACGGCAGAACGGGATCGACGCACGCGGCCTGGAGGCCGAACACGAACCCGATCAGCGCCGGGTTGGGCGGAATCGGGATGCAGTTCACGCCCGGCTGCCTGAGATCGACCCGGAAGAAGTTGGGCGAGTAGATGACGCAGGGAGGCGCCGAGCAGCACGTCGGGAACGGAAACGCGAACGGCTGCGGCGGGCCGAGGAACAACGCGTTGAACTGGATCGGACCGCACCCCGGAGGACAGGGCTGGCAGTCCGTGCAGAAGAGCTGTCCGATCGATGGGTTGGTGATGCAGTCCTTCAACTGCGGAAAGCCCGGACAGCCGGTGCCCGGCACCGGCGCGCACTGAGCGCGCGTGACTCCCGCGAACGAAAGGGACAGGAACAAGGCGAGCGCGATGACCTTCATGGTTGCCTCACAGGTCAGCAGGTTTGGGGAAGAACCTTGCGGAAGGTCCCGGGGGGCCGAAGGCGATTCTACGGCAACAATCCGAGCCCGGTCAGCCTTTCGCGAATCTGATCCGCGTCCTCGAACCGGATCGCCGGCATGCCCGTTTCGCGCGCCGCTTCGCAGTTGGCTTCGCGGTCGTCGACGAAGAGACAGTCCGCGGGGGAAACCCCGAGTTTGCGCGCAGCGCCCAGGTAGGCCTCCGGGTCCGGCTTGCGAACGCCGGTGAGGCACGAGACGAAAGTCCATCGAAGGAAGCGTCCGAGCGCGAGCTTGCCCTCGATCAGCTTGTACCACTCCGAGTAGTTCGAGAGCGCGTGCATCTCGACCGCGGCGGCGCGCAGGTCCTCGGTGAGCTCCTCCATCCCGTCGATCCAGCGGTAGGCCGCCGTCATGCAGGCCTTCATCCCCGCGTGGTCGTAGGCGCGGCGGTCGCGGAAGAACTTGGCCTCGAGGGCGGCCTCGTCGATCGAGCCGGTCTCGTACTCCGCCCAGGCGGTGGGGTGCTTGGCGTCGATCAGCTCCTCCAGCGTCATCCCGAAGAATTCGGGAACTTCCACATAGAAGGGCTCGTAGACGAGCGTACCCATCACGTCCAGGAGCAGGATCGGGCGGCGCGACATGGCGGAAATGGTAAGCGGCGGGACTAGAATCCGTCCCGTGCGGAGAAAGCGGCTTCTAACGGTTGTGGGGGGGGGTCTCGTCCTTCTCGTGCTCTTCGTGCTGCTCCTGCCGGCGATCGCGGCGCCGATCGTCAAGGGCATCGCGGAGGACGCCATCGAGGAGTCGCTCTACGCCCGCGCCACGATCGACGAGCTCTCGCTCTCGCTCGGCGGCTCCGCGCACGTCGGCGGGATCGCGATCGAGGACCTCGACGGGCGCCCGCTCGCCTCGGTCGAGTCGGTCGACGCGTCG
>JANQEJ010000181.1 GCA_028278425.1 Planctomycetota bacterium | reverse complement strand
GCCACTGGTCGAGCCCCTGCACCTGCCGACGTACCGGGTGGAGCCGGCTGTGGAGGTCGAGGTCCTGGTGCAGGATGCCGACGGCGAGCCGGTGGCCGGAGCCTTCGTGATCGCCGGAACCGTCGGCAGACCGCGTCGAGCCCGTGGGTTCTCGAGCCAGCGCACAGCTCTGACCGACGGCCGAGGCGGCGCGCGAATCGCCAAGAAGAAGGATGAGCTCCTTCGCCTGGAGGCCATCGCGCCCGGCCATCTGGCCTCCGACGTCCTCGAGACCCGGTCTACGGAGGTACGGCTGACTTTGGGAGCCGGGACCGCGGTGCAGCTCTCGGTACGCGACGAGCAGCGCCGCCCGCTGAAGGGGGCGCTCGTCCGCCTCAGCAACGAAGGCTATCCCCTCGGGCTGACGAACGGCGAGGGCCTATTGACGATTACAGCCGACCCGAAGGGCGAGCGTCAGCTCCGCATCCAGGTCGAGGACGGGCGCGGCACCGGGGCAACGTTGACGCGTGAGGTCGCCCATTCCGAGGCGCCGCTCGCGATCACCGTTCCTCCGGGGGTCGAGACCCTGGGAAGGGTGCTCGACGCGTCCAGCCGGGAGCCGATTGCGAGGGCCCTCGTCGCGGTCTCTTCGGATCCCGCGACCTTCACTCACACCAGCGCCGACGGCTCGTTCTCGCTGATGGGCGCCGAGGCGGACGATCTTTGGGTCCTGGCGTCCGCGACGAGCTACTCTCGGAGATGGGTCGAGGCGGCAGCGGGCACCGGCTCGGAGATCGTCATCGCCCTGAATCCGACCTGCGCCGCGCGCGGCATCGTCGCGAACTCACTTGGCGAGCCTGTCGAGGGCGCCGAGGTGCACGCCGTCGTCCAGCCTACCCGCCGAACGGTCAGGGTCACCGCCGAGACGCTCGCGCTGACGGATGCCAGCGGCTCTTTCGAGTTGCGGCAGCTCGCGCCGCAGATCCGCTACCGCCTCGAGACTCGCGCCTCCGGCTACGCGCCAGGAGTCCTCGAACTGATGACTCCCGAGCCCCTGCAGACCAC
>JANQEJ010000057.1 GCA_028278425.1 Planctomycetota bacterium | reverse complement strand
GACAGGCTTCCAGAACAACAGCCCCGGTACGAACGCCGTCACCTTCGACGGCAACGCCGCGACGAACGTCGTCGTCGTCAGCGACACGTCGATCACCTGCGACGTCCCGGCCGGAACACCGGGGCTCCCAGTCGACGTCGTGGTCTCGAACGACAACGGCTCGGACACGCTGGCCAGTGGCTACACGTATCACCCGTTGCCGACTCTGACCGCGGTAACGCCCAACAGCGGGACGTCGCTGGGCGGGAACAGCGTCACGCTGACTGGGACGGGCTTCCAGAACAACAGCCCCGGTACGAACACCATCACCTTCGACGGCAACGCCGCGACGAACGTCGTCGTCGTCAGCGATACGTCGATCACCTGCGACGTCCCGGCGGGAACGCCCGGCCTCGCGGTCGACGTCGTCCTCTCGAACGACAACGGCTCGGACACGCTGACGAGCGGGTACAGCTACCATCCGTTGCCGACCCTGACGGCGGTGACGCCGAACAGCGGAACGTCGCTGGGCGGGAACAACGTCACGCTGACCGGGACAGGCTTCCAGAACAACAGCCCCGGTACGAACGTCGTCACCTTCGACGGCAACGCCGCGACGAACGTCGTGGTCGCCAGCGACACGTCGATCACCTGCGACGTCCCGGCCGGGACGCCCGGGCTCGCGGTCGACGTCGTCCTCTCCAACGACAACGGTTCGGACACGCTGATCGGTGGCTACACCTACAACCCGCTGCCGACGCTCACCGCCGTTCTACCGGCGGCGGGCACCTCGCTCGGCGGAACGAGCGTCACGTTGACGGGCTCCGGGTTCCAGAACGCCGGAACCACCGTGGTGACCTTCAACGGATCCCCTGCATTGGGCGTGTCCGTCGTGAACGACACGACGATCACCTGTTTGACTCCCAGCGGGCCGGCCGGCGTCGCGGTCGACGTGATCGTGACCAACGACAACGGCACGGCCACACTGACCGGCGGCTACAGCTACCACCCGCTGCCGACCCTGGCGGCGGTGACGCCGAACTCCGGAACGTCCTTGGGCGGAACGAGCGTGACGCTGACGGGTACTGGCTTCCAGGCGCTCGACGCAGGCACCAACACGGTGTTCTTCAACTTCTCCCTGGCGACAAACGTCGTCGTCGTGAACGACACGACGATCACCTGCGATACGCCCGGGGGGGCGCCGGGCACCTCCGTCAACGTCATCGTCTCGAACGACAACGGCGCGGCGACGCTGGTGGCGGGCTACGGCTATCACCCGTTCCCGACCCTGACGGCGGTGACTCCGAGCTCGGGCTCCACGGCAGGCGGCGACAACGTCACCCTGACCGGCACGGGCTTCCAGAACAACAACCCCGGCACGAACGTGGTGACCTTCGACGGCAACGCGGCCACCAACGTCGTCGTGGTAAGCGACACCTCGATCACCTGCGACACACCGGCGGGTACCGCCGGCGCGGTCGACGTCGTCGTCTCCAACAGCAACGGGTCCGCGACCCTCAGCTCGGGCTACACGTACGTCGGTACCGTCAGCGCCAGCCTCTCGTCGGTGATCGTGGACATCCCCTTCGGAGCCCTGGCCGACGGAGCGGACGCGGTGACGATTACGGTCACCGTGCTCGACACGGGCAGCAACCCGGTCGCCGGGGCCACGGTCTCGCTCTCGGCCACCGGCAACGGGAACACGCTCACGCCTCCCTCGGGAACGACCAACGGCAGCGGTGTCTTCACCGCGACCATCACGTCGACCCTGGCCGAGGTGAAGACGATCACGGCTACCGTGAACCCTGGGCCGGGCCAGGTCGTCCTGGACGACACGCCGACGACCGAGTTCGTCTGGTCGGTTTCGAACTTCTACTACGTCCGCGCGACCGGTAACGACGCCAACTCCGGCACCAGCCCCGCCGATGCCTGGCTGTCGATCTCCCAGGCCGCATCGACGCTCACCGCCGGCGAGACGGTGTTCGTCGGCGCCGGTACGTACGTGGAGTCGGTGGACGTCACCACGAGCGGCACGCCGGGTAACCCCATCCGCTTCGTCGCCGACCGGTTGGGCGAGCGCACCAGCGATGCCGGTGACGTCCTGATCGACAGCGCCGGAGGCGCCTATACCTTCCGGGTCAACGGCGGCGACTACGTCGAGATCGAGGGCTTCAGCCTGACGGGCTCCACGTCCGGTCCCGGCATCCGTCTTCAGAACGGGGCAATCAACGTGGTTCTCCGGGGCAACCACGCCTACGCGAACAACCGCGGGTTCCGGTTGGACGACGCCCACAACCTCGTTTTCGAGGACAACCGCGCTTCCAACAACACCCTGGAGGGCGTCCGGCACGACGCGGGCCTCAACGCCGTGATGACCAACAACCTGGTCTACAACAACGGAAACGACGGCATCCGGATCGCCACCACCGCGACGGCGACGCTCGAAGGCAACACGATCTACCTGAACGGCGATGAGGGAGTCCACGTCGACGCCGGCGCAACCTGCACGATCCGGAACAACATCATCACGGACAACGTTGGCGACGGCATCAACAACGCGGGCAGCGGGACCAGCTCGTACAACGACGTCTGGAACAACGGCGGAAGCAACTGGGTGCCAGGAGCTCTCATGGGTACCGGCGACTTCAGCGCCGATCCGCTCTACGAGGATCCGGCCGGCGCCGACCTGATGCTCGGCGGCGCCAATGCCGCGGACGACAGCTTCCATCTACAGTACACACCGGTCTTGAGCCCCGCCTACGGCGCCGGCTCGGGCGACGCGGACATCATCGTCCTGTCCGACGGCTCGAACTTCGGCGACAAGACCACCCGCCTCGACGACGTCCTCGACGGCAAGTCGCCCGACGGTGACGAGCTCAACCTGGGGTATCACTACGCGGCCGCCCAGGGTGCTCTGGCCTCGCTGGCGGCCGACGACGGGCGGCTGGTCTACGGCGTCGGCGACACCGGGGCGAAGAAGCGCCCTGAGATCCGCAAGTGGGACGACGCGGACGGTACGTGGTCCTCGCCCACGCTTGGCTTTCCGGTGGGCACGACCTCCGGAATCACCCGGGGGATGGTGTGCCGGGTTTCGCCGCTAGACAACTCCGAGGAGCTCCTCGCGATCTTGTCCGAGGATCCGAACGTGTTCACGACGGAGTTCAACGTCCACCGCTGGGCCGGTAGCGAGTGGGTCGTGGAATGGTCGTCGCCGGCCATTGACCAGTCCGACGCGACCAAGCGTTGCTTCGACCTCGAATACGAAGACCTCTCGTCCGACGCCATGGTGGTCTACTCGGACAACACGAACACGCCGGTCTACCGGACCCGCGTACAAGGGGTCTGGAGCACGGAGACGTCCCTCCCGCTCAACGACGGGGCTGGTCCGAACCCTGACCCGAACTCCGGCACGGCACACTGGATCGAGCTCGAGGCACGGCCAAACTCAAACGAAATCGTCCTGCTCTATGCGGACGACAACGCTGACCTTGTCGCCATCGTCTGGGACGGCAGCCAGTGGGTGACCGCTTCGGCAGTCACACTGGAGACCAACCTGAGGAACCACAGCGTCACGAGCGAGGTAGAGACTCGGACGTTCGACGCGGCCTTCGAGGCGACGACGGGTGACCTGATCGCCGTCTGGTCGGACGACGTCGCCTCGTCGTTCAATTTCGTGTGGTCACGGAAGCCGGCCGGCTCCAACACATGGAGCAGTCCTCTGAGCGTGGGACTGGGGAACACGAAGCCCGAGTTCATCGACCTCGCCGCCGAGCCGGGAACCAGCCGTATCGCGGCCGGATTCATGGACATGAACGTCTCGGAGAGGCTTGGGCTCGCGACTTGGAACGGCAGTACGTGGGTGAACGCAGGGGAGTACGACTCCCAAACGAGGGACAACAGCAACGACGCCATCGGAGACTTCACTTGCGCCGTCGGCTGGGTCGGCAATAGCGGCGTGGCGGTGTGCGTCTACCCGGACAACAACACGGGCGCGCTGGACTGGGCACGCTGGACGTCCGCCGGAGGATGGGCCATCCAGTCCGACGTGGCGATCGCCGGCAAGGGAGACACCGAGTCGGTGCAGATCGAGACCTTCCCCGGGCAGGTCAAGTTGATGGCCGTCCTGTCCGATTCCAACAACGACCTCTACAGCGCGACCTATGACGGGACGACCTGGACCATCCCCGGCGGCGTTCCCGTCGACACGGACCTTTTTGTGGACGATTCGATGCCCTTCAGCCTGGACCTGAAGGAGTAGGCCGGACTCTCGAGCAGACGTCCCCCCGGCATGATCAGCTTTTCTACGGCCCTCCTGGCGCTCGTCCCGGTGCTCCCGCTGCCGCAGGAGCCCGGCGACGAGGAGCTTCCCGACCTCACCACGCTCAGCCTGGAGGAGCTCCTCCAGGTCGAGGTGGTCTCCGTCGCGCGCAAGCCACAGACCGTTCCGACGTCGCCCGCGGCGGTCTACGTCATCACGCAGGAGGACATCCGGCGCTCCGGCCACTCGTCGATCCCGGAGCTCCTGCGCATGGTCCCCGGCCTCCACGTCGCGCGCATCAACTCGAGCTCGTGGGCTATCTCCGCCCGCGGGTTCAACGGACGGTTCAACAACAAGATGCTCGTCATGATCGACGGGCGCACCGTCTTCACTACGCTCTTCTCGGGCGTCTTCTGGGACGTCCAGGACGTCCACCTCAACGACATCGATCGCATCGAGGTCATCCGCGGTCCGGGCGGGACGATGTGGGGCGCAAACGCCGTCAACGGCGTCATCAACATCATCACGAAGAGCGCGGCCGACACGCAGGGACGGGACGTCGCCGTTCGCGGCGGCAACGAGGAGAGCATCGCCAGCGGGCGGTACGGCGGCTTGCTCGGCGACAAGGGACACTGGCGCGCCTACGGCAAGTGGTTCGACCGCGACTCGAGCCGAAACCAGGACGGGAGCAGCCACCCCGACGACTGGGGCGTGTTGCGAGGCGGGTTCCGCGCCGACTGGGTGGAGAACGACCGCGACTCGTTCACCGTCCAGGGCGACCTCTACGACGGGCGCGTGCGCGAAACCGACCTGGTGACGGAGGAAGCCCCGGGCCCCAACGAGGTCTTCAAGGGAACCTTCGACGTGGAGGGCGGCAACCTGCTCGGGCGCTGGACGCGCGCGTTCTCCGAGGACTCCGAGGCCGAGCTGCAGGTGTACTACGACCTCACCCGGCGCCTCTCCGAGCTCTACCAGGACGAGCGCGACACGTTCGACGTGGACTTCCAGTACCGGCACACGCTGAACGACACGCACGAGCTCCTCTGGGGTCTGGGCTATCGCCTGACCGCCTCCGAGTTCGAGGGGAGCACGAACTTCGACCTCGACCGGAGCCGCCGCCACGACCAGTTGTTCAGCGCGTTCCTCCAGGACGAGATCACGCTTGCCGAGGACGAGCTGACGCTGATCGTCGGTTCGAAGTTCGAGCACAACGACTACACCGGCTTCGAGGTCCAGCCGTCGATCCGGGCGCTTTGGACGCCCGCCGAGGACCACGTCGTGTGGGGCGCGGTCTCGCGCGCGGTGCGAACTCCGTCGGTCGTGCAGCACGACCTGGTTCAGGTGGTCGCGGAGACCACCGGGCCGACGTCGGTCGTTCAGACGGTCCTGATCGGCAACGATGACCTCGGAGCGGACGACGTGATGGCCTACGAGGCCGGCTGGAGATTCCGCCTCCGCGAGGACACCTACGTCGACCTCACCGCCTTCTACAACGACTTCTCCGCCGCCGACAACTTCACGGTCGGGCCGACCATCGACCTGGGCGGAGGCAACTTCATCGTGCCGGTCTTCTTCGACAACGCGCGGGAGGCCACGGTCCTCGGCGGCGAGATGGCCCTGGACGTCGAGGTGTCGGAGGACTGGAAGCTGCGCTCCGGATTCACCCTGCTCGACCTGGAATTCGACGGCGACGTCGTCGGAACGCCGATCCAGCCGCGTTCGGACGCGGAGGAACCCAACTTCGTCGGCAACGTGCGCTCCTACTGGTCGCTCCGCGAGGACCTGGACTTCGACCTCGGGCTCTACGCCGTCGACGAGCTCGACGATCTCGACGTCGGGAGCTACCTGCGCGTCGACGCGCGGCTGGCCTACCGGCCGAGCTCGGCGCTCGAGCTGGTCATCGGCGTGCAAAACGCCACCGACGACCAGCACGAGGAGTTCGCCTCCGCGCTCTTGTCCAGCGCTTCGGAGATAGAGCGCGCGATCTACTTCGACCTGAATTGGAGCCCCTGAACGCACAAGGTCGCGTCCTAGGCGGACCAGCCGGGTCCAAGGCGTCGGTTTCGACCGGAGGGAGCACGCGCAGGGCTGCGCTCTTGAGCTCCTATCTCCTCCTCTGCCTGGCCTTTCTCGGACTGTCGTCGTTCGGCGGCGGCGGCGGCAAGGAGCAGGAGGTTCCCGAATACCACCTCAAGGCCGCGTTCCTTTACAACTTCGCGGTCTTCACCGACTGGCCAAAGGACGCCTTCAAGGACAGGCGTTCGCCGCTCATCGTCGCGGTCGTCGGCAAGGACCCGTTCGGCAAGCACCTCGAGAACACCTTCGCGAAGAAGCAGGCCAAGGGACGCTCGATCAAGATCGTCCGCTTCAAGAAGGTCGAGGACATCGACACCTGCCACATCCTGTTCGTGCCGGCGGGCGAGGTGTCGAAGATCAAGGAGATCCGGAAGAAGCTCGGCGACAAGCCCGTCCTGATCATCGGCGAGTCGAAGGACTTCGCGCTCAAGGGCGGGTGCGCCAACTTCTATCCAAAAGACAAGGGAATCGCCTTCGAGGTCAACCCCAAGGCCGCGGAGCGGGCGAAGCTCACCATCAGCTCGCGGCTCCTCAAGCTGGCACGCATCGTCGAGGAGAAGGACGAAGGCAAGCAGGAGGAACCGAAGAGCCGCGCCAAGCGCATTCCCGTCCGCAGGAGCGAGGAGGGCAAGCGATGACCTTCCTCGGCCGCCAGTCGCTGGTTCGCAAGCTGACCGTGAGCATGGCCCTGGTCAGCGGGACGACGCTCCTCGTCGCGTCCTTCGCGTGGCTCAAGTACGACGCCGTCAAGTTCAAGGCCTCGGTCGTCGACGACCTGTCGATCCTGAGCGAGATCATCGGCGCGAACAACACCGCCGGCATCGCGTTCGGGGACGTCGCGGCGGTCGAGGAGAACCTCGCCGCCCTGGCGTTCCGCGAGGAGATCCGCGGGGCGTACGTGTACACCGGCGGCGACGAGCTCTTCGCCGCCTACCGGCGCGCCACCGACAGCAAGGTGCCGGCGCCCGAATGCCGCGCGGTCGGCCACTACTACGTGGGAGACGACCTCCTGGTCTACCGCACGATTCAGCTCGAAGGCGAGCCCATCGGGACCGCGTGCATCCAGCTCGACACGGCCTTCATCGAGAGCCGCGAGCGGCTGCTCAGCCGGATCATGGCGATCTTCTTCCTGGTCTCGTGCGGCATCGCGCTCGCGCTGTCCTACGCGCTGCAGCGGCTGATCTCCGGGCCGATCCTTCATCTCACGGCCACCGTCAAGCGGGTGTCGAAGAACAAGGACTACTCGGTGCGCGCGCGGAAGCGCAGCGACGACGAGCTCGGCATCCTGACCGACTCCTTCAACGACATGCTCGGGAAGATCCAGGATCGCGACGCCGAGCTCGAGCGGCACCGGAGCACCCTGGAGCAGGAGGTCGCCAAGCGGACGAGCGCGCTCACGCGCGCGATGGAGGAGACGCGGAAGGCGACGGCGGCCAAGTCCGAGTTCCTCGCGAAGATGAGCCACGAGATCCGCACGCCGATGAACGGCGTGCTGGGGATGACCGAGCTCCTGATGGACACGGACCTCGACGAGGTGCAGCGCGATTATGCCGCCATCGCGAAGGGTTCGGCGGAGTCCCTGCTCGCCATCATCAACGACATCCTCGACATCTCGAAGATCGAGGCGGGCAAGGTTCAGCTCGAGAGCATCGACTTCGATCCCGCCCTCGTCGCCGAGGAAGTCGTCGTGCTGCTCGGCCCGCAGGCCAGGAAGAAGGACCTCGCGCTCGTCACGATGATCGACCCGGCCGTTCCCGCCAGCATGGTCGGCGACCCGGCGCGCATCCGTCAGGTGATCACCAACCTTCTCGGCAACGCGATGAAGTTCACCGAGGACGGCATGGTCGAGGTCCGCCTGGACATGGTCGCGACGCCGGATGACAAGGACCGCGTCCGCTTCAGCATCCGCGACTCGGGCATCGGAATCGCCGCCGAGAGTCTCGAGAACCTGTTCGAATCCTTCGCGCAGGCGGACTCCTCGACGACGCGCAAGTACGGCGGCACCGGGCTCGGCCTCTCCATTTCAAAGCAGTTGGTCGAGCTGATGGGCGGCGAGATCGGCGTCACGAGCGAGCTGGGCGAGGGAACGACGTTCTGGTTCACCCTCCCGCTTCCGCCGTCGGCGGACGAGAGCACAACCCGCATGATCCCCTTCGCGGGGACCAAGCGGACGCTCCTGTGGCACCCCAACGAGGACGTCACGCGAGTCCTGGGCGAGCTGCTGGACGCCTGGGGACTGGAGAACGAGACACTCGCACGGTTCGAGGATCTCGAGAACGCGTTGCGGCGCGCGCGCGCGGACGGCCGCGCCGTCGACCTCGTCGTGCTCGGCCGGGACGAACCGTGTCCCGGGCTGCCGGGATCGCCGGCGCAACTCCTGGTCTGCCGCGAGGCGACCTGCCCGACCGACGACGGACCGTCGGACGGTGCGGTACACCGCGTCGTCGAGCCCGTCATGCCGTCGAAGCTCCTCACGGCCGTACAGGCGCTCGTCGGAAGCGGCGGGAGCGCGATGGCGCCCGAGCCCGATCCCCCTCCGGCTCTGCCTTCCAAGCAGCTCGCGACGCCTCCGGACTTCCGCGTCCTCCTGGCCGAGGACAACCGCGTCAACCAGCTCGTCGCAACGCGCATGCTCACGAAGGCCGGCCTCGAATGCGACGTGGTCGAGAACGGCGCGCTCGCCCTCGAGGCGGTTCAGACGGGCCGGTACGGCCTGGTGCTGATGGACTGCCAGATGCCCGTGATGGGCGGCCTGGAGGCGACGCGACGCATCCGCGAGTGGGAAGCCGCGAGCGAAGACGCCCCGGCGCGCAGGCTCCCGATCGTCGCGCTCACGGCGAACGCCCTGCAGGAGGAGCTCGACGCCTGCATCGATGCCGGCATGGACCGCTGCCTGGTCAAGCCGGTGAAGTCGCAGCTCCTGATCGAGACGATCCGCGAGATCCTCGCGTCGACGGACGAGGCCAACGCGGCCTAGTCTTAGTTCAGTTCGTGTTGCGCCGAGCGTCATTCGACCCTCCGCGCAACCCGAACTAGATTAGAGACCGATGCAGAGCTTGGCGCCCTGCGTCAGGCCGATGGTCACGGGGCCTATGGAATCGACGAGCACCGCTTGTGCGGTGAGCTCCAGCCCAACCAGGGCAGGATTGCTGGGGATGCTGACGACGATGGGCGCGGGGACTCCTGCCCACAAAGGTCCTGTGAGCATGAGAACCAGATGCTGGGGTTTTAGGGAGATCAGGAGCTCACCAGCTCCTCCCGCCATACCCGTGCCCAGCAAAGGCAGGCCGCATGAACCGATCGGGAGGGCGGGCTTGAGCGAGATCCACAGGAAGGGAGCCGAGCCGACGTTCTGTGTTCCAAGCGGGTTGTGGACTGAAAGCACCATCTGCGTGCCGATTGCGGGGACGCCAGTCGCTACCAGGCTTCCGGCCGGGTTTAGCCCGCAACCCGGGAGGATGGTCACACTCGCTTGCTTCTCGCACTCGTCCGGAATCCCGTTGCCGTTCGCGTCCGGTGCGCCCTGCGCGATGTCGCAAGTGTCCGGTTGCCCGTTATCGTTGCAGTCCTGAGCGACGCCCGAGTCTATGTCGCACGTATCGGGGATCCCATTGGCATTGCAGTCAGCAGCAGAGCCCTGGCTGATGTCACAGCTGTCCAGCAGCCCGTTCTCGTTGCAGTCCTGGGCAGTGCCCGATTCGAGGTCACACGTGTCGGGGACTCCGTTGGTGTTGCAGTCGCCCCCGCCAGAATAGGAGAGGGCGCCGACACGAGTGACGGTGGCACTGCCGGTCAAAGGAAACACTCCAGTGATCGACTGTCCGGTAGGGCTGATACGCACCAACTCGGGCGGTTGCTTGGCGTTGTTGACTCCGTAGAGACTGTCGCCGCAAACCGCGGTCAGGCTCTCGACGAACATGGGGCCGAACGTGCCATCACCGAAGTCCAGGAGGGGCGTCGAGGGACTGACGCTGAACTGACCCGTACCTGGGTTGTATTGGAGGCTCCACACCTTGTCGTCGGTCACGGCGAAGAGCGAGTTGCCTCCGGACGGGAATCGAGCCAGACCCCGGATACTCCCGCCGAGCGGGTCGGGCGGCGGCGGGATCCCGTACGGGAAGGAGCAAATCGGCAGATCCGTGAAGATGTACATGAACCCGCTGGCCGGAGTAACGAACTGCCCCGGCACGGTCCAGGGAGCGAGGGAGGACGTGTTGAGTGAGTAGCCCTCGATGGACCCAACGCAAGCCGCGGTCGCCTGGGGAACCGGAGGCACGTTGTCGAACCTCACGACGGAGTAGGGATTGCTGCCATTCAAGCTCATGAGGCCGCGCAGCGTCCCATCGGGGCTTTCCGCGAGGCCTTCCAGGGCCGTGGCCGGCGGATAGCTTTGAACCACCACTTGACCGAGATCCGTGACCGTGGCCTGAGATCCGTTGAAGTCGATCCGCAGGAGGTTGCTGGGTTGGTTGCCGCCCGGGGATTGGGAGGCGTAGAAGACGTGATTCGTCTGGCCCGAAGCCACCGGGGAGAGGAGAGCGGCAAGGGCTAAGAAGAGCGGAAAAAGCGTGTTCCTTCGTCGAACTTGCATCATTCTGAACACCGTGATTCTCATTGTTGGGAGAGCAGAGGCGCCCGCTCCTTGCGGGCCCAAACAAGGAGAGTCACGCGCCGTCACCGCGTCGCGAGATTTCGACGCCTCACCTTAGACTCCACATTCGACAGCTTCTTCAGCCGAACGAGCGCGTGTCGCACAAGCATGGCCTGTAACCACTTCGCGTGATCCACCTCGCTAGAACCGAAACAGAGCCAAGAATGTGGGAACCGAGCAAGCGTTCAACGCGTCTTAACACGCCTTAACCGTCAATCAGGCGGGACGGTCGGCGAATTCCAAGAAAACGGGCAACGTATCCTCTTGCCAAGAATCTAGCTTCCAAGTCACGCAGAGTCGCACATACACCCGGAGGTAGGTTTGCTATGGCTCTGAACAAGGGAGTGTTGCCGGAAGATCGCTTGAAGAAGATCAGGGAGCAACTCCTGCGACGCGCTCTGCGCGGGGGTAGTAGCGAGGATGACGCTAAAGATGCTGCTCAGGAATGCTGCCTAAGGCTGATCGAGCAACTGTCCAAGAATCCCGAGCGTGTGCGGAAGCCGGAACACTATGCTCAGAGAACCCTCACCAACTGGCTGGCGCGCGATCGCGAGCGGCTCGAGCAACGGCGATACGCGGAGCGAGTGTCCGCACGCGATGAAGCGGAGGCGGAGATGGGGGCGTCGCTGCCATTAGAGTACGCCGAAACCGAAGACGAAAAGCGCATTGTCAGGGAGACGCTTCGGCTGCTACCAAAGAGGGATGAACAAGTAGTCCGTCTGAAGTTTTGGCTGAGTTGGTCCGCAGCCAAGACGGCCGCCGAGCTCGGTCTCGAGAGGGTGGGGACCGCTCGCTCGCGACTGCATCGCGCGTTGAAACTGATGCGTCCGCGCCTAAGACGGTCCGGCCTCGGAGCATTTGCCTTGCTTGGCATCTTCGCTCCCCGACACATCTTCCGTGCATCTCGCAGAGTCGGGCGTGAGGTGCGAGCTCATGCCTCGTTGGGGGCGAAGATCCTCCTTGCAGTATCCCTTCCCAGCCTCGTCGTCTGGGTTCTGGATGCTATTGGTGACCTTAGCCGACCGGCTCAAGGAATTGCCAGGCCGAGCCCTCGTGATGCGAGTCTCGATCGCTATGTCTTGTCGAAACCTCCCTACCCGAGCGCAGAGCTAGGCTCTACCACCCCGTCGCATGCACTTTCACGCGAGAAAGAGGATCGAGCTGACGCTATCCAGAGTCAAAGTCCACCCGTCTTCCTGAACGCGACGACGGAGCAAGGTCGTAGGCCCCGCATATCTCAGGATCGCGTTAGGCAAGTGCCAAGAATGGGAGCGGATCGCCAAGCTGCCCGCAAGAAACTCCAGAATCGAGCGGTGATGCTTGGGCTCTTTGTCCGTCCGCCTCAGTCCAATTCTCCGCGCGAGCGTGGCGACAACGGGGCGAGTATCTTGGCGCATGTCTGTTCCCAGGATCACGGCTCCGAAAAGCTGTCGCTTGGTGTGGAGCTAACCTGTGGGAATCTCGAGGAGCTTGCGCTTGGTGTGAACCAGACGGTTCGACTTCCCCGAAGCGCTAGCCATTGGGTCTACGTGCTATTCGAAGATGCTGGCAAGTCGCGCGAATTCGGCCCCTTCGCGCCTGGCCCCGGTTTTCACGAAATCGATCTACAACAGGAGGCGGTTCGACGACATGAAGAAGCCGCTAGTGCCCTCTCACACGGTGGTCACACAACCAGCGACCATGGCTCAGAGCATGCCGAAACAACGGACTGATGATGGCTAAGTACTGCACGTCGTAGGCTACGAATACTCAGCCGAACCTCAGCCCGAGCGGGAACTTCGTGTCGCGGTCGCAGATCAGGTAGCACAGCACGGGTGTGCCTGCCGAAAACCGAGCGGGCTCAGTAGGACATCCTGGGCGACAGTAACCGGGTTGAGCGATGCTGACAACTGCCTGACTCTGGCTTGGGCGCACCTCTTCCACACGCTCCGCGACAACGCGAGCAACTTGACGCTGCTCAGGCGACCCGAGAGTACCGATAGTGAAGCCCGCTGAGTATCAACGGAAGCGCGAAGCGCACGAAGCAAACGTCGTCGTCCGAGTGGAATGATGTGGTCCGTATCCGTTCTGCAAGCTCCGATTGTAGGCATCGTTGAGCCGAGCAGCGCCAAGCCCTAGCCTCGGGCACCGGTTCTCAGTCAGATGGCAACTCACTCCTCTGGTCTTACGAAGCGCCTTGTTGAGAAACGACGGCGGCTTGCCGAACAACTCATCCCTGACGTTGTTCAGTGTCCGACTGGGGACTACGCCTCGATCGCATCATATGCAGAAGCGAGGCCACAGAAGTTCTTCAACAGAGCGGCGTTTGACTACTTGCTTCGTTTCCTCCGACAGGAAGGGCGCAAGGCTGACAACGTCCTCTCGGCCTTCATGACTGACCACCAGCGCGAGGTCGAATGGGCCTTCCGCTCCCTGCAGGAGGTCAACAGCCTTGAGATGCACGATGACCTGTGGCCGGGCTTTGACGACGTCCAGCAGATGGCGATCCTCGACCGCTACGTGCATCCAACGTACCTGAAGCTCGTGGAGGCCGTTCTCGTTGTCTACCTGCTTCCACTTGCGATGAGGCAGAGGAAAGGGCGCGCGAAGTCGGTGGCCGACATCCCTGCCTCACAGTGCGTTGAAGAATGCAGCCGCACGGCCTTGCAGCCTCAACTGTCCTGCTATGACCGTGTCGTACGGAACTCAATTGCGCATGGGAAGGTGTCATACGCGAAGTCCGACGTGACGTATCAGGACAAGAAGCAGTCGCGTTCCATGCAGCCACGCGAAATGATGAGGATGTTTGATGACCTCCTCGACCTGTGTAACGGAATCGCCCTAAGCTACCACGTCTTCTTCCTGCTGCACGGAACGGGCAAGACCGGCATCAGGATGCCGCTATCCGTCATGCTCCAGGAACTCCGAGCCCAGACGGAGGCACCGAGTTGGGCGATCGAGGGAGCGCTGGAGTACGAGCTCCCAAACGGAGTGAAGCAACTCAACCTCTCCGCCACTACCCGCTTTCTTGAGAAGCGAAAGCTGATCTACATGGCTCTCCTGACTGATACGCTGGCGGAAGAGCTGATGCCAGGCTTCGATTACTACTCCCTCTCGTTCCGTAGGGGGAACGAGATTGCCGGATGGGCCAGACTCAAGGGAAGCGAGCTCCGAGCGCTTCGGCAGCGCGGCAACGCGAGTCTGGCCGAGATCGGTCCGGCGATCACGGATGCCGGGCTGATGGTGTTCCCACCCAAGATGAAGCGGTGGCTCGCAGTGCCACGAGTTCTTGGTTTCGTGGGGAGCATTGTGGAGGCCATGCGTCTGTCTGTTCGTGAGGCAAGAAGGACCCGCTGGACGATCGGCGAGCATCGCATCCTCCCTCGAACTGGAAAGATCCATCGGCAGGCACTCTATGCGGTCATAGAAGCCCGGCTAGTCCTGGTATCGCCGTCATTGGAAGATGCGATTGCGTTCGTCCGCGACAACATCACGACACTCGCGGTGATTGGTTCTCTTCACGCACGGAAGTCAGCGGGGCTTCTCGCGGCGGGAACAAAACTCCCCTTGGGATACGGGACGTTCCATGTCTTCCTGTCCGACTTTCGAAGACGGCGGCTTGAGAGTTATGGCCTCGAAGATCAACATCTTTGCCGCATCATCATCAAGCGGTTCGGACGGATCAGGATCGTGCCACTCGCGACCGGCATCTCAGAGAAGGTGCTCTGGGCGAGAGTTGATTGGAACGGAAGGGCCGTCACACGAGAGCAGTTGGGACTAGCGGCATCTCCCTAGGCTATAGGCTAGGCTAGCTGAGCTAGCGGGCAGTCCCACGCGGCCTAGTGCAGGTTCTCGCGGGCGAACGCGAGCGCTCGCTTTCCCAGCTCGTCCGCGCTCATTCCGAAGGCCGAGGCAACGTCCAGCTTCGCGTCCTCCCCGCGGTAGTACGCGGCGAGGTAATCGCGCAACGCGCCCCGATGCGCGCCGTCCGCGCCCGCGAACAGGTAGTAGCAGGCGGTCTGCGCCTGCGCGTAGAAGAGCGAGGTGGGGCTCGCCAAACCGACCCTGCCCAGCCTCGTCCTGAGCGGCACCCGGAGTGAGGAAGCCTTGCTCAGCTTCCCGAACGCAGCCCTGTCGGCGGCGAAGAGCTCGGTCCACGGAACGCGCTGATCCTCCTCGGCGCTCGTCGCGAGGTCGCGCCGCCGCGACGTCGCGTTCTCGGTGGTCCAGCGCCACGCCGTGCCGTCGAAGCGGAACTCCTCGATCAGCGACGCGAACCCCTCGACGATCCAGTAGCCGCCGGTCGGCGGCTTGTGCAGGCGCTGCACGGCCTCCTCGTTCGTGAACAAGGGGCAGCGGTTTCGCACCCACTGGTGCGTCAGCTCGTGTACGAAGGTCTGCGTCACCTCCTCGAAGCTCTCGTCGCCCGAGGGGAGGTACAGTCGCGAGAGGTTGTCGAGCTCGTCGAAGTGGCCGGCGGTCCAGCCGAGCCCCGAGTGTCCGCCCCTGCTCGCGCTCTGCTCCAGATACTCCTCCTTGGAGTCGTAGAGGTTGATGTAGAGCGGATACCGCGTGTCGCGACGGTTCTCGCCGCCGGCGAAGATCTCATCGAGCGCCTGGCAGACCAGCTCTCCCATCGCTAGGCAACGCGCGATCGCGCCCGGACGCGACACCGGCGTGATCACGAAGAGGTTCTCGCTCCGGAAGCCCTTGAGGTCCTTCCGCCAGCGAAGCGACGCGGCGCCCAGCTTGCGCTCCTCCGGCCCGAGGTCCGGGGCGGCGGGCTTCGGGTCCAGGATGGTCACCGGGGCGTGCGCGATGGCCGCAAGGAACTTCAGCCACTCCTCCGTCTGAAACGGCTCCGGCGGCTGCAGACCCGCCGGCAGGAGGCTCTTGACCTTCGCCGCGAGCGCGGGATCACCGGGCCGCTCGCGCTCGACCTCGCTCAGGAGGGACGCGCGCAGCAGCGGATCCAGCGTGTCGAGGACCGCGAGGCTCCCCGCGTGCGACGGGTCGTCGAGGAGGGCCGCGCGCAAGAGCTGGTAGCGAAGGTCGTGCTCTGCCTCCGGCAAGGCCGAAGCCATCGCGTGCAGGCGATCCGGTCGCCGGCGACCCAGCTCGGCGACGCGCGTTTCGATGAGAACCGCCTTGTCGTCCTTGCGGTTGGCGGCTCCCTCGGCGGCTTTGCGCTCGAGCAGGTCGACGGCCCGCTTCAGCCGCTTCTCTTCCACGCCGCACTCGCGCGCGCGCGCCACGATCTTCCCCACCAGGTCGTAGTCCTTCGCCGGGAGCGCGTCGATCGCGAGCTCGGCGTAGTCGTCGCCCAGGCTCTCGTCGATCAGCGCGTCGGCGCCACGGAGGAACGACAACGCGCCCGCCGCATAGCGGATCCGGTCGTTCGCGTCGATCAGGAGCAACGTGCTCGCCAGCGGGTGCAGCACGTGCCGCGACAGATCCTTGTTCGACCCGTCCCTCCGCACCTTGACCAGCGACATCTCTCCCCGGCGTTTCTCGATCAAGAAATCGCCCGCCTCGATCGACGAGTCGGCGAGCACCGCGCGCGCCCCGACGATCCGCTCGCCGGACGCGTTCCCGAGCACGACCCCATAGGAAAGGTCGCTGTGACGCACGGGATCGCGCGTGCGCCACGCTTCAAGATGGCGCTCGTCGCGTTGCACGAGCAGGGCGTCCCGGGCCGGGATCATCGGTCCCGCCGGTTCGCCATCGAGGTGCCAGAGCACGACGTGCGTGTCGAGGTCGACCGCCGCGCCGGCGAAATACGCGGCGCTCCCCACACGGCAAGGGGCATCGTCGCGCGCGGCGAGCTCGGGATGGTCTTCTTTCGACGCCAGAGGAACGAAGCCCTCGTCCAGGGTCTGGAGCCAGAGCGCACTCTCCTCCCACGGAATCGTCACGAGCCAGCCCGTCAAGACCTCCGCGGCTTCGGCGCGGTGGAAGAGCGACGTTGCCGAGACCTTGTTCTTGGGTGAACGTTGATCGGCACCCGCCACGAGGCTCCGCGAGATCTGACCGGGAGCCCACTGAACGCCGTTCTCCAGGTAAACGACCCGGTCCTTGGCCATGACGGCGACGAACGCGGCCCCTGGACCGCTCCGCGGCACGCCGCCGGGCGCGCTGACCGGCTGCACCGACGAGAGCGGCGAACCGTCCTTGCGGCTTACCGCATCGATGGTCACGTGGTCGCCGGAGCGCCCGAGCACGTACACGGCGTCGCCGCGGAGCGACGGCCGCCCGTGAAGGCCCCGGCCTTGACGCCACACCGTCTCGCCCGTCGCGGCGTCGAGTCGCGTCAGTCCGGCGCTCTCGACCGCGTAGACTTCGTCCCCGTACAGGAGCGGCGGGCCGAAGGCGCCGTTGCGGCTCCAGACTTCCCGCAGGCGGCGCGTGCCGACGCGGTAGGCGCGCAGCTCGTCGGCGCGAACGACGAGCACGCCGTCCCAGAGCGCCGGCGCGAGCTCGCGTGCCGCGGAGGGAAAGCGGAGCTCGTCGACGACCGATCCATCGCGCAGGTCCAGGAGAGCCAGTCCCCTTTCCTTCTCGTCGCTGAACGTGACGATGACCGACCCGCCCCAAACGAGCGGCTCGCCCTCGATGGGGCCGGGGGCCGCGTAGCTCCACCCGAGGTGCGGCGTGCTCCGGAGCGGCGGAGTCAAAGTCGCCCGGTTGCGTGCGGGCGAACCGCCGTGGGTCACCCAGGCGCCCGCGGGCGCGATCGCGCCGTCCTCCTGGACGGCGGGAACGACGAGACAAAGGCTGGCAAGGAAGCTCGCGAGCATGACAAGGCTACGATCGAGTTTACCGGCCGGCGCTGACGGGCGGCCAGTGGTCGGTGCGGAACGACGGCGCGGGCAATCCGGCCCCGTTCTTCAGATTCGGCTCGTCCGCGGCGCCCCAGGCGAAGCGCACCGCGACCGGCGCGGCGACCGCGTCGCTGGACACGACGACGGTCTCGCCGTCGATCCGCGCCGACGCCGCGTGGAAGACCTGGTCCGCTCCCGCGATCGTGAAGTGGCTCGGCGGCGCTTCGCCGGAGGTCAGGCCCTCGGCGTGGTCGAACGTCAACCGGATCGCGGCGCCCTCGACCGCCATCGAGCGGTAGAGCGGGCCGGAGTACTTCACCTTCTTCCCGTACGTCTTCGCGAGCGCCCAGAGCGCGAGCCGCTTGCCGACGTCCTGCTTGTTGCGCGGGTGGATGTCCGTCGGGTTGCCGATGTCCATCGTCACCGCCATGCCCGTGCTCGGCAGCGAGAGCGTCTTCGTCTGCGCCTCGCGCAGCTCCGCGGCCTCGCCCGTGTCGCCGCCGTAGCCGAAGGGCGCGAGCTGCACGAAGTAGAACGGGAAGTCGCCGCGGCCCCAGCGCTCGCGCCAGTCCTCGATCATCGCCGGGAACAGCCGGCGGTACTGCGCCGCCCGCTTCACGTTCGACTCGCCCTGGTACCAGATCGCGCCGCGGATCGCGAAGGGCACGAGCGGCGCGATCATCCCGTTAGAGAGCGCGGTCGGTCGGTTCTGGTGGAACCACCCGCGGCGCGGCCAACCCCCGAGATCCCCCATCGAGGCGCCCTGGTGGAACTTCCAGTCGCCGGCGAGCGCGATCCCCGCGGCGTCCGGCTCGTCCGCCGGTCGCAGGCGCATGGTGTCGTCGCCGAGCTGGCCGACGCCTCCGGTGTCCACGGCGCACACCGTGATCACGTTCGCGCCGCCCTTGACCGCGGCGGCGGGGACGAAGTAGCTGCGCGGAGTGTTCCACGCGCCGTCGCGTCGCGTCTCGCCCACGAGCTCGCCGTTGAACCAGGTGAGGTCCATGTCGTCGACCGGCCCGATCTCGAGGGCGAGGTCTCGCCCGCCCCACGTGTTCGGAAGCTCGACGACCCGGCGGTACCAGACGCAGCCGTCGAAGCCCTTGAGCTCGATGTCCTCCCAGCGTCCCGGAATCGCCGCCGTCGACCAGGTGTCGTCGTCGAACGAGGCGTCCATCCACCCACCCGTCATCCCCGGCTCACTGTCGGCGTGCCTTTGCCACCAGGCCGCCTGGAGCTCGGCGACCGACGGCTCGGTTCCGGGGCTCGCGACCGTCTCGTCGATCCGGTCGAGCGTCTCCGCGAACTCGGGTAGCTCACGGCGCAGCGTCGGTTCGCTCGTCCAGGACTCCGCCACCGTGCCGCCCCAGTTCGAGCCGATGAGACCGATCGGCACCTCGAGCTCGTGCAGCAGCTCGCGGCCGAAGTAGTAGCCCACCGCGCTGAACGGTGCGATCGTCGACGGGTCGCAGACGCTCCACTCGCCGGTGCAGTCGTCCTGCGGCTCCATCGCGAACGTGCGCTGCACGTTGAAGAAGCGGATCAGCGGATGCGTCGCCGCGGCGATCTCCGCGTCGGGGTCCTTCGACTGGGAGACGCCCCATTGCATGTTCGACTGCCCGGAGCAGACCCACACCTCGCCCGAGAAGACGTCGTTCAGAACGATCTCGTTCTTGCCGCTCACCGTCACGGTGTGCGGCCCGCCCGCCTCCGGCGTGTCGAGGCGGACCATCCACTTGCCGTCCTCGTCCGCGAGGGTGAGGCTCGGCTTGCCGTCCCAGCTCGCGCGAACGGTGATCGACTCGCCGGGGTCCGCCCAACCCCAGACCGGCGCGCGGGTTTCGCGCTGGAAGACCATGTGGTCGCCGAAGAGGGCGGCGAGCTTGACGTCGGCGGAGGCCGTGCCGGCGAGGAGGGCGAGCGCTAGGGCTAGGTGTTTCATGGGGCGAGGATGGGGGCGCGTTTGGCGGCGTCGATGCTGCCGCCGGTGACGAGGCAGACGGACTTGCCGCGCTCCCCGCGCGGCGTCGCGAGCGCGGCGGCCGCGGCGAGCGCGCCGGAGCCTTCGGCGATCACGTGGTTGTTCAGGGCGAGGTGGCGGATGGCGCCGCGCACCGCGTCTTCGGACACGAGCTGCGTCGCGTCCGCGAGCTCGCGCAGGAGCGGGAACATCTCCGCCGTGATGTAGGGAACCGCGACGCCGTCGCACATCGTGTCGCAGTCGACGTCCACCGGCTCCCCGGCCTCGATCGCGGCGTGGAGCGACGGGCATCCGGCGGGCTCGACGGCGACGACGCGCACGTCCGGCTTCAACGCCTTGAGCGCGCTTCCCACGCCTCCCAAGAGGCCGCCGCCGCCGACCGGGACGTAGACGGTCTCGACGTCGGGCAGGTCCGCCAGGATCTCCAACGCCATCGTCCCGTGCCCGATCATCACGTCGCGGTCGGTCCACGGGTGCACGAAAGCGTACGGCTCCTGCTCCCAGCCGTGCTCCTTGAGGAACGCGAAGACTTCCTCGACCGGAACGAGCACGGGCGTGCCGCCGTAGGCGCGCACCGCGTCGATCTTCGTCTGCGGCGCGTGATCGGGCATCAGGCTCCGCGCCGCGACGCCGAAGCGCCGGCCGGTCCAGGCGAGCGCCTTCGCGGTGTTGCCGGCGCTGACGGTGCTGAGCCCGCGCGCGCGCGTCGCCTCGTCCATGCGCGCGACCGCGTGGAAGATGCCGCGCACCTTGAAGCAGCCCGCGGCCTGGTGGATCTCCGGTTTGATCCACGCGTCCTCGCACGCGTGTAGCGGCACGAGCGGCGTCCGCAGGACGACGTCGCGCAGCACTTCCGCGGCGGCCTCGACCTCCGCCTTGGTGGGTCTGTCGATTCCTGTCATGATCCCGGTCGGTGGGAACGCTCATCCTATCGCAACGGGAGATCCGACAGCTCCTCCCCATGGACGCGTGCATGGATCTCGTCGCGGGCGCCTTGAAGACGCTCGGCGAGGAACGCGCGCAGAACCCGTTGCGCAGCGGCATGCGGCTCGCGAGCGGCAAGGGCCTCTTGGGCACGATGCCGGGCGCGATGGAGGAGCCGCCTGCGCTCGGCCTGAAGGTCGTCGCCGTGTTCCCCGGCAACCACGGCACGAAGTACGACTCGCACCAGGGCCTCGTCGTGCTCTTCGACGTCGAGAACGGCGCGCCGGTCGCGGTCCTCGACGCGAGCGAGGTCACCGCGATCCGAACCGGCGCGGCGAGCGGTGTGGCGACGCGGCTCCTCGCGCGCGAGGACGCCGGCGACCTGGCGATCCTCGGCTCCGGCGTGCAGGCGAGCTCCCACCTGGCCGCGATGCGCGTCGCGCGGAACGTGCGGCGGGTGCGCGCCTTCAGCCCCAACCGGGAACGCCTCGAGGCCTTCTGCGCGCGCGAGTCCGAGCGGCACGGCATCGAGGTCGAGGCGTGCGAGACGGCGCGGGCCGCCGTCCAAGGTGCCGACCTGATCTGCACGACGACGTCGGCGAAAGAGCCGGTGCTGTTCGGCGAGTGGATCGCTCCCGGCGCCCACGTCAACGCCGCCGGATCGAGCGTCAAGTCCACGCGCGAGCTCGACACGACGGCGGTCGTGCGCTCGCGGCTCTTCGTCGACCGGCGCGAGTCGACGGTCAACGAAGCGGGCGACTACCTCTTTCCCTTGGAGGAAGGCGCGATCACCCCGGAGCACGTCGTCGGGGAGCTCGGCGACGTCCTGCTCGGGAAGCTCCCGGGGCGTGAGACCGCGGAGGAGGTCACGCTGTTCAAGTCCCTCGGCATCGCGGTCGAGGATCTCGCGGCCGCGCACTACGTGGTCGAGCGCGCCCGGTATGCCGGCGCGGGCGTCGAGGTCGACATCGGGGGCCTGAAGGATGGCTTTGCCTGACCGGATCGCGCTCGCGGACGTCCGGGCCGCGCGCGAACGCATCGCCGGCTCGGTGCTGAGGACGCCGCTCGTTCCCCTCGGCGTCGACGACGCCCCGGCCGAGATCTACCTGAAGCTCGAGAACCTCCAGCCGATCGGCTCCTTCAAGCTGCGGGGCGCCGGCAACGCGATGGCGCTCGCCGATCCCGTCGACCTCGCGAAGGGCGTCTACACCGCGAGCGCCGGCAACATGGCCCAGGGCGTCGCGTGGAACGCGCGGCGCCTCGGAATCCCCTGCCGCGTCGTCGTGCCGGACCACGCGCCGCGGGCGAAGCTCGACGCCATCGCCCGGCTGGGCGCCGAGACGATCCCCGTGCCGTTCGAGCGGTGGTTTCAGGTTCTGGTGGAACGCGCCTATCCGGGCCTCGACGGCCACTTCATCCATCCGGTGAGCGATCCCGCCGTGATCGCGGGCAACGGCACGATCGGCCTCGAGGTCCTCGAGGACCTGGCGGACGTCGACGCGGTCGTCGTTCCCTATGGTGGCGGCGGTCTGTCCGCCGGAATCGCGTCCGCGATGCACGCGCTCAAGCCGGACACGAGGATCTTCGCCTGCGAAGTCGCGACCGCCGCCCCTCTCTCCGCGTCGCTCGCCGCCGGGGAGCCGCGCGAGGTCGAGTACGTGCCGAGTTTCGTGGACGGCATGGGCGCGAAGGGCCTGCTCCCGGAGATGTGGCCCCTGGTCTCGTCGCTGCTCGCCGGATCGCTCGTGGTTTCGCTCCAGGAAATCGCAAGCGCGATCCGCCTGCTCGTCACGCGCAATCACGTGGTCGCCGAGGGGGCGGGCGCCGCGCCCGTCGCGGCCGCGCTGGCGGGCGGCGCCGGAACCGGCAAGGTGGTGTGCGTGATCTCGGGCGGCAATCTGGACGCGTCGAAGCTCGCCTGGATCCTCGAGCGTGACGAACCGCCCCCGGTCTGAGCTACACTGAGCCGCGCTCGGTTCCAAGGCTCAACTTGTTTAAGGAGGAGAGAGA
The DNA here is from genome assembly GCA_028278425.1 of Planctomycetota bacterium. Classification (GTDB taxonomy): domain Bacteria; phylum Planctomycetota; class UBA1135; order UBA1135; genus JANQEJ01. The sequence goes on along the minus strand of JANQEJ010000057.1, from coordinate 99,219 downwards.
TGAAGCTGCCCGCGTTCATCGTCGGCGTCGCTCTGCTGACGCTCAGCTCGAACATCGTCCGGCAGGACTTCGACGGTCACGACGATCCCAACCTCGTCCCGGTCGCCAACTCGCCCGACCCCTGGGGGCTCAAGATCGTCGTCTTCGACGTCGGCCAGGCGGACGCCGTCCTCCTGATGACGCCGAACGGCGACACGTGCATGGTCGACACCGGGAAGACGAACGCCAACGGCGACCTGTTCGCCGCTTACCTGAAGACCGCCGCCGACAACGGCGTCGGCGAGCTGAACACGCTCGATCTGCTCTACACGACGCACTACGACCGCGACCACATCGGCGGCATCACGAAGCTCCGCGATGGTGGCATCCGGATCCGCAAGGCCTTCGACCAGGGGCTCTCGGTCAAGCGCGACGGGAAGACCTTCTACACGAAGTACGTGACGGCGGTCGGCGATCCGAACAACAACTACGTGCAGGACGCGGACGAGCCCGACTTCGTGCGCCATCGCCTCGACGTCGGCCACTCGGAGTTCATCGGCGCCACCGACGACGTCGAGATCCGCTGCGTGAGCGTGCGCGGGGACACCGTCGGGGACGCCCACGACCTCCCCGACCTGGATCCGTCCGTCGCCGACATCGACGAGAACCCGGGCAGCATCGCGCTCCTCGTGCGGCTCGGCGAGTTCGAGTTCTACACCGCGGGCGACCAGACCGACGACGACTGGAAGCACCACGAGCCCGCCGTCGAGGAGAAGCTCATCGCGGCGAACGCGATTCCCGGCGGCAACGACATCGACGTGATCAAGGTCAGCCACCACGGCTCCGACACCAGCACGAGCGCTTCGCTCGTCACCGAGATGGATCCCGAGGTGGCGATCATCTCCTCGGACTTCGTCTCCAACCAGGGCCTCCCGAAGCGCAACGTCATCCAGCTCTTCGAGGAGAACGACTGCTACGTGCTCGTCACCGGCGACGGCATCAACCCGGACACCGACCAGTTCACGGACTCCGGCGCATCCACCCTGGACGACAACTACCGGCACGACCCGGCGGCGGTCTTCAACGCGCGCGGGACGATCACGGTGCTCGTGTCGACCGACGGGACCAAGTACACCGTGCTCGGCGACTCGTTCAGCAAGACGTTCAGCGCAAAGGACTCCGACAACGTGCACTAGATTGCGCGCACGGTAGCGGAGCAAATCGCTCCCCGCGTGACACAACGGCACCTTCGACGGTTTCAATACCGAGACGAGGAAGCCATGCCGCCGCGTCTACCGATCTTCCGCCTGCAGCGCAGGTTCCTGCGTTCAAGCCGGTTGGTGGCCCTCTACTGCGATGGCACGCTGATCGGTCGCCTCAGAGGTCATCTGGCCGAGGAACTGCTCGAAGGTGGCGCACTGGAGCAACTCGCGGAGAGGTGCGACGCGTACGTGTTCGTACCAAGAAATGACGTCGTCAGCGTTCGAGCCAACGACTGTGGTGCGCGTCGCGGCGTGTGGCGATTCTGCTTGAGACGAACCCGTGGCCGCCGAGCGTTCTTCGTGAGGACCGACGAAAGCACGAATGTTCGAGCCGCGCTGCGCGATCTCTATGGCGAGCGCTACGTCGAGTTTCGCAGCCTCTGGCACACCTGGGGGCGGGGGATTGTGATCTGGTTGGCGGTCGTGGCCGGATTCGTGGGCCTCGTGCTCGGGCTCGATCTCGTCGCCAGCGACGCTTCCCTGGCCGTCGCGATCGTGGGAGGGCTCGTGTTGTTCGGGGCCCTCGTGCAACAGTTCGTCTGGTTCGTGATGAGGCTCTCCCGTCGGGCGATACCCGCGCGACGACCTCCCAGTTCCATCCCGACCGGAGCTCCTTTCCGATCCTCACCGCTGTCCGTGACTTTGAAGGTGGCGGCACTCGTCGGGCTCATCGCATGCGTAGCGATGTCCGTGCACGGTTTTCGAGTAGGACTACCGAGTGCCTACGGGTCCATGGAGTTCCAGCTTCGGTACCTCATTCTCGTCGGCGCTTACTGCGCGTGCACTGCGACCATGCAACTCGCGTATAGGGTCGGCCTGCGGCCACTGACCGCGGTCGACCTTCCCCAGGGTGGGCCCAAGCCGTTCGTCTTCCTGCGTTCGTTCGGTGACGATGATCACGTGTCGTTGCAACCGAGCGGGTTCGCCGGCTATCTCCAGGGCTCTCGCGGTTGGCGACGCGATCGCCGCATCAACACGGACCTCGTCTCCAAACTCACCGCCGACTACACGTTCTTTCAGCCGCTCCGTTTCCTGCGACTGCTCTTCCAAACGCCTATGGACACCTCCGAAGAGGTGCTCGCCGGGTTCTTCTCCCGGTGGGGACCCGTCGTGGCCTTGGGTAAGCCGGGCGAGACGCTTGCGACCGGGGGCGCGGCGCGGACCTACGTGACGCACGAAGACTGGCAGGACGTGGTCCAGTCGCAGCTCTCGTCCTGCCAGGCCGTCGTGGTGCAGCCTTCGTCGAGCGAAGGGGTCTGGTGGGAGCTCGTTGCGTCGTTCGCGAGCGTGCCCCCGGAGAGGATCCTGCTCTGCCTGGCGAACTTCGCGAACAGGCCTGACGAGTACGAAGCTTTCGGCGACAGATTCGAGCGTACGTTTGGTCAACGCCTGCCGCGGTGCATCCCGTTCTTGCGTCGTCCCGCGTTCGTCCTTTTCGAGCGAGACCGCACTCCACGATTGCAGCCGCTCGAGTACAAACAACCGTGGAAACGAGCCCTCGCGGGAGACGCCACAGACTTGGACGCGTCGCTCACCCCATTCGTCCAAGGGATCCACGGTGGCCCGCGCGAATTGCCACGGACGACCAAGTCGAAGACGACCACGGAGGTGTGCTCCGCCGGTTTACAAATCCTGGTCAACTTGGTGCTGAGTAGCGCGCTCGTTATCCCGGTCGCCGTCGGCCTGTTCATCACGGAGCTGGCAACCGCCGGCGCCGCGCCGGTGGTCAGCGAAGATGCACCTGAGCGCACCGAGCAGCTCGAGCTACAAGGTGGCCTGGCCCGCGTTCGGGTCCCGGCGGGCTGGCAACGGCTATCCGCGGGCTCGTGCGAAGCCCGCTACGGAGCCGGCAGGTTCTCGCGGCTCCTCCTGACTTCGTCACGGAACCTGCTGGACGCCGACTCGGTGACGCGAGCGATCCAGTCGAGTTACGAGCAAGGTGGCTGGCGCTGTTCGGTCGAAGAGGAGGTGGTCACAACTCGCCGGAAGAGGGTGTGGACCGAGATCCTTTTCCGAGTGACCAAATCCGGCGAGCCGCAAAGACGCGAGAGGCTCGCGGTCTCGAGCCATCCCGGAGGCTCCGTCTTCGTACAGGGCGTCTGCGAAGCCGCCGACTCGGCAGCCATCCGCACCGTCGACGAAGCGATGGACTCCATTTCCTTCACGCCGGCGGCCTGGGCCAGATTGCAATCTGCACCACGTGTCGACGTCACCGGCCTGGCAGCCGCCTGGAGAGCCACGCTCCCGGGCGTGTTCGAATCCCACGAGTACGACGACCCGGAAGGCATGGTGGATCGCCTCTTTCAGGCCAGCGACCAGGGGGCGGTCTTTCACGTCTCCGTCGCACCGGACGACGGTGTCGAGCACGACCCCATCGAGTTGGCCCAGCTCCGGCTACAGACCCTACGGGAGATCTTCGATGCCGAGATCCCGGCGGACGTCTCCGGGGAGCTTGTCGGTGCAGAGAGCTGTCAGGTCGGCGGGCGGAGCTGGCTCTGTCCGCACTACGAGTTCAGTTGGGGAGGAGCCGGCGAGCTCGTGGTGCTCGAGCTGATCGGCGTGGTCGACGGCCAGCTCATCGTCGTCCAGATGTCCGCCGTCGGCCACGATCCCCTCTTTGCCGAAGACCTGCGCAAGACGCTGAGCACCTTCCGCGTGGACTGAGTGTCTTGGGTCGGCCGGGTCTCAGGAGGGCTCAGCTCTCGCTTGAGGCTGGGCCTTCAGCGCGCGGTGCAGCGTCACCAGGTAGCACATCAGGAAGAGGCCGAGGCAGAACTCCTTCGTCTCCCCCGGGCTGATGTCGATCAGGTAAGGCACTTCGCGGTCCAGCGCCTCGAAGAGCTTCTCCGGCAGGGTGACCGTCACCGCCACGACGGCGGCGGGCAAACACACCATCGTCGGCCAGATCCAACCGCCGGGCCCGCCTTCGAAGCGCGGCCCCGGGCGACCCCGCCGGCGCAAGAGGAGCGGCGCCGCGATGCCGCCGATCAGCGCCGCCGCGGTCAGGAGGTTCCGGGGCAACTGGTCGAGCACCTTCTCGAAGAACGGATCGTTGTGGAGGTTGAACTCGCCCTGGTCGTTGCGCCGGGCGACGGCTTCGGGCGGCTCGAAACCGGCCCAGTGCTGGCCCCAGCTCGCCTCCTCGCCGGCGAAGAAGAAGCACCCGAGCGCCATCACGAGCACGAAGGGCCCGAAGAGCGGCGAGGCGACCCTCTTCCTTAATAGGAACATCCTGAGCGCGGTGACGACCGAGACCGCGAGGAAGAGGACCGTCAGGTTCTCGACGACGCCGAGCTCGCCGCGCAGCCAGCGGCGGTAGCCGTCCTCGCCAACGGCCTTGAACAGGATCTGCACCGCCACGACGCCCGGCGGCACGCCGATCCAAAGCCACGCCGGCAGACGGCGATAGACTGGCGTAACGTCTGTTGCGCTCACGGCCGCAGACTATAAGGACTGCGATGAAACTCACGATGCGAGCGGCACTTCTTCTCCTGGCCGGCGCCGCGGTGGGCGCCGTCGCAGGGGCGGCCGCTCAGGCCGAGAAGGGGCTCGCCACCTTCGACAAGGTCTGGCGCGTCGTCGACGAGCAGCACTTCGACCCCGACCACAACGGCGTCGACTGGGACGCGGTGCGCACCGAGCTACGCCCTAGGGCGAAGGCGGCGGCGGACACCGAGGAGCTCCGCGCGATCATCCGCGACATGCTGGCTCGCCTCGGCCAGTCGCACTTCGAGCTAGTCCCCAAGGAAGCCCTCGCCGCGGGCGCCGACGACGGCGACGGCGACCAGGTCGGCGGCTGCGGCATCGACGTGCGCCTGCGCGGGCAGCGGTTCCTGGTCACCCGCGTGGCCGCCGGCGGGCCCGCGGACGCGGCCGGCGTGCGGCCCGGCTGGATCCTGACCTCGATCGACGGCGAGACCACCGACGCCATCGTCGCGGACGGTCCTCGCCCCCGCGACCCGCGCCGCGCGGCGCACACGGCCTGGCGCGTCGTGCAGGAGCGAACCTACGGCGACGTCGGAAGCGAGGTCACGCTCGAGTTTCTCGACGGCGCGGACCGGCCGCTCGCGCTGACGCTCGAGCGCTCCGACCGCGGCGCGAAGCCCTACAACATGGGCCACGGCCTGCCGACGTTCTACCTCCGCTGCGACGCGCGGATCGTCGAGCGCGACGGCAGGCGCGTCGGCGTCATAAGCTGGACGAACTGGTTCCGCCCGCTTCAGAGGGACATCGATCGCGCGATCGACTCGCTGGCCGACTGCGACGCGATTCTCCTCGACCTGCGCGGCAACACCGGCGGCGAGGGCACGATGGTCGGCAAGGTCGGCGGCCGCTTCGTCGAGGAGAAGACGCAGCTCGGCGTCCAGAAGATGCGCCGGACGGAGATGTTCTACGTCGCCAGGCCGCGCGGCACGACCTACGACGGCCCGCTCGCGATCCTGGTCGACGAGATCACGGGCAGCACCTCCGAGGTCTTCACCGGCGGGATGCAGTCGGTCGGCCGGGCGCGGGTCTTCGGCGAGACGACGACCGGCGCGGTGCTGCCGGCGACGACGACGCTCCTGCCGAACGGAGACTCGCTGATCCACGCGATCGGAGACTTCCGGACGGCGGAGGGCACGCTGCTCGAAGGTCGCGGAGTGATTCCGGACGTCGTCGTCCGGTTGCGGCGTAGCAAGCTGCTCGCGGAGGAAGACGCGACACTGGAAGCGGCGGTTGCGTGGGCAATCCGCGCGGCTCCCACGCGTCGGCGCTAGCTCACGGAACACGCCCGCCGCGGGCCAAGTGGGAACTCGATCACGGCGAGCGGCATGGAGAGGGAAACGTCCCGTCTTTCCCCATTCCCAGAAAGCTCCATGAGACTCCCTACGATTCTTCCGATCCTCTTACTAGCAGCTCCTATCGTCGCGGACGGCGAGGAGGGTGAGCACTACTTCCGCGAGCCACAGGTCGTCGAGGCCTTCCCCGATCCCGTCACCCAGCTCGCCCTGAAGTCGGACGAGGAGCTGAGCGTGGTCGTCTTTAAAGTCGCCGGCGCGAGCGAGTCCGTGGCGGCCGTTGCGTCCGACGGTCGCGGCATCGAATGGAGCGCGCCCGTCACGGTGAGCACCAGTGCCAACGCCAAGGAGGTCCAGCGCGACTCCGTGCAGGTGGTCGGCGACCAGGCCGTCGCCTTCTGGCTCGAGAACGACGCGGCGGGCCCGGGGCTCGATCGCGTGGTCATCGAGACCTTCGCCGGCGGCGCGTGGGATCCCGGTGCAGACGGTCCGAGCACGATCGGCCTCGGCTATCCGGCCAACTCCACGGTCACCGCCTGGGCGGCCCTCGCAAAGCCCGGCATCAACGGCAACCTCTACGTCTACGTGCTCGCCGCGCTCTCCTCCGGCGGAGGACCGAGCCGCCCGTACCTGTCCGTCTCGGCGACGAACGGCACCTTCTTCTCCGCGGCCGTCCCCGTGGCCACCGGAGGCGGTGCGGCCGACGTCGAAGGGCTCACGCTGGACTCGCAAATGGCCGAGATCCACGTGTCGTGGAGCGAGGACCGCTCGACGCCGGGAACGGACGAGCTCTTCTACCGCGCGGGCCTGGCCGACTTCGTCGGCGGAACGTCCTGGTTCGGGCCCGAGAGCGTGCTCAGCACCGGCGCGGGCGACGTCCAGGGGACGCCGGTCGTGACCGTCAACGGCCAGAAGGTCGGCGTCGGCTACCTCCAGCTCGACGGCCTCCTGAGCCCGCAGGCCAACGTCGTCGCCTCGTCGGACTCGGGGTTCCAGTTCGGCTCGCCGGAGACGGTCTCCGGCGGAGCGCTCGACGTCTTCGCGGTCGACCTCGAGCTCTCGGGCGAGACCTTCATCGCGGCGTGGGAGCAAGCGAAACTCAACGGCAAGCACGAGGTGCGGCGCGGCGAGAGCAAGTCGGGCACCGGCTTCACGAACACCCCGCTCTCGGGCGACGGCGGCGCCGAGGACCACGATGCGTCCGACCCGCAGATCTCCCGCTCGGTCGGGCTGCCCTCGGGGTCGGTGATGGTCTGGCTGGAGGTCGACGAGGACGGTGGGACCGAGATCGTCACGGCCTTCGGGGACCAGGACGCCGGCGGCGAGTGGCACGACGAGTACCCGCGCGTCTCCGAGGCGGAGGACGCGGGGGCCCTGGTCGTCCTGGCTCCGCGCGTCGCCTACAACCACCGCTACTACAACTTCCCGATGGCCTGGCTCCAGGACACCCCCGGCGCGCCGGGGGTGCCCAGCGTTCACGTCGGCGGTTACCGTCCGCACGACGTCGACGTCGAGGGCTGGATCGCCGGCGTCCCGACGAGCGTGAGCTTCGTCATCGACCACCTGCCGTTCGAGGACGTCTTCGGTTTCGTCCTTCTCGGGGGCGGCTACGCGGGCGGTCCGGGACTCCCGCTTCCGGACGGGCGTAACACCGGGCTCCTGTTCGACCCCTTCCTGACGAACTTCTCGATCGCCAACTTCGCGCTCTTCACCGCTCCGAACGACCCGGCGTCGCGCGGCGCCGCGACGCAGCCGGTCGGACCGTTTGTTCTCCCCGCCGGACTGCCGCTCTCGATGGTCGGCGTGAGCTGGGGCCCGTACGGCCTGCTCCACCACGTCACGGACGTCTTCACCGTCACCGCGGAGGTGCCCGGCCCCTGACGGGGACCGAGGCTCCATCGCGTCCGCGGGGGCGCGCTGCCTTCCGGCGGCGCGCCCCCGCTCGCGTTACGCACTCGGCAGCCCTGCGGGGAGAACGGGGCGACCCGCCCCATCTGCGGGGTCGCCCAAGTCACTCTCACGCTCGAGTGCGACGTGTATGCGTGATGCCGCTCAAGGCCTTCCGGTTCCGATTTTGCTTGCTCTTTTTTTGAGTCCGGAAGTTGCCGAATCCTGACTTTACTCCCGTCGCAAGCGGTGAGACTCTGGGCCGGATGCGAGGGGGTGTCGAGATGCTGAGCACGCGTCGCACACGCGACCTGAGCGTGTTCGTCCTGCTGCTGGTCGCCCTGTTCGGGCGTGCCGCGCACTTCGTTGCCGTCCCGCACGTCTGGGACGCGGACGGTTCGGTGAAGCACGCCCACGCTTCCTTCTCCGACGACCGCGGCGACGAAGACGAAGACTGCGGGACGAGCGTGCTCGCCGGCCACGACGAGCACGCCGAGGCCTGCCCGCTGGTCGCGCTGCGGCGCGAGCAGGCGGCCACCACGTTCGCACGTATTCCCCGGCTCGCGAAGACAAGCAGCCACGATCGGCCGCGGTCTCCCGTTCTGCCCGGCCCGAAGGCGTCGACTCGCCACCTGTTGGCCCCCAAGAACTCGCCACCGGCCTGACGCGACCTCCCCCTTCGGTCCGCGCGAGCGCCATTGCGACCTCCTCCCGACCACGGGTCGGCCCGCGCGTGACCACGCCTGTTTTCCGGTCCCTCCACGGGGCCGGATCGCCCGTCGCCGTCTCGCCCAGGAGTTCCGATGTCGCCCGTGATTTCTTCCGACGCTCCCCCTTCGTCCGCAAACATCCAACAACTCGTCCCCAACCTGGTCGCCCACGCGCGCTCGTACGTCCAGAGCGACGACCTCGCCGAAGACGTCGTACAGGACGTTCTCGTGCGCCAGTGGCAACGCGGCCGACTCCCCTCACAGCCCGTCCGCGGGCTGTTCCACCTCGTGGGCAGACAGAGCCTGCAGAGCCTGCGAAGCACGCGGCGCCGGCACGACCACGAAAACCTGTTCTGCACCGGCGCACCCTGCACCTGCCCCGACCCCGAGGAGGCCGCGATGCTGCACGAGATCGAGCGCCTTCTGCAAACGGCGCTGGCAGCGCTGCCGGACCGTCTTCGCGGTCCGCTCCTCCTGCACGTCGTCGAAGGCCTCGGCTACCAGGAGTGCGCCGATCGTCTGGGCATCCCGATCGGGACGGTGCGCTCGCGGTTGAACCGAGCGCGCTCGCGGCTGCAGGCCAGCGCTCAGGGTCGGAAGTTATGGAGCGCGCTCAGCCCGAAGTAGGCTTCGCCCCGTCCGTCTCGAACGAGAGCACGTTCATCGGGCACACGTCGATGCAGATCCCGCAGTGGATGCACGACGAATTGCGGTTGTCGAAGCTCTCCTGGTTCTTGGCGAAGGCCATGACGTCGACGCCGACCTGGCAGTACTTCGAGCACTGCGTGCAGGAGATGCAGTGCTCGTTGGAGCTGATCTTGAGCTTGCCGAACCACGCGGAGAGCACCTGGTTGAACGCCGCGAGCGGGCACCAGTAGCGGCACCACACCTTCCCGCCGAAGAACGGGTAGAGCGTGATCGGGATGACCGCGACCAGCCAGAAATCGACCAGGTAGTTGTAGCTGCGCCACCAGCCGTTGCTGCCGCTGGTCTCGTAGATGCCGATGACGACGAGCGCGACGATCACGCTCGCCGCGAGCACGACGAAGCCTTGAAAGTCCCAGAGCCGCGAGCGCTCGCCCTTCGGCGCGAGATGCCGCCAGCGATCGCCCAACGTCTCCGCCAAGCCGCCGCAGCCGCAGATCCACGTGCAGAAGCGCTTGCCGTGGTAGCGCGCCATCCACGGGATGAAGGCGAAGGTGCCGAGGAGCCCCGCCACGATGAAGAACCACTTCACGTTCACCGGGTCGCCGTCGCTCCACCAGAAGAACACGTTGAAGAAGAGCGGGAACGGCTGATAAAGCCCCCACGCACGCCACGCGTACTGCGTCGACAAGGCCTGCACGCCGATGATGTTGACGATCAGGAAGAACAGGACCTGGAAGCCGATCAGCGACGCGTAGCGATAGGTCTGGTAGCGCTTGTCGCGCGCGATGCCGCGCCAGCGGACCATCGCCTCCCAGCCGAAGACGATCATCACGATCGTGTAGAGCAGGCTGTAGAGGTAGCCCTGCTGGTAGCCGCGGTCGCCGACGATGTCGGCGTAGGCCGCGTCGGTGAAGATCCAGCCGAAGGGCGCGAAGCAGACCTTGAAGATCGAGCGCAGCGTCGCGTCGTAGGTCTCCGGCGCGACGAGCTGCTGGAACGGGAAGGCGGAGAGTCCCTTGCCGTACGACTTCAGCGCGTAGAGCGAATAGACGAGCACGAACGCGGCCGCGAGCCCGATCCAGCGCTTCGCGTTCCAGGAGTTATCGAGCTTGATACCGACCTTCTTGAAGAAGCCGAGCGGCAGCTCCGCGCCGATCATCTCGAAGACGTGGTCGTTCGGGATCGTCTGCGTCTCGCCGTCGTGGGTGCCGGTCGAGAAGGTGACGTCGCGCTCGCCGATCGCGACCAGCGTCGAGCTGAAGTGAAGCTGGATCTTCCCCTCCGCCACCTTGGCCTGAACGGCCTCGACGTTGCGTTTCTTCGGGTAGATGAACTCGGGGTCGATCGTGACGAGCGTGACGCGGTTCGCGTCGCAGAGCGCGAGCGCCGCCTCCAGCGCCACGTCGCCGCCGCCGTAGATGAAGACGTCCTGTCCGCGGTGGAGGTCCGGATCGATCAGCCGGTGGTCGATCCGCGCCGCGTGCTCGACCTCGCCGGGCACGCCGGCCTTGCGCGGGTTGCCCGCCTTGCCGGCGGCGAGGATCACGCGCCGCGCCTTGTAGGTCTCCTTCGTCGACTCGACGGCGAGCATCTCGCCCTCGCGCCGCACGTCCTCGACCTTCTCGAAGGTGCGCACGTCGAGGCCGAGCTCGACCACCTGCTTCCCCCAACGCTCGAGGAGCTCCTCCTTGGTGCACTCCTCGAACCAGATCCGCCCCTTCTTCTCGACGCCCTCGGGCTCGGCGAAGATCACCTTGCCCTTGGTCATCGTGTAGACCGTCTCGGCGAGGTGGTTCGCCTCGACCACGACCGCCTTGAGCCCGAGCTCCTGCGCCGCGGACGCCGCCGCGAGCCCCGCGGCTCCCGCGCCGATGATCACGAAGTCGAAGGCGCCCCCGGGGCACGGCCCCTCCGCCTTCAGCTCCACGCCCAACCGGCAGGCCAGGTCGTGGCCCTCGTTCAAGCCGTACTTGATCAGCGGCGTGCCGGCGATCTCCCCCACCGCGTAGAGCCCGCGGACCGTCGTCTCACCGCTCTCGCTGACGGCCGGCAGCCGCGGGTAGGAGGGTTCGGGGCGCTTGGGCGCCCAGAGGCGTCGGAGGGGGAGCATGCGGGCGGCGATTTTGCCCTCGTACGCCGCCCCGGCGCGCGCTGAGACCCAAAAGGCAGAACGGGCCTTGCGCCCCTCGACGATATGTGACTAAATAGTCACCTATGAGCGCCGCCCTTCCGCGCCCCCGCCCCGCCGACGACCGGGTCTTCAAGGCCCTGGCCGACCCGACGCGGCGCGCGGTGCTCGACCTCCTGCGCAAGAAGCCGCTCTCCACCGGCCGGATCGCCGCGCGCTTCGACATGACGCGCTTTGGCGTGATGAAGCACCTGCGCGTGCTCCAGGAGGCCGGGCTCGTCCTTGTCGAAGAGCGCGGGCGCGAGCGCTGGAACCACCTGAACCCCGTCCCGATCCGCGAGATCTACCGGCGCTGGCTCCGCCCCTTCGAGGAGGACGACGCCGACCGCCTGCTCCGGATCAAACGCAAAGCCGAGGCGACGAAGCCATGACCGAACAAGAACTCCCGCTCAGCGTCCGCAACATCCTCGTCGAGGTCCTGATCGAGGCCCCGCTCGAGCACGTCTGGCGCACGATGGTCGTCGAGACGCCCGAGTGGTGGCACCCCGACTTCTGCAGCGGCCCCGGCGCGGAAGCGTTCCGCATCGAGCCGAAGCTCGGCGGCTGGATGTACGAGGACTGGGGCGACGGCGAGGGCTTGATCTGGGGCACCGTCGGCGGCCTGCGCGCGCCGACCTTCCTCCAGGTGCTCGGCGACTCGAGCAAGGAATGGGGCGGCCCGAACCGGAACGTCATGACGTGGACGCTCGAACAGCACGAGGAGCAGGAGGGCACGACGCGGCTGCGGCTCGAGCACTCGATCTTCGGACACATCTCGAAGAAGACCGAGGAACAGACGCGCGAGGGTTGGCTCACGATCTTCCGGGACACCTTCAAGCCCTACGCGGAGACGGGCGCGAAGCCGGCGGGGCGGACTTCGGCGTCGGCGAAAGCCTGAACCGCATTCGCAGCCCGCGGCATTCCTTTCGTTGTGAAGCGCGCTCTCCTGCTGCCGCTCCTCGCCGCGTGCGCCGCGGATCCGGTCCGACCCGTCGAGATCCCGCTCGACCGCCCGATCCAGGTCGTCGTCAACGGGAAGGGCCCGTACCCGTTCGGCCTCGACACCGGGCAGTCGGTGGCGTTCCTCTTCACGCAGGCCCTGGCGGACGAGCTCCAGTTCGAGGTGGTCGGCCAGAGCCCGGTCAGCGACGGTTCGGGCGAGAACAACGCGACCGTCGACATCGTTCACGTCGACTCCGTCGAGCTCGCGGGGCTCTCGCTCGGCGGGATGACCGGCATCGTCTTCGACCCCAACAACGGCGAGACGCCCCACCGCGGCGGCGTGCTCGGCTTCCCCGCCTTCGCCGGGATGCTGATGACGATGGACGGCGACGCGATCCGCGTCGAGCCGGGCGAGCTTCCCGAGCCCGACGGCGAGACCATTCTCCCGTTCACGATGCCGCGCAACCTCCCGCGGATCGACGTCGAGATCGGCGGGCGGAAGCTCAACGCCGTGATCGACAGCGGCAACCCGAAGTTCCTCACGCTGCCGCTTTCCCTCGCCGACGACCTGGGCCTCCGCGACGACCTCGTCGTCACCGGACGGATGGCGACGCTCTTCAACGAGTTCGACGTCCACGAGGCGACGTTCGACGGCGACCTGCGTATCGGCTCGCACGTCTGGCACAACCCGCGCCTGGAGTTCAACGACGTCCTGCCGGACGCGAACGTCGGCCGCGGGATTCTGCGTGAGCTCACCGTGACGTTCGACCAGGAGAACCGGCGAGTGCGGTTCGTGCGGCGCTGAGAAGAGCGGTGGTTCACCGCGGACCGTGTTCGCCACGGCTATCCACCCGGGGGCGAAGGCCCCCGGGTGGACTGGGGGGCACGCGACCGGTGCACGGCGCGGGCCAGGGCGTGCGCGGCTACGGGCGACGTGATGGCGGCGAAGGCCGCCACCGCCGCGGCCTGCAGGGCGAAGCTCGCCTGGCCGACGACGAGGGTCGTCCCGGCGAGCACGAGTCCGACGCCGAACGGCGCCGCCTTCGACGTCGCGGACAGCCGGCAGTAGATGTCCGGCATGCGCACGACTCCGACGCCCGCGAGAAGCGTGAAGAGCGATCCGACGATCATCAGGGCGAGGGCGGTGAGCTCGAGCGCGGTCATGGCTTCGACTCCAGAACGCGGGCATAGGCGAGCGTCGCGAGGAAGGCGACGAGGGCGAGCACCAGGCTGACGTCGAGCAGAGCCGGCTGGTCGGCGAGCAGCCCGGCGCAGGCGGCGATGGCGATCCCGATCGTCGTCAGGAGCTCGAGACCCACGACCCGATCGGCCAGCGTAGGCCCGCGCAGGACGCGCCAGCCGTTCAGCAGGGCGGCGACGCCCAGCACCGGCATGACGATCCAGCGCACGACGTCCAGGGCCTCGGCGCTCATTCGAAGAGCCTCCGCACGCGCCGGCCGAGGCCGTCGCGGATGAGCCGGCGAACCTCGTTGTCGTCCTCGGCCGACAGGACGTGCACGAGCAACGTGCGGCCGTCGTCGGCCACGTCCAGGGTGAGCGTGCCCGGGGTGAGGGTGACCAGGTCGGACAAGAGCGCGAGCTCCTCGTCCGACTCGGCGTCGACCGCGACGTCGAGGGTCGTCGGGGACAGGTGCAACCGCGGGCGGAGCATGAGCAAGGCGATGCGCGCGTTCGACAGCACGAGCTCGTACAGGAAGAAGCCTGCGAGCTCGAGCGCGCGCACGGGGCGCGCGAGCGCGCGGCGCGCGGCGGCGGCGACCGTGCGCGCGCGCGGAATGCGCCGGAGCACCCGCGCGTCGCCCCCGCGGCTCCCGTTCGCCGCTCGCACGAGGAGCGACGCCAGGACCAGGCCCAGCACGACGTTGAGGAACGTCAGCTCCCGCGTGAGGGCGCACCACACGGAGCCGAGCGCGATGATGCGAACGATCCTCACGGCGCGGACCTCCGGAGGGCTTCGACGTAGGCGCTCGGGTCGAGAAGCTCGGAGGCGGCGCGCTGGGACACCTCGAGCGCCGGTCCCGCCAGGAGGCCGAGCCCCACGGCCACCAGCGCCAGCAGCGCCACCGGCGCGAGCTCGATCGCGCGGCCCGCGCGCGACGTCTCCGTTCCGGGAGTGCCGGCGTCGTTCCCCCAGAACGCCGTCGTCCAGATCTTCGCCATCGAGAGCAGCGTCAGCAGCCCCACGCCGGCGGCGACCGCGAGGACGACCCAGGCTTCGCTCTGGACCGCGGCACGCAGCACGAGCAGCTTCGCCCAGAAACCGGAAAGCGGCGGGATTCCCGCCAGGGCGAGCGCGGCGACGAGGAAGGCGCCCGCCAGCAGCGGATCGCTCTTCGCGATGCCGCCCAGATCGCGCAGCCGGTCCGTGCCGCGACGCGCGCGCACGACGCCGGTCGCGAGCAGCAGGCACGCCTTGGCCACGCTGTTGTGGAACACGTAGAAGACCGTGCTCGCCAGGGCGGCCGCCGTTCCGAGGGCGAATCCGACGACGAGGTAGCCGACCTGGCTCACGACGTGGAAGGTCAGCAGTCGCTGCATCTCCCACTGCGCGAGCGCGCCGAGCACGCCGACGACCATCGTCGCCCCGGCGACGGCCAGCATCAGCGGCCCGAGCCAGCTCATCTCGCCGGGGAACACGAGCGTGAACACCCGCACCAGGGCGTAGACGCCGACCTTCGTGAGCAGTCCCGAGAAGAGCGCCGCCATGGCGCTCGAGGCCGCGGGGTAGGAGGCGGGCAGCCAGGCGAACACGGGGAACACCGCGGCCTTCAGCGCGAACGCCAGGGCGAGCACGCCCGCCACGGCCCGCACCGCCGGGGACGATCCCAGCTCGGCGACGCGGGCGCCCGCCTCCGGCATGAAGAGGGTCCCGGTCAGGCCGTACGTGAGTCCGACGCCGGCCAGGAGCAGCATCGAGGACAGCACGCCGGGGACGAGGTAGCGCACGGCGGCCACGCGCGCTTCCCGTCCACCTCCCGCGACGAGCAGAACGAAGGAGGAGAGCAGGAGCAGCTCGAACGCCACGTACAAATGGAACAGGTCGGTCGTCAGGAACGCGGCGTCGACTCCGGCCAGGAGGAAGAAGACGAGCGCCGGCGTGCCCGCGCCGAGCCCTTCTTCGGGCGTGGTTTGCGCGGCCTGCAGCGCGACCGCCGCGCCGATCAGCCCGGTCAGGAGCACCAAGACGGCGCTGAAGGAGTCCGCGGCGAACGCGATGCCCAGCGGGGCCGACCACCCGCCGAGGTGGTAGGCCTGCACGCCGTCGCCGAAGACGCGCGCGAACAGGGCACCGCACGCCGCAAGATGGACCAGAGCGCCCGCGACGAGGCCGGCGCGCTGAAGGTGCCTTCCGGCGAGAAGCGCGAGCGTGCCGACGGCCAGGGCGACCAGGACGGGCGCGACGACGAGCAGGCTCACGGCTCGGCTCCTTCCCGGACCGGACCGTCGACGCGACCGGTCAAGGTGATCAGCACCAGCGCGAAGGCCTGCAGCGCAAAGCCGATCACGATGGCGGTCAGCACGAGAGCCTGCGGGAGCGGATCCGCGAACGGGCCGCGGGGAGCCTCCTCGCCGTAGGCGACGAGCGGGGCGCGCGCGTGCTCCGCGCCCGTCATCGCGAACACGAGCAGGTTGAGGGCGATGCCGAAGAGCACGATGCCCACCGCGCGACGCGCCGGCGTGCTGCGCAGGAGCAAGCGCGTCCCGCAGGCCGCCAGCACGCCCACGACGATCCCGAGCCAGCCGCTCATGCCGGCGCTCCTTCCCGCTCGAGGAGGCCGAACAGGACCCGCGCGCTCACGCCGAGGACGACCAGGAAGACGCCGGCGTCGAAGAGCAGCGGGGTGCCGAGCTTGCCGACGGCCGGGAAACGGCCGGAGAGCCACGTACCCTCGAGGAACGCGCCGCCGGCGAGGAGCCCGATCGCTCCCGACGCGAGCACGACGGCGAGCCCGACGGCGACGAGCCGACCCGGCCCGAACCGCGCCCGGGTGGCGCCGATGCCGAAGGCGAAAGCGTGGAGCAGCGTCGCCGCGGCTGCGACGAGCCCGCCGACGAAACCGCCGCCCGGCTCGTGGTGCCCGCGCACGAAGAGCACGATGGCGACCAGGGCGAGCAGCGGAACGATCGAGCGCGCCGCGGCGCGCAGGATGGGGGAGCGACCGAAGGTTCCCACGAAGCCGAGCACGGGCTCGCCCCGGGCTTCTCCCGACGCGCCGCGCAACAGGGCGGTCACGCCCAGAGCGGCGATCGCGAGGACGAAAACCTCGCCCATGGTGTCGAGCGCGCGGAAGTCGACCAGGATCACGTTGACGACGTTGCGCCCGTAGGCCTCCGGCACGCTCTTCTCGGCCAGCTCGGTCGCCAGCGGCGGAAGGGATCCATCGGGCGCCGCGGCCCAGACGAGGACCGTGAACGTGGCGCCGACCGCGACGGCGAGCGCGTTGCCCAAGAGCTTCGCGCGGCTGCGTCGCGGCTCGGGCTCGACGGGCTCGCGGCCGAGGACGGCGAGCAGGAGCAGGACGGCGAGCGTCTCGACCGCGATCTGCGTCATCGCGAGGTCCGGTCCGCCGAGCACGAGGAACACCATCCCGACGCCGAAGCCCGCGATGCCGAGCGAGGTCACGGCGCTGAGGTTGGAACGCGCGCGCACCGCTCCCGCGGCGCCGCCGACGACGAGCAGCAGGAGGAGCGCGCGATAGGGGTCGAGAGTGAAGTCGGGGAGCGACCAGCCGGCGACACCGCCCACGACGAGCCATGCGCCGATCCCCACGAAGAGGACGAGGGGCCAGACGAGCGTCTGGCGGACGCCGCCGCGCGCGAAGACGTTCGCCACGGCGCTCCCCGCGCCGAACAACGCTTCGAGCAGGCGGTCGTGCAGCGCCGTGGGCCCTGCCGACGCCAGCGTCGCCACCCGGCGGCCCGCCGCCAAGAGGCGCCGTCGGAAGACCACCGCCAGCACGCCCGCGAGGAGCGTCGCCTTGCCCAGCCAGGAGACGACGGCTGGCGAGGCGTCGAGAGTGAACTCGGCGGTCTCCGGCTCCCCCACCGCCGCGGCGAGCGCGGCGTCGATCAGCGGCGCGGCGGTCGTGTCGTGGAAGACTCCGAAGAGGAGCCCGACAGCGGCGAGCACCAGCGGGCCGAGCAGCAGCCGCACCGCCGGGACGGAGAGCAGCGCCGGCGGCGCGCCACGCCGCACGAACGGGTAGAGTCCGACGAGGACGGCGCAGCCGACGACCAGAGCGTTTCCGGCGGAGCCGACGGCGGCGAGCGCGAGCGGCGCCTCGGGGGCACCGAGCTTCGCCTCGTATACGAGCTCCTTCGCGATCGCACCGAGCAACGGAGGGAGGCCGCTCATCGACAACGCCGCGAGCGCGGCGGCCGCGAAGGCAACCGGCGCGTGGACGGCGAGCCCCGCGAGCCGCGTCAAGTCGCGGGTGCCCGTGCGCTTGTCGAGGTAACCCACGACCAGGAAGAGGCTCGCCTTGTAGAGAGCGTGAACGGCAACGAAGAGCATCGCGGCCCGCAGCGCCGGCTCGGTCCCGATGCCGAGCAGGAGCACGAGCGTTCCGAGCCCCGCCACGGTCGTGTAGGCGAGCATGCGCTTGAGGTCGTCCTGCGCGAACGCCAGGACCGCCCCGACCAGCAGCGTGACGGCGCCCACGTGGCCGAGCAGAACGTGCCACTCGGCCCGGAAGCCGAGCACCGGGTGGAAGCGCGCCAGCAGGAAGACGCCGGCCTTGACGAGCGTCGCGGAGTGCAGGAACGCGCTGACCGGACCGGGTGCCGCCATCGCGCCGGGCAGCCAGTAGTGGAACGGAGCTTGGGCGGACTTCGTGAAGGCGGCGAGCGCGATCAGGCCGAGGATCGGCAGGTACGCGGCCGACGTGCGGACCTCGTCACCGCGCTCGACCAGGGCGCTGATCGACGTCGTGCCGGCCACGTCCGCGAGAAGCAGGATCCCGACCAGGAGCGCGATGCCGCCGGCTCCCGTGACGAGCAGCGCCCGCAGCGCGCCGGAACGCGCTTCCGTCTCCCCGTGCTTCAGCCCGATGAGGAGGAACGAGCAGACGCTCGTGAGCTCCCAGCAGATGAAGAGCGTGAAGAGGTCGTCCGCCAGGACGAGCCCGATCATGGCGGCCGCAAAGAGGTACGCGAGCGCCGCGAACCGGCCGAGGGTGGACGGGTTCTCGCTGAAGTACCCGGCGGCGTGGACGAGCACCGCCGCCCCGATGCCGCTGACCAGCAGGGCGAAGAGAAGCCCGAGCCCGTCGAGCCGCAGAGCGAGATCGGTGGACAGCGGGGCGATGTTCGCGAGGACCTCGCGCTCCCCCTCCCCCGCGAGCACGCCGCGCGCACGCGCGAGCAGCATCCCGAACACCGCCAGCAGCGGCAACGGGAGGAATACGGCCGAGACCGCGCGGAGACGCGGGACGGCCGGCGCCGCCAGGACGGCGGACGCGAGGAGCATTGCCAGGGCGAGGATCATTCCGGACAGGTCGTGGTTTCATCACCGCGTCCAGCGTTGCCGGTGACTCACGCATCGAGCGAGGGTTGAAAACGTCATGCCCGCACCGGCGAGACGAAGCCCGCGGGCTTCGCGGTCAACACCGGGCAGTGCACGCGGGACAGGATCGTCTCGGCGGTGTTCCCGATCAGCGCGCCCTGGATGCCCGTTCGACCCAAGGTCCCCATGACCAACATGCGGACGTCGCGCCGTCGGACGAACTCCGGCACCAGGAACCGCACGTCGCCCTTGATCAGGTGAACGCGATCGCGCGGGATCTCGACGCCGGCCACGTCGAGGATCCGGCCGAGGTCCTTCTCGGATCTGCTCCGCGCCTCCTCGACGTACGCCTTCAGCTCGTCGGGCGAGACGCGGTTGGCGAGGAGTCGCTCACCGCTCGCCTCCCAGACGTGGAGCACGTGCACCTCCGCGCCGCGCAGCTCGCCCAGCGACGTCGCCATCTGCAGGATCTGCTCGTGGAGGGCGTCCTGCTCGGGATCCGGATCGACCAGCGCGAGGATCCTCGCGGAGGACGGCGTCTCCCTGTTCGTGATCCACACCGCCGCGGGGCACTTGCGCAAGAGGTGCATGTCGGTCGAGCCGTAGTACCGGCCGTCGCTGGACAGCTCGACGGGCTTGACGAGCAGGTCGTGTCCGCCGCGCAGCACTTCGCGGGTGAAGGCGAGGAAGGGACTGCCCTCCAGTACCAGGGCATCCACTTCGAGTCCTTCGCTGCGCAGCGGCTCCGCGAGCGCCTGGAGCCGCCGCTCCCACTCGCCCTTCAGAAGCGAAGACAGCTCGTCAGCCTGCGGGTAGAGGAGTCGGAACAGCCGCTGGGGAGGCTCGATCGCGTGAGCGAGGGAGAGCGCGGCGCCCGACTCGCGCGCGAGGGCGGCGGCTTCGTCGAGGGCCACCTGGCCCTCGGTCGAGTCGGACACCCAAACCAGGATCTTGCGGAAGCGCTTCATGTAACGGAGCTCTTGGATCTGTTCCGGGGCACCACTTCGGGCACCGGACGGCGCACGGGGTTTCGCCTCTTCCGCCCGCTCAGATGCGGGGACAGGCCGGGGGGATGTGATTTGGGGGGGCGTCGTGGACGCCTGTGGCGCATTGTCGGGCCGACGCCATCGTTCGAAAAGACCATGAAGTTCGACCCTTATCGTCGATCATATTGACGGTGCGTCGGCAAGCCCCGGGGCCGCAACGCTCACGAATCCACGGACCGCGCGGTTCGCAGTCTTGTGGAAGACGGCCGCACGATGACCCTGGCGGAGCGCTGCCACGTCAGCCAAGCCCAAGCCCATTCGAAGAGCACGACGAGGCGCTCCCGAAAACCGACGAGCCAGAAGACGTGCACGAACACCCACAGGAGCCAGGCGGCGAACCCCGAGAACTGCCGTCCGCCGACTTCCGCGACGGCGTGGGAACGACCCACGGTTGCGAGCAGTCCGCGATGGCGGTAGCGGAAGGGCGTCCGCGGCTTCTCGCGCAGGTCGTCCGCGATCATCCGCGCCGCGTGACGCCCCATCTGAATGGCTCCGGGGGCCATGCCCGGGACCCACTCGCCGTTGGGTCGCCGCACGGCCGCCAGGTCGCCCACGACGAAGACTTCGGGGCGTCCGGGCAAGGAGAGATCGTCCCGGACCAGCACCCGTCCGTCCCGGGTCTGCTCGCCATCGAGGTCGCGGACGAGCGAGGACGTGGTCACGCCGGCGGCCCACAGGACGAGCCCCGCCTCGATCCGTTCGCCCGACTCGAGCCGTACACCGTCGCCGTCGATGTCCTGGACCCGTTCCCCGGTGCGAACGACGACGCCGAGCCGCTCGAGCTCTCGCTTCGCCTGACGCGACATCGCCTCGGGGAAGCCGGGCAAGACGCGCTCTCCCGCTTCGACCAGGAAGACCTCCGCCGCGCCGGTGGCGATGTTCCGGAAGTCGGAGGCGAGCGTTCGCGCGGCGATCTCGCGCAAGGCGCCGGCCAGCTCGACCCCCGTCGGCCCGGCACCGACGACGACGAACCGCAGGTCGCGCGCGCGGTCCGCGGGGCTCGAGTCGCGCTCGGCGCGCTCGAACGCCATCAGGACGCGGTCTCTCACGTCGACGGCGTCGTCGATGGACTTCAGTCCGGGTGCATGCGCTCTCCAGCCGTCGTTTCCGAAGTAGCACGTCTCGGTACCCGCGGCGAGGACGAGGTAGTCGTAAGGCACGCGCTCCGCGCCGTCCAGCTCGACCGTGCGACGCTCCAAGTCGATCGAAGTGACCTCACCGAGCAGCACCGTCGCGTTCCGCTGGCGACGCAAGACGCGGCGGATGGGCGCGGCCACGTCCGGCGCAGACAGAGCTGCCGTCGCCACTTGATAAAGAAGAGGCTGGAAGAGGTGATGGTTCTGCCGGTCGATGAGCGTGAGCCGGACGGGAGCGCGGGCGAGGCGTCGAGCCGCGTAGAGCCCCGCGAAGCCTCCGCCCACGATCACGACGTGCTTCCCGGCCCCGGCCACCGCGTCGGTGCTCGACGGTCGGAGGACGCCGGACGCGCCTCGACGTGATGTCGCCTCCGCTTCCACTCCAAGGTGGTCTTCGCGCCGCTCGGGGTTCCGGATGCCGGCACCTCGATCCCGGGCGAGCTCGACCTGGAGACGAGGGGCCGTCAGGGCGGAGAGGCCGGGGGCGTCCCGCCGCCGACGAACGCGGCCAGCACCTCCTGGAACCTCTCCGGCTCTTCGAGCTGCAGCGCGTGGCCGCTCTCTTCGAAGACGACGAGCTCCCCGGCGGGCAGGCGCTCGGCGGCCCCGCGGCCGTGTTCCGGCCCGAGGACCTCGGAGTGGCGTCCGGCCAGCACCAGGGTAGGCGCGGCGATCGAAGGCAGCTCGTCGAGCAGGGTCTCGTCCTCTTCGTCTTCGTCTTCGTCCCCGCCGCCCGGCATGCCGAAGGCGTCGGGGTTGGCGCGGAAGAAGCGCAGGGTCGCGTCCTCCAGCTCACGCGTGTCCAGCCCCCTCCGCCACACCCAGCTTCGCCAGAGCATGCGGACGAAGCCGCGCGTCGGCCGTCCGAGGAGGCGCATCACAAGGAGGTGCGGCAGGTCGCGCAGGCGGAACGAGAAGGAACCCGGACTCAAACCCGCAACGTCCACCAGGATGAGCCGGGACAGCGCGGGCGGCTCCTCGGCCGCGAAGAAGATCGCGCCCGGCCCGGACATGGACCATGCGCACAGGGTTCCACCTTCGTGTCCGTGCGCGCGCACGAGCGGTTCGAACCACGCGAGCGTGACCTGCGCCTTCCGGTCCAGAGTCGACGCTTCCCAGTCCGGCACGACCACGGTGCAGGACTCGGCCAGCCGCCCGACGTCGCCCCACGCCAGCGGTCCGAGCGCGTGCGTCAAGACGACGAGCGGTCCTTCGCCGATCGATCGGTAGGCGAGCGCGCCGCCGTCGAGCTCGAGCCGTCCTCCCTTCGCTTCGACCGGCATCCCCTGGTTCGTTCCGCTCCCACCTCCAGTGTGAGAGCCTCAGGTCACGCTGTCCATCCGCGCCGAGCTAACGGCCGACTCGCTCGACCACGTACTCCTTGCCGTCCTCGACCGCGATGAACGACGGCGCCGGCGACTCGCTCAGGTCGAAGCGCGCGGTCATGACGTTCCCGGGCACGTCGGTGTGGAACGTCCCCTCGGACTCGTACACGAGCCGGATCGCGGTCGAGCCGACCTGCACGAAGAGCTCTCCGTCGCGGCGGAAGATCTCCACCTCCTTCTCTTCTGCGAGGATCCGGTAGGTGCCGACGACCGCCTCGAGGACCTCCTCGGGCGCCTGGGGATCGGCGGTCTTGTCGCCCGGCCGCGGCCCGTACTCGGGGCGCCACAGGAGGAGCTTGCCCGCCGGGTCGAGCCGCACGCCCGCCGGGCGCGAGGGAGTGCGGAGCTCGAAGGTGTGCTCGGCCTCGCGGACCTCGACGTGCTCGACCACGCGCTCGCCGTCCGCCAGCTCGACCTCGACGTCCAGGTCGAAGACGAAGGGCTTCCCCTCCTGAAGCTGCTCGATCCGCAGGACGAGACCGAGCCGGTCGCGGCGGGCGTACCAGTCGAAGTCGAGCACCGGCGCGCCCTCGCGGTCGAGCCACTGAGCGAAGAACGTCTTCAGGTCGCGCTCCGGCGCCGCCTTCACGAAGCGCCGCCGCATGTCGTCCATCGAGATCGAGCCGTGCTTCTCGTCGGCGATCACGTCGCGCAGCACGCCGAAGAACACCTCGTCGCCGACCACTTGCCGGAGCATGTGGTAGACCCACATCCCCTTCGAGTCGACCAGGACGTCGCCCGCGCCGTTCGAGCCCCCGATCACGACGCGGGAGAGCGGCACGTCCATTCCGTTGCGCACGATCGTGAAGTAGCCCGACGCGCACGCCAGCGGGTGGAACCCCTCGCGCGAGAAGGCCAGGTATTCGCGCAGCGCCTCGGGACCCTCGAGCGTTTCGATCGTGATCAGCCCGCCGAGCTGCGCCAGCGACTCGCCGCACCACGCGCTGCCCGTCCCGTGCGAGCCCACCGTGTTCCCCCACCAGGCGTGGGCCATCTCGTGTCCCCAAAGCGGGAGGTTTCCGTGCTCGTAGTCGAACGAGCCCGTGCGCGCGACGATGAAGGTCTGCTGGCTCGCCGCGGCCCAGAGCTGGCCCGGGAGCGGCGACGGCACCTCGACCACGCCGCACGAGCCGAACGGGAACGGCCCGAGCCGCGCCTCCTGCGCCGCCATCGTGTCCGCGATCAGCCGCGCCAGGCGCTTCGGGCCGAGCGGCTTGTCTTCCGAGAGCATGTAGACGTGCACCCTGCGGCCGTCGACCTCCTTGGTCACCGCGTTGTACGGGCCGGCCGCGAAGCTGCGCGCGATGCCGTCCGGCGTCTCCCACACCTCGACCGTGCCTTGGTCCGTTCGCTCGCGCTCGATCAGCTCGCCGTCGATGATCCCGATCCAGCCCGCGGGGAGGTGGAGGCGCGTCCGCCCGGGCGCGTGCAGGACGGGCGCGTCGAAGCGGAGTCCGTGGGTCGAGGAGGGATTCGTGAACGGGTGCCAAGCGGCGGTCCAGGAGGCGATCGCCACGTTCTCCTCGACCAGAAGCTGCGAGGCGCGTCCCTCCGACACCGCCGCGAAGCTCACCGCGATCTCGTCGCCGCGGCGCTTAGCCTTGTCGAAGCGCACCTCGGCTTGGCTGATCCCCCCGCTGCGCACCTCGGACAGCACGCGAGCGTCGGCTCCCTCGCAAGCGACGTCCGTGAAACGCATCACGGGATCCCTGTCCCCGTTGACGTGCATGTTGACGAGCAGGTCCGGCCCGCGCGACGACGAGCGCGCGTCCAGGCGCACCCGCATGGTCCCGTCGAGCTCGAAGCGCTTTTCGTCCGGCAGCACCTGGACGTCGAGATCCAGCCGCGTCATCGACCAGCCGTAGCCGTCCCGGCTCTGGCTCGCCGGAGCGAGGAGGGCGCACACCGCTGCGAGGAGGACGGGGGTATGCATCGATGTATCTAGTCCGTGGCCGGGCCGAAGAGGGCTCAGCGAAGTCCGAAAAACCGTCGACGCACCGCTAGAGCGTCGAGAGCCCCGCCGCCTCCCACGCCGCGATCCCGCCCTCGAGCACTTCCACCGTCCGCCAGCCGGCCTCGGTCAGGGCCGCTGCGGCGCGCTCGGCCGCGTTGCAGCTCGCGCTGCCGCAGTACACGACTAGCCGCGCGTCCGCGTCCCCGCCCAGCGCCTCGACGCGCTCGAGGAACCCGTCGTCGTAGAACGAAGCGTGTTGGGCTCCGGGCAGCCGCTTCTTGTCGAAGCTCGCCCGCGGCAGGACGTGGAGCAGGAGCAGCTCCTCGCCCGCGTCGAGGCTCGCCTTGAGCGAGGTGGCGGTGACGGTCTTCATCGCTCGCTCGCGGACCGTACGAAAGCGCGCTCCATGCCGGAAGGACGGGAGCCCCTCCGCGGCGGACCGGACTGTTAGGATCCGCGCCATGGCGGAGGCCCAGGGGAGGAAGGCGCGACTCGGGCTCGTGATCGCGCCGGCCGTCGCCCTCGGACTCCTCCTCTTCGCCGACCTCTCCCCCGGGAACGCCGCGGTGACGCGCATGGCGGCCGTGGCCGTGCTGATGGCCGGGTGGTGGATCACCGAGGCGATCCCGATCCCCGCCACGGCGCTCCTGCCGGTCGCGCTCTTCCCGATGCTCGGCATCATGCAGGGCAAGGAGACCGCCGGGCTCTACTTCAACAGCATCATCTTCCTCTTCATCGGCGGGTTCCTCTTCGCCCTCGCGATGCAACGCTGGGACCTGCACCGGCGCATCGCCTTGCGCATCCTGCTGATCCTCGGCGGGAGCCCCCGCAGCATGGTTCTCGGCTTCATGGTCGCGAGCTGGTTCCTGTCCATGTGGATCAGCAACACGGCCTCGACGATGATGATGGTGCCGATGGCGATGGCCATCGTCCTCCAGTTGCGGGAGCGCTTCGAGATCGGGCGGCTGCCGGTGGCGCTGCTTCTCGGCGTCGCTTACGCGGCCTCGATCGGCGGGCTGGCCACGCTGATCGGCACGCCGCCGAACCTCTCCTTCGTGCGCATCCTCGAGATCGTCTTCCCCGAGTCGCCGGGGATCTCGTTCGCGGTCTGGTTCCTGTTCGCGCTGCCGCTGTCCACGGTCTTCCTGCTCGTCGCCTGGTGGATCCTGTGCGCCATGTTCCTGCGCGACGTGGGCACGATCCCGGGCGGGATCGGGGTCTTCCGCGAGGAGCGCGAGCGCCTGGGGCCGATGACCTACGAGCAGGGAGTCGTCCTCGTGCTCTTTGCGCTCCTGGTCGGCGCCTGGATGTTCCGCGCCGACATCGAGCTCTTCGGCTTCACGGTGCCGGGTTGGTCGAACTTGTTTCCCGTGGCGGCCTACATCGACGACGGCACCGTCGCCGTCTCCGTGGCGCTGCTCTTGTTCCTCATCCCCTCCCGCGAACGCCCCGGCGAGCGGCTGATGGACTGGGAGAGCGCCGCGGGCATCCGGTGGGGCATCGTCCTGCTCTTCGGCGGCGGCTTCGCCCTCGCCTCGGGCTTCAAGGAGAGCGGCCTCTCGGAGTGGCTCGGCGTGCAGCTCACCGCGATCGGCGAAGCTCCCCCCCTGCTGCTCATCCTCGCGATCTGCGGTCTCCTCACCTTCACGACCGAGCTCACCTCGAACACCGCGACCACCGAGATGACCCTGCCCGTCCTCGGATCGCTCGCCGTCGCGGTCGAGACCGACCCGTTGCTGCTGATGGTCCCCGCGACCCTCTCCGCCTCCTGCGCGTTCATGCTCCCCGTCGCCACGCCCCCCAACGCGATCGTCTTCGGCACCGGGCAGGTGACGATGAGCGACATGATGCGCGTCGGGATCATCCTGAACCTGATCGGCATGGTGTTCATCACCGCGGCGGTCTATCTGTTAGGCCCGCTGGTCCTGGGGATCGACCCCGGGGTGGTGCCCGCGTGGGCGCAGGGACGCTGAGGTAAGAGCTCCGGCTCTCGCGTCGACGGATTACCCCGCCTCAACGCGTCCACGGCTGCTCGTGCAGCCGATTCCAGGGAACGAGCTTGCCCTCGGAACGGTTTTGTACCTCGTCACCGCCGTAGGCCACGACCGCACCGCACTTGCGCGACGGTTCCGTCAGGTGATTCAGGACTCGGCGCGCGCTGTCCATGAGATTGGGCGAAGCCGTCTGGGACGCCTTCGCTTCCACCAACGTCAACCCGTCGGCGTACTCGAGGATCAGATCGACCTCCGCCCCGTCTCGATCGCGATAGAAGGACATGCCGCCGGACTCGCCCCGGTTCACGCGGTGCTTCAGGATCTCGGAGACCACCCAGGTTTCGAAGAGCGACCCACGGAGCGGGTGCGAGCGGAGCTGCTCCGGATCCCGGATCCCGAGGAGCCAGCAGGCGAGTCCGGTGTCGTAGAAGTGCAGCTTCGGCATCTTCACGAGCCGCTTGCGGCGGCTCGTGTGGAAGGAGGGAAGTCGGAACGCGATGAAGCTGGTCTCGAGAACGCTCAGCCAGGCCTTGGCGGTGGGCTGGGATATCCCGCAGTCCGCGGCCAGGGAGGAATAGCTGAGCAGTTGCGACGTGCGCCCCGCGCACAGCTCGAGGAAGCGCTGGAAAGTGACCAGATCTCCGATGTTGCTGATCGTCCGGACGTCACGCTCGACGTAGGTGCTGACGTAAGCGCTCAGCCAGTCGCTCGGCTTCAGCCTCCGATCGAATATCCGTGGGTATCCGCCGGCGAAGATCGCACCCTCGAGGGTCTTCGGGTGTCGCTTGAACCGAGCCACCTCGCTGCGCGCTAGTGGAAGCAGGTGGAGCACGGCCGAGCGGCCGGCCAGCGACTGACCGACCGATTCGAGGAGGGCCAGATTCTGGGAGCCCGTGAGGATCCAGCGGCCTGGCTTCGGATCGGCATCGATGATCCCCTGGAGGTACGAGGGTAGCTCGGGCGCGCGCTGCACTTCGTCGATGACGGCTCCCTTGGGGAACTCGGCCAGGAAGCCACGTGGATCCTCTCGAGCAAATGCGCGCGTGTCCGGAGCCTCCAGGTTGGCGTACGGCAAGCGCGAAAAGAGCTCCTGACAGAGCGTGGACTTGCCGCTCTGCCGTGGACCGGTAAGCGTGACCGCCGGGAACTGTCGGGCCGCCCTGCGAAGGCGCTGCGTGAGGTCACGGGGGATCATGGACGATGGAACCCTACCGCCAGGGTATCGGCTAGTTCAAAGTCGGATCTGGAATTTGCCGAGCCCGGAGCATCCACCGCGACCCGCTCCAGATCCCCCGCTTTCCCGTCGACGGTTACCGCCCGCCCGCGTCCGTGTAGGGTGAATCGACGCATGCGAAACCCCCGTGAGCGCTGGCTTGCCCTGGGGCTCGTCGTCGTGCTGGGCGGCGTCGGCTGGTTCGTCTGGGCCGGGTTCCGTTCCCCGCGGGCGGCCGCCGCGCAGCCCGAGGTCGCCGTGGCCACGCCCGGCAACGGGCCCGCGGAGGTCGCGAAGGTCGCGCGACCCGAGGCGGCGCCGGCGACGAACGAGCGCGCCGAGATCGAGGTCGCGACGACCACCGCCCCCGTGGTCGCGCCGGAGACGTCGCTCGCGATCGAGCCCGAGCCCGAGAACGGGATCCCGGTGCGCGTCCTGCGCGGCCGGACGGAGGAGCCGATCCCGTTCGCGGTCGTCACGTACGCCGCCGTCGGCGCGCGCACGCCGCTCGAGGACGTCGCGCGGATGGCGCACGGGACCGACATGTACGACCGCCTGGACGAGCGGGGCCGGCACTACCGCGCCGGCGAGGACGGCGTCGTGCTCGTCCCGCGACCGAAGAGCGGGACGATCCAGGTGGCGTGCGAGTGGAACGGGCTCTGGGGCTGGCTCGACGAGTGGGAGGGGAACGTCGCCGAGGAGCTCAAGCTGCGCCTCTATCCCGACTCGCAGTTCACCGTTCGCGTCGTGACCGGGCCGGAGAAGAAACCGGTCCCCGGCGCGAAGATCGCGATCCGCTATGACCTCGGCTACGACGACTCGTCCATCCTCGTCGAGAAGGAGACCGGCCCCGACGGCACCGTCGACTTCACGCACACGCGTCAATACACCGAGTGGTACTGGGCGCACACGGAGACGATGTACGTCACGCTCGCGGGGCTCTTCGAGAGCCGCGTGGAGAAGGCCTTCGACCCGGCGGACCTTCCGGAGCTGATCGAGCTCGAGCTGCCACCCCTGAGCGAGCTCGAGGTCTTTGTCTACGACGAACACGGCGAGCGGATCGACTTCCCCGCCGTCGTGCGCATCGACCGCGCGGGCGACGAGGCGTTCCACAACGACGGCCTGACCGCCGCGGTGGTGACGGAGGACGGGCGCGCTCTCTTCGAGCAGGTCGAGCCCGGCCTCGACGTCAAGGTGGACGTCGACACCGTCGCGCGCCACGACGTCGAGGAAGCCGAGGGCCGCACCGCCCCCGCCGGCGAGCGGGCCACGCTCCACGTCCACCTCGGCAAGTCGCTCCCGCTGCTCTCCGGCCGCCTGCTGCGTCCCGACGGCACGCCGGTCGCCGCCGCGACGCGGGTCTACGTCCGGCTCAGCGACGACGGCCGCCGCCGCAACCAGCCGCAGATCCGCACCGAGGAGGACGGCAAGTTCCGCGTGATGGTCGGCACCTCGCTCGCCAAGGTCGAGCGCATCCACGTCGACATCACCGTCGACGACGGCGACGACGGCCCTTCCCTCGGCGCGAAGCTCGAGGTTGCCGGCCCCATCCCCCGCGGCGCGCGCGAGCTCGGCGACGTGCGTCTCGCCGAGAGCCCGGTCGTCGCCGCGGGCCGCGTCGTCGATGCCGCCGGCAACGGCATCCCGCGCGCGCAGGTCACGGTGATGACCGCGCGGATCAACAACCGCGTGACGCGCCTGGCCAGCGTGCGGACCGAGGAGGACGGGACGTTCCAGGCCCACGGCTTCCACGCGCACCCCGAGATCCAGCTCCGGGCGAGCGGCAAGTCCCACACGCGCTCCGAGTCGATCGTCGTGCCGACGGGCTCGACCAACGTCGTGATCACGCTCGAGGGTGCCGGCGGCATCGCCGGCAGCGTCGTCTTCGAGGACGAGCTCGAGTGGTTCTGCGACTTCGCCGTCGCCCGCGCGCGCAAGCAGGGCGAAGAGGACTTCATGCACGACGACTGGCTCGAGCGCCCCGGCTTCTTCGAGCTCAACGGGCTCAAGCCCGGCCTCTACGACGTCCGCATCAGCATGGAGACCGAGATCGACGCCGGCGTCAACGTCGAGGGCGTGCAGGTCGTCGCCGGCGAGATCACCCGCGACCCGCGCCTCCAGGAAGTCGACCTGCACGGTCTCGCTCGCGTCCTCAAGTTCGAGATCGTCGACCCGGAGGGCGAGCCGATCGAGGACGGCCACGTCCGCTACCGCGAGCGCGGCGCCGTCGCGTGGGGCGACAACGAGACCTGGATCGAGGAGGGCGACGCCCACATCTTCACGATGATGGAGGAGATGGACCTCTACGTCCTCGCCGACGCCCACCGCGCGGAGTTCGTGCCCGGCGTCCGCGACGAGCGCAGGATCGTCGTCGAGCCCGGCCTCAAGACGCGCTTCTCCTGGGCGGACAAGATGCACCCCGGCAAGGAGCGGGCGCTCTCGGTGCGGATCGCGACCAACCTCCCGGAGTACCCGGAGCTCGAGCGCCACATCTCCATCGGCCAGAAGGGCGAGCCGCAGGACAACGTGCTCCCCGCCGCGGGGCGCTACGAGGTGCGCTTCAAGGTCTACGAGATCAAGACGGAGGGCGGCAACCGCCGGTGGAACATCCTCGGGGAGGCGGAGGAGCCGCTGGAGATCCGCGATACGGCGGAGGTGCAGGACTTCAAGCTGCGGCTGCCGGCGGAGTTGATGGCGCTGCTGCCGCCTCCGCCCGAGGACGAGGCCGCCGACGAGTAGTCGCTAGGGCCTCCACTCGAGGCCGACGACGTACGCCTCTTCTCCGGGATCGACCCCGGCCGTAACTTCCAACGTCGGCGGCAGCCCCAGGAAGGCGTCCTGAACGAAGCTCGTCAGGAAGTTGCCGAGCGCCGCTCCCGCGAGGACGTCGGAGGGGAAGTGCTGCCCGCTCTCGATGCGCGCCCAACCGTTCGCGAACGCGGCACCGGCGAGCACGACGCGCGTCGGCAACTTGAGCTTCTCCGGCATCGACGTCGCGTCCAGGTTGTTCGAGGCCCAGCGGTAGTAGCCGAAGGCCATCGCGGCGTGTCGGGAGGGGAAGCTCCGCTCGTTCGAGCCGACGGGGCGGCTGCGCTTCGACAGGTCCTTCAGGACGCTGACCGAGTTCGCGGTCGCCTGGAAGGCGGCGAAGCCCACGGCCCCGCCCTTGAGCTTCGACGTCGTCCAGTCGACGGGATCCTCCCCGCTGTTCGCGGCGACGCTCACCGCGGCCGCGGCGTAGAAGAGCGAATCGCGCAGGTCGTCGCTGGCCTCCTCCGCGTCCTCGGCGGAGCCGAAGACGCGGTTCCGGTCGACGGCCCAATCGGAGATCCGCTCGTCGAAGTCGTCGATCTGGAGGAACGCCGCGCCGGCCGCCGGGACCCACGTCCAGGGGTCGAGCGCCGCGTCCTTCGCGGCGGTCCCGAGCCGCTCCGTCCCCGGCCAGACCGTCGCGTCCTGCCCCCACCCGCGGCCTCCCGCGAGGGTGCCGCAGCCGAGCGTCAGGAGGGACAGCAGCCCGAGGCCGAGCCGGCTCGAAACGCTCAGGAGAAGAGGCCGAGGCCGCATCGGAAACCGGATGATAAACCGCGAGATCGCCTCAAGACCGCGGATTCACGGCGCCGAAAAGCCTCCGTCACTTCCGGAAACCGGGGAGCTTCACCATGAAGGGTCTGCGTTCGTTGCCCATCGCCGCCCTCGCCGCGTTCGCCCTTTCGGCGTGCCAGTCGAGCGGTTACACGTCCTCGCTCACGCTCGAGGGCGTCGACCACCAAACCGACCTCGCGCGCGAAGTCAGCCGCGCGATGGAGACCCAGCTCGAGAGCCAGGAGGCCTTCAACACGGCGCTCGACCTGATCACGCGCTTCACGGAACCGCGCGCGGAGGTCGACCTCGACCTCCACGAGGACCTCCTCGACCAGGTCGACACCTGCGCCGACCACGTCGCCGACCTCGAGCCGCAGATCGCCGACCTCCAGGCCGTCGGCGCGACGCTCTTCTCGGACTGGCAGGCGGAGCTCGACCAGTTCTCGAGCCCGCAGATCCGCGCCCGCAGCGAGGAGCGCATGCGCGAGGTGCAGGTGAGCTTCGCGAGCCTGCTCGAGCAGCTCCGCGCGACGAACCAGCAGACGGCGGCGGCGCTCGTGACGCTGCGCGACTACGTCTTGTTCTTCAACCACAACCTGAACCCGCGGGCGATCGAGAGCCTGCGGAGCGAGAACGCGGGCGTGGCGGAGGTGATCGGGACGCTGAACGCGGAGGTGGACGCGGCAGCGGAGGTGACGGAGGCGTTCCTGGGTTCGTTGCAGGGGCGGGCTCCAGTCGAGTAGGCGCCTCCAGGACGGTCGCCGATCACAGATCGCTCAACCTGTCGGATTAGCCAGCACGTCCAAAGGACTGCTTGAAGCGCAAAGCACGAAGACGGGATCCTCTACAGGCATCGCTTCCGGGAGGAGGCCGGTAGCGACTAGGAGGCCTACAAAAAGCCGCCCGCCCTCTCGCTGACGGCCTGATGACTCGAGTGAAAGTCGTCAAACACGGGGCAAGACATCGGCCAAACGCTACGTCTCATCGAAGAGCCCCCCTTGAACTGCCTGTGGCGATCGCGCTTCATCGTCGGCAGCCGCCGATGCAGCCTCGAGATACTCCTCGGGAGAGATTCTATCCCCACCGTCAAATACTTCGCCCGCGCGCCTGAGTGAGTACACTGGTGCCTCGCGGATGCCCTTCTTTCGATGCGCCTTGTCACGCTCCCAGAACGTCACGTGCTCGATGCCGCGCCGCCGGGGTTCCATGAAAAGGGAGAAATCGAGGGTGTAGGCTTCGTATCTTCCAGTGCGGCCAGAAGCAGCCGATGTGTCAGGCTCGACGACGTGGATGAGCTTCATGTCCATAAGCTGCTGGATGAGATCATGCTCACGCGGAAACTGCTGAGTCTCTTCTTGCGCGACAAGGAAAGCGGTCTTCTTCTTCTCATCTAGACAGAAGCGCATGATGTCGACGAAGAGCCTCTCCAGCCCTTCCGTGACGTCATCTGCATCGTCTCGTAGGTTTCGCAGCTTGGTTTGGTATGTGAGTCGGCTCGCTCCCTTGAAGATGAATCTAGGGGTAAGCCATCTCTCGGCTCGTGAATCCAGCGCGGCTTCGACCGCGTGAACGAAGATATTCAGGAAGTCCCTAGGTACGCCGCCTGAGGCGAGCGTAAGGGCCTGCAGACCATCGGCATTGAAGTGAGTTCTCGTAACGTCGCTGAGGCCTGCTTCGATAGCCATCCACTCGAGCATGCCGCCGAGGTACTGCTGCGTTGAAGCTACGTCCTCAAGCGTCCGATCGAGATTTAGTTCCTCAACATCCTCCCCCGGCTCGACGCCGACAGTCTGCGGATAGTTCCTGGAAGGCGTTGTCCTATGTCGGATCGTTGCAATCTTCAGATAGATGTCGGTGTCTCGTAGAAGACGATGGAGGTAGTCGATCACGTCAGGCTGATACTGCCTGGGAAACAGATAGAAGTCGTCGATGAGAACGCAACCACGCTCGAACCGACTTCGCTGTATTGCCTCCTCGATGGCCTTCTTGTAGTCACTAAGATAGCGCTCAAGGGCGGCTATTTTCTCCTCTCTGAACTTGGACGTTCGCCCGACCGATTCAGAAGAGGCCATTTCCGCAGCTACCTGCGCTGGACCCTGTCCGACTTCGGCGCTGCCTCCCCTCTTTCGATCGCTCCGGCGGTCCTCTACCACTTCGGCTACGTCAGCGAGATCCAGAAGTTGGCGAAGTCTCTTAGCGCTCGCTCTTAGCCGGCCTCTACGAAAAAGCCGATTGCGAAGTCTGTCGTGGGGAAAGAGAGCCTCGACAATTGTGAGTAGAAGACGAATGAGGATGTCGGGATAGGTGAGCTTCTTATACTCGTCCGCAAGGATGTAGATGGGCAGAACGCCACTAGCTCGTGCCTTGCTGAGGTAGTGGATCATCAGGCACGACTTGCCGGAGCCGCGTCGACCGAAGATCAGGAGATGCTGTGGTGCCGAGATTCTCGCGAGATTGTTGCCGAGGTCGACGTACAGAGGCTCTTGGTTTTTTCGGACCCGGAAGCTGTTTCGGATGATGTCGGTCAGCTTCCTGGTTTTGGCGTCAGCGAGCGTCATCTCGTCGTTCTACGGCTTCTGGATGGGGTTGAGCTACCTCAGGATAATCGAATCTACGCTCGCCGGGATCACCTAGGCGTTCCCCAAGCAGAACCGGCCGAGCCGATTTGAAACTGCCATCCTGTCGCGCGATCTCGTAGGTCCACGTTGTAGCGAAAGGGACAAGGGTAGTCGAGAGAGCTCAGCGCGATCTTGATCAGCTCTCGAGGGCAAAGATCCGTGCCCGCACCGAGGAGCGCAAGCGCGAAGTGCAGGTGAACTTCGCCCGCCCGCTCGGGCTGTTCCGCGAGACGAACCACTACGGCCGTTGCGCTCGTCACGCTTCGCGTCTAGGTCTTGTCGTCAACTACAACTTCGAGCCGTAGGCGATCGAGAGCCGGCTGGACGAGGACGCCGGCGTTGCGGAGGTGATCGAGACGCTCAACGCGGAGGTGGAAGCGGCGGGGGTGGTGATCGAAATGCACCTAGCCTCGCGGCAAGGACGGCCTTCGGCGGAGTGAGAGGGCTCTACTCAAGAAGCCTCTCAGCCCGCTGAAGAAGCCTACTTACATCTGTCTCCAGCGCTTTCGCCACCTGCCAGATCACTCTGACGCTCGGGTTTCGCACCCCCCGCTCGATCCCCGAGACGTAGACGGGGTGTATCTCTGCCTGGAAGCCTAGTTCTTCCTGCGACCATCCAAGGCGCTCGCGCTGCTCGCGAACGGCGATCCCCAGGGCCGCGATGAACTCGTCGCCAACGTCGTCAGAAGCAGCCACGCCTGCCAAAGTCGGGGACGACAGCCTAATCGTCTATAAACCACTCGTTTAGGTCGATCCTGGGCACAACAGCGGCGAACTAGTTCTCGAGCCCGCAGATCCGCGCCTGCGAGGAGCGCATGCGGAGGTGGACGCAGCGGCAGAGGTGACAGAGGCGTTCCTGGCTTCGCTGCAAGGGCGGCCTTCGGCGGAGTAGCCTCGTTCCGGCCGGACGCCATCCGACTAGAGCGGTCGCTGCACGATCGACCCCGCAGCCACCGGAACATGGAATCGGGCGGCATGTCCGCGCGTCGCCGTCATCTTGCCGCGGAGTGTTCCGGACGCGGCGGAGCGGCGCCTAGCGATCCAACGGTATGACGTAACTGCATGGACCGTGACGGCTGCCTGTTCGAAGAAGTGCGAGGGGCAATTTGCCGCCAAGATCCGCGACCGCCTTGCCTAGCGGGCCTCCCTACTCGTAGATGCGCCGCTGTGCCTCCGGCCCGAAGATCCGGGCTAGGGTCTCCTCCCAATTGGCTAGGGCTTCGCCTCTCACCCCTCGTTGCAGTTCGTCTTGCTTTTCCCGCCACGCAACAAGGAACTCGGCTAGTTGCCAATCCAACGGGATCTCCCCCAGTGGCCCGATGAGGTAGGAGATGATGAGATCCTGATCCTCGGGATCGAATTGCCGGCCGATGCCTTCCCGAAACTCGACGGCCAAGCTCTCGCCAACCACGGACTGGTAGAAGACGCGATCGCGCTGCAGGACATCAATCCGTCGCTCAAGAGCCTCGATGTCCGCGTAGAGCGCGTTGATTGTGGCCTGTTTGCTATCACACGCGCTACAGGGTTGCAGATCTCCTGCGGTCGAGACGGGGAGCCGAATCGGTTCGGTCAGTTCAGGCCCGATCGCTTCCGATACGAGTTGACCTGTCTGAGTCTCTCGTGTCTCCGACGGGACGACGCTTGCCTGTTGGCCAGACGAAGGGCCCCGCTCCACCACGATAAACCCGAGGGCCAGAAGGACGAGTCCAGCCAGGCTCAGTGCAATTGGCTTCATTGCTCTATCGTCAGTCTTGCGTGGGGCGGCGCCCTGCGGGTCCGCAGGGCGCCGCGTGAGGCGTTAGGGATGGATGGTCCAGGTTCCGGTCGTGTTTATCACGTTGTCGCCAGGAGCGCCGTTCAGATTGATCGTGCCGGAGCCTTTGGCATTCACGGTATTGTCGTGGGGCTTGTCATTGAAGTTGATGGTAACCCCCTCTCCGTTCACGTTGATCTTAGACTTGTTGCCGTCGATGCAAACGGTAGAGCCATCGGCGTCGCCGGAGCCTGATCCATCGGGTTTCCCGACCTCAACCTCGCCGCCGCCGGAGACGCTGACCGTAGTTTTCGAACCTGTGCCGTGGGCCGAGCCGCTCGCACCGCCCGAGAAGGTGATGGTCTCGTGGGGGTCGTGCTGGTGCCTCCCTGTCTTCTTGCCGGAGCAGGACTTCCACTTGAGCTTGCCCTTGTCGTTGGACTTGGTGAGTGCTGAGCCGCCACCGGACGTGCCCGAGGATTCATCCCCGATCTCATCTTCGGTCCAGTTGTGGGCTGTTTCCACTCCGCCGGTGTCGGAGGATTGCCCCGCCATCGAGATGAACGAGAGCGCCACCATCCCGAGCAGGATGGCGATCAGGTGCTTGAGTGCATGCATCGTTATGATCTTTGGTGCTGAAGTTCTGCATACCCAGCGTCCCCCCTGGGGTTGGCTGGGATCTGCGGATCAAGCGATGGGCAGGGCGGTCACACGCCGCTCTGTCCCCAACAGATTCCCCACTCGCAACGGCCCGATCGGCTGTTGGGCGAGCACGAGTTTCTGGGACAAGGCACGCGCAATCTGATCCGGCTGTCGGGATTCTTGGCTCTGTTTCATCCCGTTCGGCGCACTGGGGAAGTCTTAAGATGCGGCGATTCCGCAACTTCAGGGACGGGGCTAAGCCGGCGGCCTCAGCTTTGCCAAACGACCGAGTTGCCCGATAGGGCGGCTCTTGCTGCGCGGTACAACCTGGTCAACACGACTGGAAACTGGACCATTAGCGCCTGACATTCGGCGGGGCGTCCCGTCGCTGAGTTGGAATAGAACATAATGAAGCCGATCTTGCTGAGCTTGGCAGGGCTCGCCCTTCTGGCCCTGGGATTCGTTGCCTTGAAACCAGGCTCCTCCGCTGTTCGACAACAACAGGTTGTCACATCGGACCCAGGTACTCCGAAGGCCAGCCGCATCGAACTCCAGTTGGCGCCGTCGAGGAGGGTTTCAGTTCCGACCGCGGAAAGCAAAGGACCCTGCAGCGAATGTGAGAGCAAACAAGGAACCATCAACGCGCTCTACGAAGAGGTATTCGCCCTTGAGGAACGAGTCGATGAGCTCAAGCGCGATTGTTACTTCTACCGGTCCCAGCTCGGTGAAGGCCTGGCGCTGATGTTCAAAGAGGGCTTCGGCCGGCAGTACGAGCCCGACGACCAAGAGACCATCATCTCGTACGTCATCGAACCGTTGGGAGAGATCCCTCTGAAGGGTCAATTGGATGAGTTCCTCGTCGCGTATCGGGAGTTCCGCCATGCGATGACGGAATGGAACGAGCAATGGTGGCTCGTGACCCAAGGTCAGGCCGAGCACCGCGCGGACGCAGCGAGAAATGAAAGACTCAAGAAATCGCTAGCATCCAGGAAGCCAGAACTGATCGACGGATGGCGCAGGACGCTCGCGGTTATCTTTGGCCCGGAAGGACAGAGGCGAATCTACGAATGAGGGCGCCGGACTCGGGCTTGCCGAACAACTGAGTCGCCCGTAGTGCGTTCCGGGGGGGGGGGGGGGAGTGCGACTCGCACGGCAGGCCCCGACGCGCTTCGCCAGCTTGCGAGAGCAAGTTCACGCGACGGATCTGGGGACGGCCACCGCGCTCCTCACGCTTCGCGACTACGTCCTGTTCTTCAACCACAACTCTGAACCCGCGAGCGATCGAGAGCCGGAGAACGCGGCGGTGACGGACGTGATCGAGACGCTCAGCGCGGAGATGGGCGCGGCAGCGGCGGTGACAATGGCCTTCCAGGCTTCCCGGCAGGGGCGGCTTTCGGCGGGAATAGCCGCCCCTGAGACAAGTCGCTAACCGTCTACGGCTCAACCGATTAGGTGAGCTCGGTCAGACGACGGCGGCAGGAATCGCCGAGGATTCCGACCGTTCGCCCTTCTCGTGCGTGCATCCCGTTGAGCCGCGTTCCTATTGAGCTGATCGGGCTGGCCATGGTCCGAGGTTGTGTTGTGCTCGTCGCACGGAACGAGCTGCGTCAGCGGTTCTCCATTCGCGGTCGAGAGAGTCTCAGGAGCCGTTGCCGGTGCGGAGGGGATGCCCTAGACTCGCATCGTTACCTTGCGGCTGCATCCTCCGTGATCCCCAACGAGGAGTAGAGCTTGGAGGAAAGGAGAGAGGGAACCGGCGAAACGGGAAAGGCCTCCGATGAGGTTCGCTTCCCCGGCTCCGACATTCTCCGCGGCGGCTCTCCCCCCGAGATCCTGCGGCGCCTGCACGACGGCGACCCGCTCGACATCCTGCCGCGCGCGCTCGGCGCGCTGGCCCGCGAAGCGCTGCTCCTGAACCCGAAGACCTTCGTCGAGCATTGCCTCGCGCGCGTCGCCTTCGAGTCGATGTTCTACGAGGGATCCCCCTCGCTCGGCGAATGGCTCGACCGGTGCATCATCAAGTCGGCGAAGGACCTCGGCATCAGCCAGTACCAGGAGGAATCCCGCCGGCTCCCCGTCTCGGAATCGCCCGAGGTGGAATACTATCGCTTGTTCTCCGAGCTTTCCGGAATCGAATTGGAGCTCACGCGGCTCGTGTGTCTTACCGTGAACAACCTGCCGATCGATCAACGTCGCGTCTTCTACGCCGTGGCGATCGCGGGCAAGACGCTCAACCGTTACGTCGCCGAGGGCTATGGGCCGCCGGACAAGGCGCGGGAGGCTCTTCGGCTAGCCTCGCAGGCGGTCCTCCTTGCGATGGAAGAGCGGAGGAACGAGGAAGGAGGTCCGGATGGCTGACCTTGCGCCCATCGATCCCGACCTCGAGCAAGTCATCGCGGATCTGTCGAAGGATCCGAGGGCGTCGTTGTTCCTGACGGAGCCGCGGAAGTTGCTTTGTGGGTTGAGGGATGGGAGCTTGCAGGTGGCGGCTTCGCGGACGGGGTTGTTGCCGGCGGAGGAGAAGCTTCTGGAGGTTCACCGGCATGAGATGGCGTGGCTGTTGAGGGAAGCCTTCTTGTCGGAGTTCTTCGCGCACCCGGCATCGGCGCGTAACCGACGAGTGATGACGAAGTCGCGGCAACAGCTCGAAGGGATCGCGCGAGATCGGCTCGCCGCCCTGCCGGAGGCACTACAGAATAGGCCGGAGGTGCTGGTGCTGGAACGCTTCATTCGGCCGAGAGGCGAGCCCACAATGCCCTCTCGTATGAGGTTGCTCTGGGCCTCCCTCGAGCTCGAAGATGCGCCAAACGCCCGCGCGTACTTGGTGTTTGAGACCTGTGCACTGGGGCAGTTCAACTCCGCCGTTAGGTTGGGGCGAGAAGTCGCCGCTGAGCCACATTCACCGCGAATCCGCGCCTCTGCACTCGGTACCGTCGGTATGGCGCTAACCGATCTACGTAGACCCGCGGAGGCGCTCGCGGCATACAAAGAAGCGGCAAGCATCGCGCTTGCGGGCGATCTCGACCCCAGCATTTCAGTCGAGTATCTCCTGAATGTCGTCTACCTAGATCTCCAGCTCGGCGACGGCAAGGATGTGCACGAGGCAGCGAGCGTTATCGCCGATCTCGATCAGCTACCCAAACGGCGCCTCGAGGATGCCGCGAACCGCGTCCGGACGATTAGTGACGGAAGCCAATGGACCTTGCCCCCGAAACGCCGCGAACTGGCCCTCCAGCTTGCGGACAACGTGGGCCCCTTTCCCCGGGAGTGCTTGCATGCGCTGCTCTAGACGCCTCGTTGTGTCTTTTCTTGTCGTGCTCTTGCTCGGTGCGACAACGTCGCTCTGGGCAGTCGGTGCATCACCTCCTCCCTCTGATGGGGACAGCTCCGCGAGTCCAAGCGATTCAAGTACCGATACACCGCCAAATCGCAAGGTCGCCAAGAGAACCGTCGGCGGCGGAGGCGGTGGAGGCGGATAGGCACGCGTCTCAAGAAGATGAGGCTGAGTCGCCTTGCGATCGTTGGAGCCCTTTTGGCTGCCGCGGCGACAGCATCGTGGTTCTCCTGGCCGAGAGTCGACACCGACTCTTCACTCGCTGCACCTGTAGGAGCAGCCACATCGGAAGCCGCCGCATCCACGAGAGACGCGCAGCCGGATGAAGCTGCTCCCGATGCTCTTGCTGTGCCCGCTCGCGACGCGCTTGGTCAGCGGCGAGCAGAGACTGCAACCACGCACCTGACAGGTCGTGTCCTGACCGCAGATGACCAACCTCTCGAAGGCGTCTCCGTAACCTGGACTCCCTTACGAGACGAGTTTGCGGTCAACTCATGGCGGAGCCAGCAATGGGAGAGGCTGGCTCGTGCGACGATCGAAACACTTACCGACTCCACTGGTGCATTCGCGATTCAGTTGCCCCTCGAGGAGCCTCCTGTCCCCTCTGTACTGTGGGCAACACATTCCGGCAATGAAGCAGCTCGTATTCTCCTGCTCAGCGAAGGAGACTTGCTAGGGAAGCCGGCGATACGACTCGAGGAACAGGACTCTATCCGGGTGAGAGTCCGAGACGCCTGGGACACCGCGATTCCCGGGGCACGCGTCGAGCAACGCGGCTTCGTCCTCTGGAGCGATGAACGACACCGCGACGAATGGGAGGTCCGCAGCCAGCGTGTCTTCTTCCGCACAGCGACGACGGATCAAGACGGTCGTTGCGTCCTTCCCGCCATGCTCGATGAGGCGTCGATTCGCGCCATCCACGGTGACCAGGTCTCTTCCACGTACTCCGGGAGCGCCGTTCCTTCGGTGGACCTTGTTCTAGAGTCCGGCTTTTCGTTGTCCGGTGAAGTCGTTCCCTTCGCCGACGGTGCATCCGTGTTTGTGGAAGCACGCACCGACCACGGAGACCGGACTCTGGGCAGCCTGGCGGTTCGCCCTGACGGCAAGTTCGGCCCGTTCGTCTTCCAGGCTCCACCCGCCGGAGAAGCATGGTGCAGACTCGTAGGCGGCGGGCTCTTGGCACCGCTCGCGCGCTTTGCAGTTCCAGACGAGGGCGGGTCAGTCTTCGTTACGATCAGCGCCGAGGAGGGCCACGCCGCTCTCGCACTCGTGCAGAGCGCGGACGGTGAGCCGATCAGCGGAGCAGGCATACAAGGTCTCTTCGAGTCGGAACCCAACCGAACGGAGTGGTTCTATTCCGACGACGAAGGTCTTGTCCAAGTCGCCGGCCTGCCCCGTGAAGGCGAATTCAATCTGGACACCAAGGCGGAGGGGTACGAGACCTGGATCTTCGGTCCGTATCCGCTGCCGCGGGAGGATCCCGAGCCGATCGTCCTCTCCCTGCGCAGTGCAGGCGACGTCGAGGTCGTCGTGCGACATGGAGACGAGCCGGTCGAACGCTTCCAGCTCATCTACTGGGACGACTCGCCCTACGATCTTCAATGGCTCGACGTCCAGGACGCTCCGGGAGGACGCTATCTGCTGGAGGCCGTCCCGGAAGGGCTCCTTCATCTCTATGCCTACAACGAGGAATTCGCTCAGAGCGACACGGCGACGGTTCACGTGAGCTCAACGGAGTTGGCGGAGGCAAGCCTCGACCTCCCCGACCCGATCGTGGGGACCGGGAGGGTCATCGATGGCCAGACTTTTCTTCCGCTGCCGGAGGCGACGGTGGAACCCTTCACGAGCGTGGGCGGACAGTTCATGACGCCGTGGAGCGATCCGCAGGGAGTGGACTCCGACGGCCGCTTTCGGGTGAACGGCTTCTCTCCCAAGAACGCTCGCTTGATCGTGAACGCGCCGGGCTACGAGGAAGACTACGTCTCGGCAACGCCCTTGCCCGGACAACTCCTCGACTTCGGTGCGCTTCCTCTTTACGCGGCCCGTTCGCTTTCTGTTCGACTGATCGCCGAGGATGCAATCGACCTGTCCGGATACCAGGTCTCGGTCGGAGGAGTTCGTCGCTTCCCCGCTAAGGCCTTTTCGCCCGAAGGAATCGCCGAATTTCGAGGCTGCGTTGCGGGGTACTACTCCTTCACAATCCTGTCGCCTAGCGGAGCGTCGTCGAGCTTTTACCGCTACCTCTACAACGGAACTCCCTGGGAAGTGGACTGGGAGCTGGCGACGGGCACGCACCTGGTCGTCGAATTGGAGAGTTCGGACGGCTCGGCGCTACCGAAGGACACCACCGTAACGGCGTACCACCGCGGGGGCTCCGGTCCGCGATCGACTCGAGCCAAGGTGTCGGACGGTCGGACGGTCTTTCCATCCCTCCTGGGGGACGAGAGCGTGCTCGAGGTTCGAAACGCGGCGGGGGAGCTCCTAGCCCGTAAGAACCAAGAGCTGGCCGCACCTGGCCCGCAAACTGCCTCTCTGCGATTGGTCGCCTCGCCGGTTCGAGTCCGCGTTGTGGATCCGGCGTCGAGCCCCGTCTCGGGAGCCTCCATCCACGCGAGGTGTCAGGATGACACCACTGGTTGGGCGACGCGAGCCCGCACGGACAACGAGGGCATCGCCGGCCTGCAAAGCCCACCCTGCGACCCGCTCCACCTCTCCGTGTTCCATCCCGACTATGGACATCAGTACGGGATCCTCGTCAACATCCCTGCCGACGAGAATGCAGTCGTCGACGTTGAGATCGACCCGGCGTACTCCGTCCGCTTTCGACTGAAGGACGGCGGCAAGCCGGTAACGGGCATCAAGGCCTTCCTCACCCACGTCGAGAGCCGGCGCGATCTCCCGGCACGGTATCCGGACAGCGACGGACGCCTGATGTGGACACAGCTCGGGCCAGGATCGTACGTGCTCAAGGCGGGCGCGCCGGGTTACTGGTTCACGGAAGCGGTGGCCGTGGCAACGCGAACTTCCAAGCAGGAGCACCAAGTCCAGTTTGTACGGACGGGGAACCTGATCGTCCGAGCCAAGAAGGCAGATGGCAACCCAGTCCCGGGCCTAGAGATCGAAGTGCAGTCCCTTGGAGTTTCGGGAGACGTGCCCACCTGGATCGCAGAGGGGCGCGTGATCTCGTCTGGCCAACTTGCGCTGATGACGCGGGGCGATGGTAGCTTGTGGCTCAGCGGCTTGCCCCGAGGGAACTACGTCGTGCAGGCGGAGTCGTCGACGGGACAGACGATACGACACGAGGTGGAAGTCCCGTCCGGAGGAGACGGAGAGGTCGAACTTCGCGTCCCTTGAGTCAAAATCACCGGCATCCAAACCGGTGAATTCGTCTCGTCGCTACAAGTCGAGCTGAGGCACCGCAGAAGCTCACTGGTGTTCTAAGTCTTGTGAGGATCGGGAGTTTCCACCAGAACGCCAAGTCAGACCTTGCTGAACTGGCGCCAGAAGGCATCCGGCGTGATGAGCTTCCACTTCGCCATCCCTTGTTGCAGGAGGACCTCCATGCCGTTCTCGAGAATCACTCGACAATCCCTTCTTCTACTGTTCGTGCTCGGCGCTGCGTTGCCGCCGCTACTGAACGCCGCTCCGCCCCCTCCGCAGGTTGGGCCTGAGGTGACCCGGGGCAGTAGCTCTGACACTCCGGCGCCGCCCGTAAGGAAGACACCGCCCCCGGACTACGGCGGGTAGTTGGAACTTGTTCCATCACGCTTGCACCCGGTGCTCTTTCGAGTAAACACCGGCTAGCGAATCGGGGAATTCGCCGTCTCGGGAGCTGATCTTGGACGATCGTCCTGAGAGCTGAGACTTCGGCAAGTTGTTTCTGACGGCAGACTTGAGGTGGTCACCCGGTCCGCCGTGGATAGCTACCAAGTCCCTTCGCCCTTATCCCTGTGGGG
This sequence comes from Planctomycetota bacterium, assembly GCA_028278425.1. GTDB lineage: Bacteria > Planctomycetota > UBA1135 > UBA1135 > JANQEJ01. The sequence goes on along the minus strand of JANQEJ010000057.1, from coordinate 55,704 downwards.
TCATGAAGACCTCACTCTTTGTCCTTTCCCTCGCTCTCCTACTGATCCTGTGCTCCATCGCGGTTCGACACACCTTCGAGTCGAAGGAACCAACAGCGATTCCCCATCCCTCGGCTCCGCCGTCGGAGCAAGCGACCCCCGAGATCAACGAAGCCCCGCCGTGGGCGGTCGGGAACCGGCCGCCAGCCGCGCCGCGGCAAGTGAAGTCCACGGAACCTCACGCGCCGCTCCAACGCACGGCTGTCCCCGAGAAACTCCGCGGCCGCGTGATCTCCGCCGACGGTTCGCCCATCGCGGCCGCAACGCTCACTTGGACGCAGCTTCGCGACGAGTTTCAGGAGCGCGCCTGGCGCAGCCAGGACTGGGAGGCCATCGCCGAGGCGTCGGTCGTCGCGACGTCGGGCCTCGACGGAGAGTTCGCGTTCGACCTGCCCCAGGGGGAACCGGCGGTGCCGTCGGTGATCTGGGTCGTGCACGCGGGGCATATGGCCCAGCCGCTCTTGCTGCTCGATCGGCGGGACCTCCTCGTCGCGCGGGAGGTGCGACTCGAACCAGCCAAACCTGTTTCCGTTACCGTGCGCGATTCCTCGGGAGCCGTCGCCACCGGCGCGACGGTGACGGTTCGCGGGCTCTTCTGGGGCAAGCACAAGAGCTCCCGCGATCCCTGGGAGGTCCGCGCGCAACGTGTGTTCGTCTGGACCGAAACGACGGACGAGGCCGGCCGTTGCCTGCTCCCCGCAGCGCCGAAACAGGTCGTGGCCCAGGCGAAACAGGGCGCGCGCATATCGCCGTCGAAGTGGGCGCACGAGAAGGAGGAGCTCGAGCTCGTCCTGCGATCGGGCTTTCGGCTCTCGGGCACCGTGTTCCTCGCCGACGATCCGCCGTTTCCGGAAGACGTGCTCGTTCGCGTCGCCGTCGACACCGACTCGGATTGGGAGGAGCTCGGTAGCCTTGCCGTCGAAAACGATGGGACGTTCGGCCCGGCCGAGTTCCATTCGCCGCGTACCGCAGAGGCGGACTGTCGGCTCGCCGGCGGAGGGCTCTTCGCGAAGCGCGTTCCTTTCCAAGTTCCATCCGAAGGCGGGTCGGTGGACGTCACGATCGAGGCGACGTTCGGCGAATCGGTCACAGCCCGCATCGAGAACGCGGAAGGAGAGCCGATTCGCACGGCCCGCGCCTGCTGTTCCTTCGTGCACGATCCAGACTGGTCCGCTTGGTACGACGCCGACGAGGAAGGTCGCGTCGAGATCGGCGGTCTTCCGAAGGAAGACGAGTTCAGCTTCCTCGCCGACGCGGAGGGTTACGAGCGCCGCTTCTTCGGGCCCTACCGCCTTCCCCCGGAGGAGGACGAGTACGTGCTCGCGCTCGGCCGGTCGGGCAAGCTCGAAGTGGTCGTCACGCACAAAGGCGAGCCCGTCGACAAGTACGACGTCATCCACTGGGACGATCATCCCATCGACTTCCAATGGACCGTCGTCGACGATGCCGAGGACGGGCGCTTCGTCGTCGAGACCGTGCCCGAGGGCGTCATCAGCCTTTACGCCTTCAGCCCGAAGCACACGCAGAGCGAGATCGTCACGGTTCGCATCCGTCCCGACGAAGTCGCTCGGGCGGAGCTCGAGCTGACCGACCCCGTCGTCGGCGTCGGCCGGGTGATCGACGGGAACACGTACCTGCCGATCGACGACGCGGAGATCCAGGTCTACTCGAGCGTCGGCGGCCAGTTCACCACCGCCTGGGGGCCGCCGCATCCCGTCGACTCCGACGGGCGCTTTCGCGCCGAAGCCTTTGCACCGGGCAACGCCCGGCTCATGGTCAACGCTCCCGACTACGAGGAGGATTACGTCTCGACGGTCCCGATCCCCGGTCAGCTTCTGGACTTCGGCGATCTGCCGCTCTATCCGACGCGATCGATGACGGTGCAACTCGTGTCGGACGAGATCACCGACTTCTCAGCGTTCGAGCTCTCGACGAGCGGCATGCGTCGCTTCGGGCCGACGGGGTTTTCCTCCGACGGCCTCGTCCAGCTCGATGGGTGCATCGACGGCTACTACCTCTTCCATATCGAGCACCCGGATGGCCGCTGGTCGTACTTCTCGCGGAACTTGAGCAACGCGGAGCCCTGGCACGTCGAATGGCGATTGGACGCTGGCACGGAGCTCATCGTGGAAGTTCCAGAGAAGGAAGGCATCCATCTCGCCGACACCGCCTACGTCGGCGCTCACCACCAGGGCTCTTCGGGATCGAGCTTCGTCTGGGCCGAGCTCTCGGAGGAGCGGAAGGCGGTGTTCCCCGCGCTCGCCGGAGAAGAGGTCGTCCTCGAGATCGAAGACTCGAGCGGCGACACCGTCGCGCGCGAGCGCGTCGCTCTAGCGCCGCCCGGACCGCAGACGGTCTCGCTCGTGCTCGGCACGCCGCAGGCTTTTCGCTTTCGAGCCGTCACGAGCGCCGGCGATCCGATCCCGGGCGCGTCGGTCCACGCCAATTGCGAAGGCGGAGGAGCCGGCGGCTGGTCCACCGAGGTCGACGCGGACGGCGACGGTTACTTCACGCTCGAGGCGCCGCCGTGCGGGCGCTTGAGCCTCGTGGTCTACCAGCCGGTCTTCGGGACCCACCTCGGAATTCCCGCGGACGTCCCCGCCGATCCCGATCAAGTCGTCGACGTCGTGGTCGACACGAGCTACACGGTCGCCGTGCAATTGAAAGACGGCGCCGAGCCCGTGACGGGCGTGAAGGCCTACCTGGAGCTTCCGGGCTCGAGCTTCGGCCTGCCGCGCCGCCATCCCGACCGGCAGGGCCGCGTGGCGTGGACGCGCATGGGGCCGGGGAGGTACCGGCTGATGGTCGGCGCGCCGGGCTACTGGACCGCCGACGCGCTCGTCGAAGCCACGCGCACTCGGACGAAGCCGAAGGTGGTGCAGCTCGTGCGGACGGGAGATCTCGTCGTGCGCGTCCTGTGCGCCGGAGGAGAGGCCGTGCCGCGCGTGGCACTCGAGGTCGCGTCGCTCGGATTCCCTGGCGAAGTCGAAGATTGGGTCGAAGCGGGCCGCGTCCTCTCGTCGGGAGGAACCGCCCTGATCACCGACGACGGCGGGAGCTTGTCGTTGCGCGGTCTACCGCGCGGCGAATACGAAGTTCGAGCGAGGACGGCGGCAGGTACGGCGGCGACGTGCAGGACGACGGTTCCCTCCTGGGCTCGGGGAGAGGTCTCGCTCCGGCTGCCCTGAGTCGCCTTCAGTCGACCAGGGTCACGGGCTCCGCCTCGCTCGCAAACACCGCTGCCAGGCCGGGGTCGAGGACGACGTAGGCATGGTGCAGCTCGAGGCCTGACAGCAACGGCGTCGTCCCCGGCGGAATCTGGAAGCGCGCGCTCGCCCGTCCGTCCGAGTCGAAGAAGCCCAACGAGTTGTCGAGCGGCGCTTTGTTCGGGTTCGCCAGCGTGTGCAGCAGATAGCCTCCGGGGCCGTCGTGATTCAGCGGCAGCACGACCGAGCCCACCGGAATCCCCGGCAATGTGCCCGCGCTCGTCCCGAGGAGCAGGTACACCAGCCCCGCGTGCGCCGCGCCCGCGTCCAGGAGCAGGAGCTGCTCGCCGCCGGCCGACAGCGACACGCTCGCGTCCAGCCCGAGCAGCGTCGGGCAGCCGGCCTCGCTCACGGACCAGGCGTACACCGATCCTGGGCCGGGGGAGGGATCGCCTCCGTCGTCGGGGCTCAGGACGAACATGTCGTCGCCTTCGAGCGCGACTTCGGTTCCGAAGAAGTCGTACTGCTCGCCGTCGGGCGCCAGCACCTGGGTCTCGCTCCACGCGCCGCCGGACTCGCGGTACAGGTAGGCGCTTCCGTAGAAATCGGCGCCGTTGGGAGCGCCGACCAACACCACGTCCGCATCCAACGAGACCACGTGTCCGAGCTCGTCTTCCGCCGATCGATCGCTCGCGGTCAGCTTGACCGTCTGCGTCCAGACGCCCGCGGTGCGGTCGAACACGTAAGCCGCGCCGGAGTCCTCTTTCCCGTCGTCCCGATCCGGCGCGCCGATGGCCACGCGATCGTCGTCGAGCGATAGGGAGTATCCGAAGGCATCGAAGGGCTCGGGATCGTCGGGAACGATCTCGTCGACGATCGACCAGGTCGCGCCGCTTCGCGCGAGCACCTCGACGCGCGCGTTCATGGACTCGACCCAGGCGAGGATCGTGTCCCCCTCGACGGCGACCGCTTCACCGAGCTGCTCCGAGGACGAGGGCCAGTGCTGCGCGGCGGTCTCGGTCCAAAGCCCGCCCTGGAGCTCGAAGACGAAGACGCTCCCGGCGGACGACGTGATCTGGTTGCCGGGCGCACCGGCGACGATCACGTCGCCGTCGACGTCGACGCTCCAGCCCATCTTGGCGTAGATACCGAGACCGGCGCCCTGGAGTTTGGCGGTCTCGACCCAGCCGTTGGCGGAGCGTTCGAAGACGTACACGTCTCCGGGTGGTTTGCTGCCGATCACGTCGAGCTCCCACGGCGCACCGATCACCACGCGCTCGCCGGAGATCGCCACGGACCAGCCGAAGCTCTTCTCGTCCACCGGATCGCTCGGGAGCAACACGTCCGTCTGCACCCAGGTTCCGCCGGTCCGTTCGAAGACCGCGGCTCCCCCGGCGCTCACGCCCGGCCACCCCGTCGGATAGGAGATGAAGGTGGGAATTCCGATCACCATCAGGTCCCCCTCGACGGCGATCGCCCGCCCCTCGGGGTTTCCGATCGAGCCGTAGCTCCCCTCGACCGTCAGCTTCTGAAGCACGCATTGGGCCGATGTGTTCGCACCCCACGTCAGCGTCGTGGCGAGAGCGAGAGCGAAAGCAAGTCGCATGATGTTCCTCCGCGGTTCGGAGCACACGCGCCCCCCACGTCCACGCAAGCTCGGGAAGGGCGGACGCGTGGGACCCGGAAGATTTTGCCGGACTCCCACCGCGTGCCTCAGAGAGCCACAGTGCGTAGATCGCCGTCGAATAGAGCGGAGCGGTCGAACGTCTTGGGGCGAGGGCGGTTGGAAACGGGTCGACTTGCGTGAACCCTCATCAACCGTCAGGATAGCTGCGAGGCCTTGCTCGCTTGATCATACGCTGGATTCGGCTCGTTTCGGTCTTCCTCCTCGTGCTCGCCGCGCCCGCCGCGGCGTCGCAAGGAGAGGAAGACGCGGGCGACGATACGCGCATTCCGGTCGGGGTTCTGCGCATCAACACGCCGACCGGCGCGAACTTCGAGCGCGGCATCAAGAACGCGCTCCGGGTCCTCAAGAAGGAAGACCGCATCCGGCTCGTGGTCCGGTCCTACGGAGACGAGCGCGAAGGGCTCACCGAGTTCCAGGCGCTGCTCGAGCAGGACAGGGTGCGCGCCGTCCTCGGGCCGACCGACAGCGGCGTCTACGTCCGCATCCTCGAAGAGGCCGCCGCCCTGCTGCGCGAGGAGCAGGCGAAGGAAGAGGCGCTCACGGAGGCCGTCCCCGAGGACGCTGAGCCCGCGGGCGACGCCGAAGGCGCGGAGGACGAGGACGTCGCGGGAGAGGCCGAGGACGCCGACGACGCGGGCGTGATGGAGAACATGGTCCCGGTCGTCTCCTCGATGGTCACGGCGGAGATCAAGCCGGAGGTGCTGAAGAGCGCCGGGAAGGCCGCGGACTGGATCTTCCGCACCAACGTGAGCGACGGAGAGCGCGTCCGACAGATGGCCGACTTCGTCGGCAAGTTCTGGGTGAGCTCGTGTGCGGTTCTCTACGCGGACAACGCCTACGGCGAGCGCGCCGAGGCCGCCTTCCGCAAGGCGCTCCCGATGGACCTCAAGCACGGGTACCTGCCGCTGCAGTACGACGCACGGGAGAACCTCGACGACCGCGTGCGCCAGCTCTTGAACGAGCGGCCGGAAGCGGTCGGCATGTTCGGCTCGCGCGAGGAGATCGACTGCATCCTCAGCCGTTTCCTCACCATGAACGGCTCCTCGACGCCCTACAAGCCGATCTTCTTCACGATCCTCGACGCGCGGGGGCTCGCGGCGGAATACCCGGGCTTCCACTTCCTGTCGCTCCTCGAACCGCGGAAGGAGGTGCCGGACCTGATTCCGCCGAGGGAGTTCGTCGACGAAGCCGAGGCCATCTCCTTCGACACGGCGCGTCTCGTCTTCGCCGCGCTCGACGAGGTGGGCGGAGACCCCGCGCGGCTCAAGACGGAGCTGACCGAGCGGCTGAGCGGCAGGATCGAAGGCAGCCAGACCGGCATGAAGTTCGGCACGGACGCCGAGAACATCGCTGTCCCCACGATCTATCGCGCCGATCCAGCCGACGAACAGAATCCGAAAGGCGTCCTGACGCCGATCAACATCGAGCGGACCTTCGATCTGCGCACCAAGCTCGAGATGAAGGTGCGGCTGCTCCATAGCTGCTACGGCATCTGGCCCTTCTTCAACCTCGGGCTGATTCTCTTCGCGGTCGTCTTCTTCAACATCCTCGATCTCCGGCGCTGGTATCAGGGCAGCATCTTCAACCTGCTCAATCGGTATTCGCTGCTCTTCATCGGCGTGAACCTCATCCTGATCGGCGTCCTGTACGTGTACCTGGCCGAGACCGGCAAGGTCCGCTACGACAGCGTGCTGGCCGCGTCGATCATCGCGGTGACGCCGACGGCGCTCCTGCGCTCGACCCTGTTCGAGAGCCCGGCGGGCAAGTCGATCGGCATCGCGAACCTGTACGACCGGCTCCTGCTCTGGATCAACGACAAGCTCGCCACGAAGAAGTTCCAGACGCGCCAGCCCCTCGTGAACGTGCTGGCGTACTTCAACTACCTCAGGACGCTGCGCAGCAAGCTCCGCCAGGTCTACAACAACAGCCGCGACCCCAGCCTGGCCAAGGCCAACAAGGACGCCCTCGACGCCGAGTTGGCCGAGCTGTACACGACGGTCGAGAAGCGGCGGGCCTGCGCCCGCCGGCTCCTGCGCCGCTTCGACTGGAACGCCCTCATCGCGCTCGAGCTCGTCCCCAAGGACTTTCGAAGCCGTCGCCCGATCGACCCCGACGTCGTGATCGGGCGGTGCGTCGAGCACATTCGAGACAGCAGGACCACGGAGCGCATGGAGAGGCTCGAAGAGCTCTTCCGCGAAGCCAAGCAGCGCTTTCCGACCGTACAGGCGGCCCCCCAGGGTTCGGGAGCGACGGCTTCGGAACAAGGAGACGTCTCGGTGAGCGACGTGGTCGCGGAGAGCGCGTCGGTTGCCGAGGGCGACACGGTCTCGGAGAAGGCAACGGTCGCGGAGGGCGCGACCGGTCCGAAGGGTCCCAACGAGATCGAGGTCGAGGTCGAGGCCGAGGAGGACACGGGTCAGCGAACGCTGAACGAGAAGCTCCAGTTCGTGATGGTGCACTCCTTCTACACGCCGTCGAAGCTCGTGATGGAAGACCTCCTCTCCCCGGACTGGAAGAAGTCCACCCCGCAACTCCAGAGCCCGTGGCGCCAACGCCTGTCCAGGCTCCTGATGCGCCTGCGGCCGGGGAGCAACGGCAAGTCCGACGCGCACGCCGGAAAGGACGAAGGCGAGGACGTGCTGACGCCGGCCCACCCGCGCGAGCCGGGCGAGAAGGGAGCACCGGCTACCGGCTCCGCGAAAGCGGGATCGGCGCAAAGGGCCGACTAGAGCCGCGAGGTCGCGACCTGGACCGGTCGAGCCGACGCCTTAATCCTCTCCGAGCTCGATCTCGTCGAGCTGGAAGGTCGTGTGGCTCCCGTTCGGCAACGAAGCCACCCGCAGACCGGAGAGCGCGAGCAGGCTGTCCGCCTCCCGGAAGGTGAAGCCCTCGTACACGCGAACGAGTCGGTCGTTGCGGTCGAAGACCCGCACGGCCTGCGGGACGAACCGGGTCTTGTCCACGTAGAGGAGGGCGCGCACGGCCCGGTGGTCATCGGGCGCGGACGGGTCGGCGGCGACCTCCCCTTCCTCGGCGAGCTCGGCGCGGAGGACCAGCAGCGGGTCCGAGTTCAGCGCGGCGAGCACGCCGACCGTCTCGACGGCGTCGTTGCGAATCGCCTCGGTGAGCGCGAGGACGTCGGGGACGAGCATGTCGCCGAGGGCGATCGGCACGTCGCCCGCGAAGCCGATGCTTTGCTCCCCCGCGTCCGAGACGAGCGTGGCTTCGACGATCTGGAGCCCCTCGAGCCGCGCCTTGTACGCGAAGGGCTCGGTGACGTCGCGCTCGACGCCGAGCTCGACGAAGACGTCGTCTGCGCGGCGTTCGAAGGAGAGCTCCAGCTCGGAGCGGTACGTTTCGCCGCGGTCGAGGACGCGCGTCATGCGCGCGCGCACGCTTCCCGAGGAGCTCTCGAGGAGCTGTTTCGCGCGGGCCAGGCCGGCGCGGACGAAGAGCTCCTGGAGAGGCGCGTCGGAAGCGGGCTCGATCGAGGCCTCGAACGTGGCCCGCGTCGGCGCCTGCGCGTGCCAGGCAGGCGCGGGGAATCCGCCGGAGGCCCCGGACGTGGCCGGCGCCGGTCCCTCGGCGTGCGAAGCCGGCGCCGGCAAGACCTCCACGACCGGCTCCGAGCCGGCGCGCGGGCGAAGGACGAGCACCGCGCCGGCGAGCACGAAGACCCCGAAGACCGGGATCAGCGCTCGCTCGGCGCTCCGGGGAAGGAACGGACGCAGAGGCGTCTCCGCGTCAGGCGGCGGCCGTTGCTCCCCGCGGCCGGCGGAGGAGCAGGAGCGCGCCGAAGCCGAGGATCCCGACGCCGAGCAGGATGAGCCCCCACTCCGGAAGCGTCGGCACGGCCGGGGCGGGCGTGGCGAAGATGGCTCCGTTGCCCGACACGTTGACGATCCCGTTGATCGGGTCGACGGAGGTGACCTGGTTCGTGCCGTTCACGTCCACGGTCGCCCCGTTGAGCTCGGGCACGACGCCGGAGCTCCACAAGGGAGTGTTGTTGGCGAAGCCGAACGAGCTGCCGACGACGACGTCGAGATTGGACGCCGAGAACGAGGGGCCGAGGGTCACGCCCGACAGGTTGGACGTCCAGGTCGAGTTCACCGCGCCCGACGAGCTCCAGTTGATCGTCGCGCCCGCAACCCCCGGACCGGCGGTCACCGGGATGTTCGCCGTCCCCGCGTAGTTGGTCGCAAGGAACGAGGCCTCCGTGCCGGAGAAGTCCACCGGCTGGCCGGCGAACGTGACCGAGCCGGGCGTGAAGGCCAGCGTGTTCACCGGCTGGGTTCCGGTGAAGTCGATCCCGCCGCCGCCGTCCGGCGTGCCGGGCATGCTGACGACGAACGTCTGCGTCGCGGTCCACGTCTCGACCGGCGCGGTCGCGAAGATGGTCCCGTTGCCCGACACGTTGACGATCCCGTTGATCGGGTCGACGGAGGTGACCTGGTTGGTGCCGTCCACGTCCACGATCGCCCCGTTAAGCTGGGGCACGACGCCGGAGCTCCAGTTGGGAGTGTTGTTGGCGAAGTCGAAGGAGCTGCCGACGACGACGTCGAGATTGGACGCCGAGAACGCGGGGCCGAGGGTCACGCCCGACAGGTCGGACGTCCAGTTCGAGTTCACCGCGCCCGACGACACCCAGTCGATCGTCGCGCCCGCGACCCCTGGACCGCTCGTCACCGGGATGTTCGCGGTCCCCGCGTAGTTGGTCGCGAGGAACGAGGCCTCCGTTCCGGAGAAGTCGACCGGCACCCCGGCGAACGTCACGGAGCCGGGTGTGAAAGCCAGCGTGTTCACGGGCTGGGTTCCGGTGAAGTCGATCCCGCCGCCGCCGTCCGGCGTGCCGGGCATGCTGACGACGAACGTCTGCGTCGCGGTCCACGTCTCGACCGCGGTCTGTGCCCGGCTCAGCGGCGCGATGGCAACGAAGGCCACGGCGCACGTCGCGAGGGGGGCAAGCTTTCTCCCTCTCATGAGTTCCTCCTGAGGACTTGGGTGGGAATCGGTTTGGCCGATAGCGATTAGCCTAAGCCGCACCGCCCCTTTTGGGGGGGAGTTTGTATTTCGGCCGCTTCGCCTCGGGTGAAGCCGCCCCAGGGGGCTCTGGATCGGGAATGGAGTTAGGATGAGCTCCTGCGATGGAAGTCCAGCGCGCTCGCGTCTTCTTCTTCGTCGCCGGATTCCTGCTGCTCTTCGGGACGTTCCAGCTCCTGCTGGGTTGGTTCGTCTGGGGTACGGCCGGGTTCGACCGCTACCTGGCCTGGAACACCGAGGTCGCGTCCTGGCTTCTGAGCCTGCTGGACGGATCCGCCGAAGCGACGGACGGCACCCTGTCCACGGCGGGTTTCTCGATCGAGGTCAAGCGCGGCTGCGATGGACTGCAACCCCTCGCGGTCTTCTTCTCCGGCGTTCTTCCCTTCCCGGCTCGTTGGAGTCAGCGCGCCTGGGGCCTTCTGGTCGGGACCGTGTTGCTCCTGAGCCTCAACGTCGTGCGGATCGCATCGCTCGTCGTCATCGGCGAGAAGTTCCACGGCGCCTTCGAGCTCGCCCACATGACCGTCTGGCCCGGGCTCTTGATCCTCGCCGCTCTCGTCGCGTGGGCCGCGTGGGCGATGCGCGTGCTGGATGCGGAAGCGACCGATGGGGCTCGTTAAGTTCGTCGGCGCTCTGCTCGCCTGGGGGACCGGTCTCCTTCTGCTCTGGCTTTTGGTCGACGACCTCTTCGTGCGGGCGTACGCGGCGGTGGTCGATACGTGCCTCGGATCGCTCGGCGGCAACCGGGCGCTCCACGTGGAGGTCCTCGACCAGAAGCGCGCCTGGATCGACGCCGAGCTGAGGCTCTATCACGCCGACCACCCGGAGCGGTTTCTCGCCGTGCCCTCGAGCAGCTACATGATCGCGTACCTGCCCGCCGCGGTTCTCTTCGCGCTCGTCGTCGCGACGCCGCTGGCTTGGCGTTTGCGCCTGCGGATCCTCGTCGTCGGCGAGCTGCTCCTCGTCCCCATTGCCCTGACGCGGATCGGCGTCGCCGTCGCGCGGGAGTTCACGTGGATTCAAGTCAACTCGGAGCGGCTGCTCGAAGTCGGTCCGACGGCCTACCGGCTCTTGAACGGGCTCTCGGACCCGCTCTACCGCGACCCGAACACGACGTTTCTCGCCCCCGGGGTCTTGGCGTGTCTCCTCCTCGCGCCGCATGCGTCGGAGTTGCTGGGAGCTCTCCGGCGTCGCAGGCGGGATGCCGTCGCCGGGAGGGACCTGCGGGAACCGTGATGCGCGTTGTCGCCGACTACGCCAGATTCCGAAGCGCAGCTTCCCCCCGTTCTCGCTAATCTGCGCATTCCGTGCCGACCGACCAGGCCCTGATCGACCGCTGGCGGGACGAACCCGCCCCCTTGCTCCCGCTCCTGCACGCGTTCCACGAGCGGGATGGGTACCTGTCCGACGAAGTTCTTCGGACCGTCGCAGGGGGGCTGCGCATCCCGCTGGCCGACCTCTACGGCACGGTCACCTTCTACCACCACTTCTCGCGCGAGCCCGGCGGCCGGGACCGCGCGCGGGTCTGCGACGGGCCGATCTGCAAGCTGCGCGGTTGCGACGCGCTGCTCGCCGAGATCGACGGCGCGACGCCGATGCCCTGCGCCGGGCGCTGCGACGAGCCCGTGCCCGTCATCCAAGGCGACCGCTACCTCGTCGGCGTGCCCGGCGAAGGTCTGCGCGAGGCGCCGACGCCGCTGCCGCCGCCGAATCCGGGCGGGCTCGAGGAGTGTTGCTTTGCGCACATCCGCAAGCCCGATCGCGCGACGCTCGCGGGCTACCGCGCCACCGGCGGCTACGAGGCCCTCACCCGCGCGCTGAACGAGCAGACACCGGCCGAAGTTCTCGACGTCGTCGACACGAGCGGTCTCGCCGGCCGCGGCGGCGCCGGCTTCCCCACCGGGCGCAAGTGGCGCGCCGTCGCCGAAGCCCCCGGCGGGCCGAAGACCATCGTCTGCAACGCCGACGAGGGAGAGCCCGGCTGCTTCAAGGACCGCGTGCTCATGGACTACGACCCGCACGCGGTGATCGAGGGCATGGCGATCGCCGCGCGGGCGACCGGCGCGACGCGGGGGTTCATCTATCTGCGCTACGAGTACCCGCACACCCAGGCGATCCTCGAGCGCGCGATCGAGGAAGCCCAGGAGGCGAACCTGCTCGGCGACTTCCAGGTCTACGTCCGCCGCGGGGCGGGCGCGTACATCTGCGGGGAGGAGACTTCCCTCCTTAATAGTCTGGAAGGCCGCCACCCCTTCCCGCGCAACCGGCCGCCCTACCCGGTCACCCACGGCTACGAGAACACCCCCACCGCGGTCAACAACGTCGAGACCCTCGCCTCCGTGCCGCCGATCCTCGCGCGCGGGGCGGACTGGTACCGCGGGCTCGGGGAGGGGGAGCACGCCGGGACGAAGATCATCAGCCTGTCCGGCGACGTGCGGTGGCCGGGGAACTACGAGGTGCCGATCGGGTTCCCGCTCAAGACGCTGCTCTTCGACTGGGCCGGTGGGCCGGAGGACGGGCGCACCGTTCAAGCGGTCACGATGGCGGGGCTCTCGGGCGGCTTCGTCTCCGACCTCGACGTCACCCTGGACGAGCCGAGCCTACGCGCGAAGGACTCGTTCCTCGGCGCCGGCGGCGTGATGGTCTTCGACGATTCCCGCGACATGGTCGAGGTCGCCCGGCAGGCGATGTCCTTCTTCGCCCACGAGTCCTGCGGGAAGTGCTTCCCGTGCCGGATCGGGACGCAGCGGCTGACCGAGCGGCTCGCCGGGGAGGCCGGGCCGAGCGATCCCGAGGCCTGGAAGAGCGAAGTTCACGACATCGGGAGTACGATGGCGGCCGTGAGCGCCTGCGGCCTCGGGATCGCGGCTCCCCTGATCACGGAGAGCCTTTTGCGCGACTTCCCGGAGCAGGTGGAGGCGCACCTGAAATGAGCGGCAACACGATCACCCTGGACGGCAAGACCGTCGAGTTCGCCGAGGGCGAGACGCTGTACGACGTCGCGCGCCGGCACGGGGACACGGTGCCGACGCTGTGCTACGACGACCGGCTCGAGGCCTTCGGGGCGTGCCGGCTCTGCGTGGTCGAGGTCGAGGGCAGCGCGAACCCGGTCGCGTCCTGCACGACGACGGCAACGCCCGGCATGGTCGTGCGCACGCGGACCGAGGCGCTCGAGAAGCACAGAAAGACCCTGATGGAGCTCGTCGTCTCGGAGAACCCGAGCGGCGCGCGGATCGATCCGCTGCGCGGCATGGCGTCGCAGGAGCTCGCGCACCTCGCCGTGCGCTACGAGGCCGACGGCTCGCGCTTCCAGGGCAAGCAATCGGGCCGGTCGCACACCAGCGACCCGAACCCGATGATCCTGCGGGACTACGACCACTGCATCTCGTGCTACCGCTGCGTGCGGGTCTGCGCGGAGCAGGAGGGCGACTACGCGATCAGCGTCGCGAACCGCGGGTTCCACACGCAGATCACGACCGAATTCGGCGGCTTCCTCGAGGACTCGGCCTGCACCTTCTGCGGGCAGTGCGTGCAGACGTGCCCGACCGGCGCGCTCGGCGACAAGCGCTCGATGCAGCACCAGGACACGCCGGGCGAGGTCGAGCGCACGCGGTCGATCTGCCCGTACTGCGGCGTCGGTTGCAGCGTCGACATCCTGACGAAGGGCGAGACCGTCGTCGGCGTCCACCCGGCGATGGACGGGCCGGCCAACGAGGGCGCGCTCTGCGTCAAGGGTCAGTTCGGCTGGGACTGGGTCCAGCACCGGGACCGGCTGCGCACTCCGCTCGTCCGCAAGGACGGCAAGTTTGTCGAGGCGACCTGGGACGAGGCGCTCGACCGCGTTGCCGAGGGCTTCGCCGCCGTGCGCGAGAAGCACGGGCGCCACGCGATCTACGCGGTCGCGTCGGGGCGCGCGCCGCACGAGTCGGCCTACTCCGTCCAGAAGTTCATCCGCGCCGGGTTCCAGACGAACCAGGTCGACAACTGTAGCCGAGCTTGACACTCCCCCACGGTGGCCGGTCTGACCACCACTCTCGGGCGCGGAGCGATGAGCAATCCGCTTCGCGACATGGAGAAGCCGGACGTCATCTTCTGCATCGGCACGAACATGACCGAGGCGCACCCGGTCGCGGCGACGCGGCTGAAGAAGGCGATGCGCCGCGGGGCGAAGCTCATCGTCGCGGACCCGCGGAGGATCCCGCTCGCGGAGATCGCCGACGTCTACCTGCCTCTGCGGGTCGGCAGCGACGTGGCGCTGCTCGGCGCGATGGCGCACGTGATCGTGCGCGAGGGCTTGGTCAACCAGCAGTTCGTGGCCGAGCGGACCGAGGGCATCGAGGCCCTGATGGAGCACCTCTCGACCTTCACGCCGGAGTGGGCCGAGGAGATCACCGGCGTCCCCGCAGCCGACATCGAGGAGGCGGCCATCCTCTACGGGAACGCCGAGCGCGGCGCGGTCTACTACACCCTAGGCGTCACCGAGCACATCTGCGGCGTCGACAACGTGCAGGCCCTCTGCAACCTGGTCCTGCTCACCGGCAACGTCGGGCGCGAGGGCACCGGCATCAACCCGATGCGCGGGCAGAACAACATTCAAGGAGCCGGCGACTGCGGCGCGCTGCCGAACAACTACCCCGGCTTCCAGGCGGTGACCGAGCCCGCGCACCAGAAGAAGTTCAAGGAGGCCTGGGGCGTCGAGGTCGACATCGAAAAGGGCATGACGAAGGTGCGCGCGCTCGAGCGCTGCGGCGAGAAGATCTTCGCCATGCTGATCTGCGGCGAGAACACGATCGTGTCCGACCCCGAGCGCGACCACTGCGAAGAGGCCCTGAAGAGCCTCGAGCACCTGGTCGTGATCGACGTCTTCCTCACGGAGACCGCCGAGCTCGCCGACGTCGTGCTGCCCGCCGCCGCCTGGGGCGAGGTCGACGGCGTCTTCACGAACACCGAGCGCCGCCCGCAGCGCGTGCGCGCCGCCGTTCCGCCGCAGGGCGAGGCGAAGCCCGACTGGTGGATCCTGTCGCAGATCGCGAAGCGGCTCGGGTTCGCGGGCTTCGAGTGGGAGTCGGCCAAGGACGTCTTCAACGAGCTGTGCCAGGTGTCGACCACCTACCACGGGCTGGACTGGGACCTCGTCGCGGAGGGCAAACACCACTGGCCGGTGCCCGAGAAGGGGCATCCCGGCACGCCCGTCCTGCACATCGGCGAGTTCCCGCGCGGCCGCGGGCTCTTCGTGACACCGTCGTACCGCGATCCGGCGGAGACGATCGACGACGAGTACCCGGTCTGGCTGACGACGGGGCGCAGACTCGCGCACTACCACACGCGCACGATGACCGGCCGCGCCGTCGGCACGCAGTACCTCGTCCCCGAGGAGCTCGTCGAGGTTCACCCCGACGACGTCGAGAGCTGGGGGCTCGAAGACGACGGCATGGCCGTGATGACGAGCCGCCGCGGGAAGGTCCTGGTCAAGGTCCACGCGACGGAGAAGTCGCCGCGCGGCACCGTCTTCTGCAGCTTCAGCTTCAACGACGTGCCGATCAACGCGCTGACGGGGTCGGGCTACGACCCGATCACGGACACGGCGGAGCTGAAGGTGTGCCCGGTGCGGCTCGAAGCGGCGAACGGCGACTCCTGATCGTGCGCCGCGTTTCGCTGCTCGCGCTCCCGCTCGTTCTGTTCGCCTGTGCGGGCACTGTCGCACAGGAGCCGAAGGCACAGCCGGAACCGCAGGACGACAGGGTCTCCGAGTTCGGGCGGTACGAGGGCTACTCCGTGGAGCGCTTCGACGGCTGGGAGACCACGTCGCGGTACGTCGAGATGCGCGACGGTGTCAAGCTCGCCGTGGACGTCACGCGGCCGACGAAGGACGGCGTCGTCACCGACGAGCCGCTGCCGGTGATCTGGACGCATTCGCGCTACCACCGAAACCCGCGCGTGGTCATCCAGATGATCAGCGGGATGGACGAGCCCGCGCCGGTCGAGTCCAACGTCGACATCTTCTCCGGCCTGCAGGTGCTCGTCCGGCACGGCTACGTGATCGCCGCCGCCGGCGTGCGCGGGAGCGGCGCGTCGTTCGGGCGGTTCGAGGGGCTTTTCTCCGACGCGGAGACGAAGGACGCCGCCGAGCTCACCGAGTGGTTCGCCGCGCAGCCGTGGTGCGACGGCAACGTCGGCATGTGGGGCGGGTCCTACCTCGGCATCACGCAGTACATGAACGCGTCGCTCGCGCCGCCGGCGCTGAAGGCGATCTTCCCGGACGTCGCCGCCTTCGACATGTACGACGTGATCTATCCGGGCGGCGCGTATCGCTCGGACATGATGAACCACTGGGCGGGGCTGACGCAGAGCCTGGACACCGAGTGGCCGGCGCCGCGGGTGGACGGCGACGACGACGGCGCGCTGCTCGAAGCGGCGATGGCCGAGCACGTCGACAACTGGGACGTGATGGGCGAGTACGGCGCGGGTCCCGTGCGCGACCACGACTCACCGGGTCTCACTTGGATGGAGCACGGCCCCTCGGCGCGCCTGGCGGCGATCAACGCAGCGAAGGTGCCGGCGCACCACATCAACGGCTGGTACGACGTCTTCGCCACGGACGTCACGCTCTGGTTCGCGAACTACGCGGGCCCGCAGAAGCTCACGATCGGCGCGTGGTCGCACGGAGCGCTACCCGACGGCTCGGCCATGAGAGAACGCGAGCGCGTGACCGCCGTCGAACAACACCGCTGGTTCGACCGCTGGCTGAAGGGCATCGAGAACGGCGTCGAGAACGACCCGCCGGTGCAGTACGCGCTGATGGACGAGCTCGGCGAGTGGAGCTGGCGCTCCGCCGAGACCTGGCCGGTGCCCGAGGCGGAGCCGGTGGAGTTCTTCTTCGACGCCGACGGCGCGTTGGCGACGGCGGCGCCCAGAGAAGCCGGCCACGACGCCTACGAGATCGACCCGACGACGACCACCGGCGCCATGTCGCGCTGGGACAACGCCGTCGGCGCCGCGCAGTTCATGGTCTATCCCGACATGTCCGCGAACGACGCCAAGTCGCTGACGTGGACGACCGCTCCGCTCGAAGAGGACACGAGCGTCGTCGGACATCCGGTCGTCACGCTCTACGTGACCTGCGAGGCCGACGACACCAACCTGCACGTGCTGTTGGAAGAGGTGAACGACGAAGGCGTCTCGCGTTATGTCACCGAGGGCGTGGTCCGCGGCTCGCTCCGCAAGCGAAGCCAAGCGCCCTGGAACAACCTGGGGCTCCCCTACCAGCGCTGCTTCGAGGAGGACCGCGAGCCGCTGCCGCGCGACGAGCCGACGGAGGTCGTGCTCGATCTGCACCCGACCGCGACGCTGTTCAACAAGGGGCACCGCATCCGGATCGCCCTCATGGGCGCCGACGCGGACAACACGGAGACGGTACCCGGTGCCGCGGGAGCGACGCTGAACGTCTTCCGCGGCGGCGCGAGAGCGTCGGGAATCGTGCTGCCGGTCGCACGCTGACCGTCACTCGCTCCGGATCACCTCGCCGCCGAGCATCACGAACGAAACGCGCTCGAGAAGCGATAGATCCGCGAGCGGATCCCCCGGCACCGCGATGACGTCGGCCAGCTTACCGGCCTCGATCGTGCCGACGCGGTCCTCCCAGCCGAGGAGCTCCGCGTTGACGCGCGTTCCCGCCTGAAGCGCCTGCATCGGCGCCATCCCGGCTTCCACGAGCAGCGCGAACTCGCGCGTGCCCTGCGCGACCGGGAAGCCGACGTAGTCCGTGCCGACGCCGATCTTGACGCCGGCGCGGATCGCCTTGCCGAGGCGCTCGAAGTGCTCGGCGCGGTACTTCCGCGTCAGCTCGTTCATCTTCCGCTGCGCGTCGCTCTCCGGCTGCTCCTCGAGATAGTAGTCGCCGACGTACAGCGTCGGCACGAGGTACACGCCGCGCTCGACCATCAGCGCGATCCCCTCGTCGTCGACGAACGTGCCGTGCTCGATCGAGCGCACGCCGGCGCGCACCGCCTGCTTGATGCCCTCGGCCGAGTGCGCGTGGGCCGCCACCGGGACGCCGAGCCGCGTCGCCTCCTCGACGATCGCCTCGAGCTCCTCGGGGCTGAAGTGCGCGCGCGTCGGGTCGTCGCCCGCGGACATCATCGCGCCGCTCGCGAGCACCTTGATCCAGTCGCTGCCGTGCTTGACCTCCTCGCGCACGGCCTGCCGTACCGCATCGACACCGTCGACGACGAGCCCGTCCGCCTGAATCACCTGCTCGGGCGCGACGAAGTTCACGTCGCCGCCGCCGCCGGTGATCGAGAGGTAATGCCCCGCGCCGGTGATGCGCGGCCCGCGGAAGAGCCCCTCCTGGATCGCCGTGCGCACGTCGAAGTGCGCGTAGTGCACGTCAGCGTCGCCGGGAATGCGCACCGTCGTCCAGCCGGCGTTCAGCATCTCCTGCACGACCGCGAGCCCGCGCAGCGCCTTGTAGCCCGACGAACGCCGCAGGTGATCCACCTGGTAGTCGTCCGTCTTGATCAGCGGGTGAGCGTGCGCGTCGATCAAGCCGGGCAGGCACGTCGCCGGCCGCAGGTCGATCACGCGGTAGCTCGCGTCGGGAAGCTCGCCGCCCGCCTGCACGCCGGTGATGCGGTCGCCCTCGACGAAGAGGATCGCGTTCTCGATCGGTTGATCGGCGCGCCCGTCGATCAGGGCGCCGCAGCGAATGGCGATGCGCTCGGAGTGCGCGGGCAGGAATGCAAGGCTGGCAAGCGCCAGAAGGAGCAGGATGGTCATAGGCGGCAAGTCTAGTCTTCCGCTAACAGGCGGGAACCCGGATCGTCAGCGGGACCGATGGGCAGCGCGCGTATCCTGTACCTGCTGCTGGCGGCGCTGGCGATTGCGGCCTGCAGGAGCCTGCAGTCGCGGCCGTCGTTCGTTCACGCAGCCGGCTCGCCGGTCTCATTGGGAGATCGTGTGGGCCAACCGTTGCTCGCCGACATGGACGGCGATGAACGGCTCGACCTGATCGTGCCCTGCGCCGGGCTCGGCGACGACGGGGGTGGCGTCGCGGTTCTCCTCGGCCGCGGAGACGGGACGTTCGTCGCCCGTCACCCGCGGATCGACGTCGGATGGACGGGGCTCAAGACGGCGGTGGGCGACATCGACGGCGACGGGCGTCCCGATCTGGCGGTCGCCGCTCACGACTCGCACGACGTATTCCTGTACCGGGGCACCGGGGACGGCAGGCTCGAGCGGTGGACCACCGTGTCGCCGCGCCGCGGAGGGACGCCGCACACGCACAGCGTCGCGATTGCCGACGTCGATCGGGACGGCCACGCCGACCTCGGGGTCACGCAGTCCGAGCACGGAGAGATCTCGGTGCTCCTCGGCGACGGGACCGGCGACTTCGTGCATGCGCCCGGGTCGCCGTTCGCCGCGGGCGTGCACCCCTATGAAGGGCTCGTCCTGAAGGACGTGAACGGCGACGGCGTCGTCGATGCGTTGAGCCCCGATCTACACGGCAACGCGGTCCTCGCGCTATATGGAAACGGAGACGGATCGCTAGGCCCGCCCGAGGTGATCCCCGCTGGTACGCGCCCGGGGTTCCTCGCCGTGGGATCGGCCGACGGCGGACGGGTCTCGGTGGCTGTGACGCACGACGACGATCCGTCGCTCTTGCTGCTCACGCGGGGTTCCACGGGCTGGCGGTCCGAATCGCACTCCCTGCCAGACCGCGCCTGGGGCGCTGCGGTGGCGGACCTCGACGGGGACGGCAGCGACGAGGTGCTGCTGGGCGGACTCGGCGACCGGCTCTATCTGTTGCGCAGAGGCGAAGTCCTGTCGATCCCCTTTGGCGCCGGACCTCCCTCCACTTCCGCCGTGGCGGTCGGCGACGTCGACGGGGACGGACGCCTCGACGTCGTCAGCGCCAACTTCGGCGGCGGCGTCAGCGTCCTCCTCCAGCGTTGACGCCGACGAGCGCGCGCAGCCGGTCCGGCTCCCCCATCGCGCCCACGTTCAGCAGGAGCATCGGAACCGCCATGACGAGCCCTTCCGGCAACATCGCAGCGTGGAAGGCAACGATGCCGAGCGTGATCGGGAGTTGCATCAGCGCGCCGAAGAAGCGGGTGCGCGGAATGACGAGGAGCACGCCGACCACCACGTGGCTGACGCAGATCCAGGTCATCAGGCCGCCCTCGCGCATCGCCAGCAGGAGGTCGACGCCGGCTCCGCTGCCCTGCGGCTTGACCGGCTTGATGAAGTAGCCGCCGCCGAAGAGGAGCAACGGGAGCGCGAGCAGCACGGCGCAGGCGATTCTCAGCTTGTTCATGACCCGACTTTTCTACTCTGGACGGCCGACATGAAGAAGATCGCTTTGCCCGCCTCGTTCCTGGCGCTGCTCGCGTGCAGCCTGGGCGTCGCGCCGACGTTCGAGGAGCATCCCTCGCTGACGAGCGAGGTGCTCGCCACGTACGAGCCGGCCCACGCCAACTCGCGAACCGCCGCCGACATGGCCGCCGCGGCCAAGGCGCTCCTCGAAGCGCTCGGCGACGAGCGCCGCGCGGAGAGCACCTTTGCACTCGACAGCTCCGAGCGGAGTAATTGGACCAACGTCCCTCCCGGCGCGGACGAGCCCGGCGTGCGCCTCGGCGACCTCGACCGCGGCCAGCTCGAGCGCGCGTGCGACCTGCTCGCGACGGTGCTCAGCCGGCAGGGGTACGACAAGGTGCGCGACATCCTGCTCGCCGACGACAAGCTGCTCCGCGACGGGCGGCCGCGCGTCGGGTTCGGCGCGGAGAACTACTGGCTCGTCCTCTTCGGCACGCCTTCGGCGGACGGCGCCTGGGGGCTCCAGCTCGACGGGCACCACATCGGTGTCAACGTCTCGTTCGACGGCGGCGAGGTGAGCCTTTCGCCGTCGTTCATCGGAACGCAGCCCTCCGCCTACGAGCGCGACGGAGCCGAGATCGTCCCGCTGCGGGGCGAGGTCGACTACGCCTTCGCGCTCGTGAGCTCGCTCTCGGACGAGCAGCGGGCGAAGGCGATCGTCAAGCCGAAGCGCGGCCGCATCGCGGCGGGAGCCGGCCGCGACGGGTTCGTGCCCGAGCCGAGCGGGCTCGAGTGCGACGGCCTCGACGAAACGCAGCGGGGCATCCTGCTCGAGCTCATCCGCGCGTACGTCGCCAACCTCCCCGAGCCGTTCGCGGGCCGGCGCCTCGACGCGCTGGACAAGGAGGTCCACCAGATGACCTTCGCGTGGAGCGGCCCGACCGAGAACCCGAGCGACGTCTCCTACCGGCTGCTCGGCCCGACGCTGATCATCGAGTACGCCTGCCAGGACCTCGGCGGCGACCCGCTCGACCACCTGCACTCGATCTACCGCAACCCGAAGAACGAGTACGGCGCCGGCTTCTAGGTCAGCCGGTGGCCAGGTGCCCCGTGCAGACGAAGTCGGCGAGCTCGGGTTCGCGCAGGTCCGGCACCTTGTCGTCGAGCCACTGCGCGTCGCCCTCGAGCAGGAGCTTCGACACCTTGAAGCTCGGCGTCGTCACGGTGCCCAGGTCGACGATGCGGCGGTCGCTCTCGCCGGCGGGCTCGCCGTTCGCCTCGTGCGTGATCTGCACGCGCGGCCGGTCGATCCTGTCGCCCGCCACCACCACGAGCCCGCGTGTGCCGTCGGAGAGCAACACCTCGCTCCCCGGGGGGTAGAGCCCCATCGCCATCACGAGCGCGTGGAACGCTGCGGGATCGAAAGCCTCGCGGTCCTTCAGCATCGTCTCGTACGCCCGCCGCGGCGTCATCGCGGCCTTGTACGGCCGGATGGCGGTCAGCGCCTCGAAGACGTCGCAGACCTGAAGCAGCGCCGTGATGCGCCCGGTGACGCCCCAGTGCTGGAGCTTCGGATACCCGCGCCGGTCGTGGCGCACGTGGTGTCCCCAGGCCGCTCCGATCGCCAGCGGGCTCGCGCCCTGCTCGACGAGCGCCTGCGCGCCGAGGTCGGCGTGCCGCGAGACGATCTCGCGCTCCTCCTCGTCGAGCCGTCCCGGCTTGAAGAGGATCTCCTCGGGGATCTTCGACTTGCCGACGTCGTGGAGGAGCCCGGTGGTCCCGAGCTCCATCAACATCTCCGGCGACATGCCCAGCCGGTTGCCGACGAGCACCGCGATCTGCGCGACGCGGACCGAATGCCCGACGGTGTAGCTGTCGTAGTCCGGATAGCGGATGTTGCGCAGGAAGTCCGTGTGGCCGCCGTCCGCGGTCTGCACGAGCTTCTCGGAGATCGAGCGCGTGCCGGCGAGGTCGAAGGCACTGTCGCTGCTCGTGCAACTGTGCGCCTCCTCCACCTTCTGGAAGAGCGTCTGGTAGATCGGGACCATGTTCCCGCCGTCCGGCGTGACGCTCGGGATGCCCCAGTTCTCCTGGCCGTCGTAGACGAACTGGCCGAACCAGCCGGCGTGCTCGTACTCGGGCGAGAGCTCGATGTTGGAGATGCCGCGCGACTTCAGGAGGCCGCGGGCCTCCTCGAGGCTCTGCGTCTCCTCCTTCAGCTCCGCGTAGAGGCCGAAGAGCTCGACCACCTCGCGCGACTTCAGGCGGTCCTTGAAGAGGAAGCCGCCGCAGTGGAGCAGCTCGGCGAACTCGATCAGCCGCCGCGCGACGATCGTCGAGCCGAGGAGATACCGCCCGTCCTGGACGAGCTGCCCCTCGACGACGCCGATGAAGTAGCGGTCCTTGCCGCGCTCCTGCAGGAGCGAGCCGAGCCCGACGACGAACGACTCCGCGTAAGCCCCGACCTTCGGGTGGTTGCTGTAGTAGAGCCTGCCGTGCGAGATGCCGTTGCTCAGCGCGGTGACGAGCTCCTCGGCGGCGGTCGTTTCCGTGTTCATCGCTAGGCCGCGCGCTTGGCGTCCTTCAGGGTCTTCAGGGCTTCGGCCGCCGCCTTCCGGCACGACGCCGGCCAGACCGGTTTGAAGAGGTGCTTGCGCTCGCGCTTGATGCGCTCGAGCAGCGGCTTCGTCGTCTTCCGCTCCGGCAGGGCGGCCAGCGCGAGGATGCCCGGCACGACCCAGTCCTCCTCGCGGCGCTTGGGAGCGAGGTCCGCGAGCCCGTTGCAGAGGATGCCCGCCGCCATGTTCCGGAGCTCGGGCGAAGCCGTCTCCATCGCCCCCTCCCGCATGAGCTGGGCGAGGAACGCGCGGCAGGCCCGGACCGGGCTGCCGTGCACGTGTATCGCCTCGGCACCGACCCAGCGGGGCGGGGACTCCTGCAACCCGCGCAGGAGACGCTTGCCGAGCTCCTTCGGCGGGTTGTCCTCGAGCAGGTCCGCGAAGAGCGGAAAGAGCTCCGGCATCGGCGGGCTGAACACGTGCGAGGAGAACGCCCCGTGGTGCATCGCACGGAGGCGCGTCACCCGCCGGGCGCCCTTCTCGGTAAACGAGTTTTCGAGCAATCCGGAGAGCTTGCGGCGCATCGTCTGGCTCTTTGTCTCGCCGCCGAGGAGGAGCTCGTCGACGGCGTGCGGCCAGATCATCTCGCGCACCCCCGGCACGGCTGAACGCCGCGCCGCCTCGACCAGGAGGTCGCAGACCGAGATGGAGGAGTCGCGGCCGATCGCGTTCGCGATGATCGGGAACGAGCGGTCGACCAAGGCCTCGTCGCCGGACTCGAACAGGCTCACCAGCGCCGCCACGAGCACGTCGTGCTCGGCCTCGCCGATGGGCCGTGAGAAGCAGCGGGCGAAGCACGTGCCCATCCCGTGCAGCACGCCGGCGGAGGGATAGGCGAAGAGGATCTGGAGCAGGATCGACAGGTACTCCGCCGGGTCGTCCGTGTCGGCCTCGTGGATCGGCACGCCGAGCTCGGCGAGCTCGAGGAGCTGCGCTTCCAGCTCCTCCAGCGAAAGCTCGTACCTGGAGTCGTCCTCGACCACCTCGGTGCCCGGACCCGAAGATCCCGCGGCGCCTTCCGAGTCTTTCACGAGCTCGAGCATCAGCCCGACGCCCTTGACGTCGTCCGCCAGCGCCACGGCCGCCTCGGCGCACTCGAAGAGCTTCGCCGTGTCGGTGATCCCTCCGCCCGAGGCCGCCACGTCGCGCATCGAGTCGCGGATCGCCGCCGCGCAGCCCTCAAGGATCTCGTCGATCGAGCGCTCGAGCTTGCCCTCGCCGCGGCCGTAGCGGTGCGCGCCGACGTCGACGCGTTCCGCCACGCCCGAGAAGAGCTTGCGCAGGATCTGGTCGCCCTCCCGCGCGACCTCGTCGCTCGAGTAGAGGTCCCGCAGGCCCTCGACCGTCCTCTCGACGCTCTTCAGGGACTCGATCTGGATGGCGCCGGTGCGCTGGCCGAACTCGCGCTCGTGGATGCGGATCGTGTCCGGTATCGCTTCGACGTCGAGGTGCTGAAGCCCGGTCGCGAGCGAAAGCTTCTGCTTGCTCTGGACGACGCGCATCGCGAGCGCGTGCAGGTCGTCGCCGGTCGCGACGTCGTCGATCTCGACGCAGACGATGGCGAGCGGCTCGAGGAACTCGTAGAGCCGTTTGATCTCGGCGAACCGCAGCTCGACGACCTCCGACTGCACGAGGAAGGCGTCCTTCGCAACGTAGAGCACGAAGCTCGGCGCCCCGTCGAGGATCCGCTTGACCTCGCCCAGGAAGATGGCCGCGTCGGCGTCGTAGCGCGTGTGACCGGGCGGATAGAGGGGGGCGGTCGAAAAGATGCGCGCCAGGCAGGCGAGCAGCTTCTCGAGGGGCCCCTCCTCCCGGGGGTCGAGACGAAGACCTTCGTGAGGCTGGGATTCCATGGGCTTGGGCGGAGCCGCGTCGAAACATCGGCCGCGGCGGCGGCGGCGCTTGAGGCCACCTGGGATGGGAGCGCGCCTTGACAAGAATAGTTGTCAAGGCTACCTTTGGCCGCCATGCTGGACGTCGAGGTCATCGAGGACCCCGCGGCGGCGGCCGTCGCCCTGGATCCGAGACGGGCGCAGCTCCTCGCCGAGCTGGCGGAGCCCATCTCGGCGGCCGCGCTGGCCCAGCGGGTCGGCCTCCCCCGCCAGAAGGTCAACTACCACCTGCGGGCGCTCGAGGCCCACGGGCTCGCGCGGGTCGCGGAGAAGCGCAAATGGGGCGGGCTCACCGAGCGGCGGCTGGTCGCCACCGCTTCGTCCTACGTGGTCTCCCCGACGGCCCTCGGCCCCGTCGCGAGCGACCCGGAGCGCAGCAAGGACCGCCTCTCGGCGCGCTACCTCATCGCGCTGGCGGCCCGCGTCGTCCGCGAGGTCAGCCAGCTCGTGCGCGGCTCGATCGAGACGGGGAAGGAGCTCGCCACCCTCTCGATCGACACGGAGATCCGCTTCGCTTCGCCGGCCGACCGCGCGGCGTTCACCCAGGAGCTCACCGAGGCGGTCACCGGGCTCGCGTCGCGCTATCACGACGCCTCGGCCCCCGGCGGGCGCAGCCATCGCCTCGTGGTCGTCGCGCATCCCCTGCCCAAGAAACCGAAGGAAACGTCATGAGCGTGAAGAAAGAGGAGAGCGGGAAGCGCTCGATCCAGGTCGAGGTCGAGGTCCCCGGAACCCCCGAGGAGGTCTGGGAGGCGATCGCCACCGGGCCGGGCATCTCGTGCTGGTTCACCCGGACCGAGATGGAGGGCGGCGAAGGGGATCAGATCTCGTTCGACATGGGCGGCGGGATGCAGCCCGCCGGCAAGGTGACGAAGTGGGATCCCCCGCGGAGCTTCGCGGGCGAAAGCAAGCCATTTGGCCCCGAGGCCCCCACGGTGGGCGTCGAGTGGTTCGTCGAGTCGCGTTCGGGCGACACGTGCGTCGTGCGCGTCGTGCACAGCCTTTTCGCGGACACCGACGACTGGGACAAGGAGCTCGAGAGCATCGAGCAGGGATGGCCCGGGTTCTTCGGGATCCTGCGGGTCTACCTCGAGCACTTCCGCGGCCGGCCGTGCTCGATCCTGCGCGTCCTGCAACCCAGCGCGGGGACCCAGACGAGCGTGTGGGAGCGCCTCATGGACGGCCTCGGCCTCGCCGGCGTTGCGGAGGGCGCGAGCTGGACGTCCGCCGCGGGCGCGGCGCCGCTCGCCGGCGTCGTCGCGCAACGGTTCGAGGGCGAGCATCCCAAGGCGGTCGTGCGGCTGACGGAACCGGGTCCGGGCGTCGCGTTGCTGAACACGTTCACGATGGCGGGAAGCGTGTTCGTGGGCTTCGCGCTGTACCTCTACGGCGACGACGCCGCGGAAACCGTCGAGCGCGACCAGGGTCCGTGGCAGGCATGGATCCAGGAGCAGTTCGCGGCGGTCTCGCCATAGACACGGATTTCCGGCGGGCTCGCGTGTAACCGGAGCGAGCCCCGGCCGGTCCTCTCCGCGCCCCGGGACGTGCGTTCGTTCCGGGGCGCAACGCATCCCCCCGGAGAGGACCGGCTTCGATGATCTGTTTCGCCTTCGCTTGCCTTTTGTCCGTCCCGGCGCAGGACCCGGCGGCGCATCATCTGTTCACGTTCGACGGAGACACTCCCGACGGTCGCTTCGGATCCGCGGTGGGCGCGGCGGGAGACGTGAACGGCGACGGCTTCGCCGACCTGGTGGTCGGCGCGCCACACGCGGATGGAGTGGGTTTCTCCTCGGGTCTCGCGCGCGTGCTGTCCGGCGCGGACGGGACGGAGCTCTTCGCCTTCGAAGGGGATTCTCCCTCGGACTGGCTCGGGTTCTCCGTCGACGGCGCGGGCGACGTCGACGGCGACGGATTCGCCGATCTCGTCGTGGGCTCCCCGCTCGGCACGCCGCAGGCGGGCAGCGCGAAAGTGTTCTCGGGACGCGACGGGACCCTCCTCTACGCGTGGAGCGGCGACGCGCCCGGCGACCGCTTCGGGAATGCCGTGAGCCGGGCGGGCGACGTGAACGGCGACGGGTTCGCCGACGTCCTCGTCGGCGCGCCGTATGCGGACTCCACCGGGCTGAACGCGGGCTGTGCGCGGGTCTACTCGGGCGTGGACGGGAGTGTCCTCCGCGCGCTCGCCGGATCGGCGGGCGACTTCTTCGGTTCCGCGGTGAGCGCGGCGGGCGACGCGAACTCGGACGGGTTCGCGGACTTCCTCGTCGGCGTCCCTTTCTCGGACGTCGGAGCCTTCAACGCCGGGAGCGCGTGCGTGTTCTCCGGCGTCGGCGATGCCGTGCTGCACGCCTTCCACGGCTCCGGCATCGGCGACCAGCTCGGAAACGACGTCGGCGAGGCCGGCGACGTGGATGGCGATGGCCTGAACGACTTTCTCCTCGGCGTGCCGGGCGCGGACGCGGCGGGGATCGATTCGGGAGCGGCGGAGGTGCGCGCCGGCTCCGACGGGAGCGTGCTCCTGCTCGTGCCCGGCTCTTCGAGCGGGGAGTACCTCGGGGCCGTGGCCGCCGCGGGCGACGTGGACGGCGACGGTCGGGACGACGTTGCCGTCGGCGCGGCCTCGTCGGACGCAGGCGGCAACGAAGCCGGCACGGTGCGGATCGTGTCGGGAGCGAGCGGCCTCGACCTCGCCGCGTTCCACGGTGAAGCGACCTTCGATTGGTTCGGAGCCGCGCTGGCCCGTCTGGGCGACGCGAACGGGGACGGACGCACCGACCTCGCGGTCGGGGCGCCTGGACACGACGACGTGCCGGCCAAGAAGGGCTATGCACGGATCCTCTCGACGACGGATCTCGCGCTCGCGTCCGACGTCCACGCGGTATCGCTCTCGGCCGGCGGGACCCAGACGCTGACACTGACGACGCCGCTCTCCCTCGCCGGCCTCGCCTACGTCGTCCTCGGATCGGGCGCCGGTACGACGCCGGGCATCCCGATTGACTCCGTGGTTCTCCCGCTCGCGTTCGAGCCGGTGTACTTCGTCTTCACCTTGCTCCACCCGATGGGCGGCGTGCTCGGTTCGAGCGGAACGGGCAAGGTCGCGGTTACCGTTCCCGCGGGAAGCTCGACGTCACTTGCTGGACTCGTGCTCCACCACGCCTACCTGGTCGTCGACCCTGGCGGTACAGCGGTCTTCGCCAGCAACGCCACCCCGCTCCTGCTCCAATGAAGGCCGGTCTACCCCCCCTCGCCCAGCCCGGCGCTCACACGGAACATGTGGCCGTCGGGGTGGCGCAGGTGGAACTCGCGCACGCCCCAGGGCTCGTCCCGGGGCGGCATTGTGACGATGTAACCCAGCTCGGTCGCCTTCGCGTGCATCGCTTCGAGCGATTCGACCGAGTCGAGCCACCAGGACATCCACACGCCGTCGGTGCAGTCATCGCCCGGGTGCTTCGGCATCACCGTCCCGCGCGAGCCCTGGCCGTCGAGACAGAGGAAGATCGTCGCCTTGTCGCCGGCGCAGACGCTGCCGAAGTCCGCCACGCCGTGCTCGTCGCGGTCCGCCGCGTCGTCGATCACGCCGCCGCGGTTCCAGGAGAACCCGCGCTCCCATCCCAGAGCCTCGAACCAGGCGAAGCTCTTCGGGACGTCGCTGACGTTGAGGACCGGGGTGACGCCGTGGATCGCCATGGGCCGGGCACTCTAGCAGGTCCGGATCGGCACGGCGGCCTCCGATCGACTAACGTGGGCGCCGATGTCTGCACCCAAACCGCCCCCCGCCGGCCGCCCGAGCCGCGGTGTGTTCGCCCGCTTCCTGGATCTCGTCGAGTGGCTGGGAAACCTGCTCCCCCACCCGGTGACGCTCTTCGCGCTGATCTGCGCGGGGATCCTCTTGCTCTCCGGGATCGCCGGCTACTTCGAGTGGCAGGTCCTCGATCCCCGCCCGGAGGGCGTCAAGGGGCGCTCGCCCGACGGCGTGATCCGCGCGGTGAGTCTGCTCAACCCCGAAGGGCTGCGCCGCATCGGCATGGGCCTCGTGACGAACTTCACGTCGTTCGCGCCGCTCGGAACCGTGCTGGTCGCGCTGCTCGGTGTCGGGGTGGCCGAGCGCGCCGGGCTCCTGGGCGCCGGCATTCGCTGGATGGTCCTGGGCGCGCCGCGCAACCTCCTCACGGCGGTCGTCGTCTTCGCGGCCGTGATCTCCAACACAGCGTCGGAGATGGGGTACGTCGTGCTGATTCCGCTCGCCGCCGTGGTGTTCCACTCGGTCGGTCGAAACCCGCTCGTCGGCCTCGCGGCGGCCTTTGCCGGCGTGTCCGGGGGCTACTCGGCGAACCTCTTGATCGGCACCGTGGATCCGCTGCTCGCGGGGATCACCACCGAGGCGGCGCGGATGATCGATCCCTCGTACGCGCCGGGCGAGGTCAACGAAGTCCTGCCGACGGCGAACTGGTACTTCATGATCGCGAGCACGTTTCTGATCACGGTGATCGGCACGCTCGTGACGACGAAGATCGTCGAGCCGAAGTTGGGAGCCTACGACCCTTCCCGCGCGGAGGAGGGGCTGGAAGACTCGACCAAGGAGATGGGAGCGCTCTCCTCTCTGGAGAAGCGTGGCCTCGCGCTCGCGATGCTCACCGTGGCCGGAATGACCGCGGTCCTCCTCGCGCTGACGCTTCCCGAAAACGGCTGGCTTCGCGATCCGGCGGAGAACGAGACGTTGGTCCAGGATCTGCGCCCTGCGCTGAAGAGCGTCGTCGCGCTCATCTTCATCTTCTTCGTCGTGCCCGCGGTGGTGTACGGCCGCGTGACCGGATCGATGCGGAGCGACCGCGACGTGATCGACGGCATGGCGAAGGCGATGGGCTCGATGGGGCTCTACCTCGTGCTGGTCTTCTTCGCCGCTCAGTTCGTCGCCTTCTTCAACTGGACGAACCTCGGCACGATCACGGCCGTGGTGGGCGCCGACCTGCTGCGCGAGTGGAACCTGACCGGCCCCGCGGTCTTCATCCCGTTCATCCTGATGTGCTGCTGCGTCAACCTGATGCTCGGGAGCGCGTCGGCGCAGTGGGCGGTCACCGCGCCGATCTTCGTGCCGATGCTGATGAGCGTCGGCTACAGCCCCGAGGTCATCCAGGCGGCCTACCGGATCGGCGATTCGACGACGAACATCATCACGCCGATGATGAGCTACTTCGGGCTGATCCTCGCCTTCGCGATGCGCTACGACCGCAAGCTTGGCATCGGTACGCTCGTCTCGATGATGATCCCCTACTCGATCGCGTATCTCCTCGGGTGGATCGTGCTCTTCTACGTGTGGGTGTTCGGCTTCGGCCTGCCGGTGGGGCCCGGGACGCCGACCTACTACGCGCCCTAGGAGCCGCCGGCTACTTCAACGCGAAACGCAGCGCCCAGACCCGGTCGGTGTGCACGAGCATGGACGACACGCGACCGGAATCGTCGCGCTCGAAGGTGAACCGCAGCTCGGCGCTGTGCTCGAACTCGTCGCGCGTCGTGGGCTGGAGCGGTTCCGGCGGCGCTCCGATGCCGGCGAAGTAGAGGCCTCCGTCGCGGGTCTCGAAGGTCCAGGTGATCCGCAACTCTTCGTTCTGGTAAGCGCCGGCATAGTCGTCCAGCGATACCTCCGCGGGATCGACGAGCTCGATCCTCCGGAACGTGGACGGGTGCTGTCCCTCCACCTCGATGCGCAGCCCGTCGTCGCGGAAGTCCGCCACGACGGTCTGCCCCGGCTCGGGGGTCCGGAAGCGGGTCTCGCTCAACGGCTTGAGCAACGAGCGCCCGCCGCCGGACTGGACGACCAGGCTTCCGTTGAACACCGACACCGTCCGCATCGACCGCGTGCGGGGATCGCGGTAGGAACCCGCCCAGCGTCGCAGCTTCTCGTCGGGAAGCTCGACGTAGGCCGGCGGCTCGGACCGCGTCTGCCGCCGAAGCGTCTCTTCACGATACGGACCGTAGAGGAACGCGACCGCGGTCCGCCAAGCCAGTCCCGGGACGCCGTTGCCCGAGCGGTTGGAGAGGCAGATCACGCTCAGCCCCACGTCGGGGAAGCGGAGGAGGAACGACCCGAAGCCGCCGCCCTCGCCGCCGTGGCTGACGGCGGGCATGCCGTCGAAGTCCTCGACGACCAGGCCCGCGGCGTAGGGGAGCACCGAGCCGTCGTTGAGCTCTCCGCGGACCAGGAGGTCCGGGACGATGCCGCCGCCGATCGTCCCTTCGTGGAACGCGCGCTCCCAAAGGGCGAGGTCCTCGACCGTCGAGACGATCCCGGCCGCGCCGACCACTTCGCCCGGCGCGCCGACGCGGCCGAGGCCCCCCCTGCGGAGGCGGACGTGGCCTTCCGCGCGGCCGGGCAGGATCGCGTAGCGGTCGTCGGCGAAGTGCGTGTCCTTCATGCCGAGCGGCGCGAGGAGCTGCTCGTCCGCAAACTCGCGCAGCGATCGGCCGGTCGCGCGCTCGAGCGCCACGCCGAGGAGGAAGTAGCCCGAGTTGCTGTAGGAGTAGTGCTCGCCCGGTCGGTAGTTCAGCTCCCGCTGCTCGGCGAGCAGCGCCAGCGCTTCGTCCGCCGTACGCGGGTAGCCGTTGATGCCGGACAGAAGCCCGAGCGTCCCATAGTCGCGGATCCCGCTCGTGTGGTGCAGAAGCTGGCGGAGCGTGATCGTGTGGCCGTAGTCCGGAATCTCCGGGACGTGCTTGCGCAGGTCGTCGTCGAGCGAAAGCGCGCCCTCGCGCGCGGCCACGAGCACCGCCGCCGCGGTGAAGTGCTTCGACTCGGAGGCGAGCTCGAAGATCGAGGCGGGCGTGAGCGCGATCCCCTGCTCGAGGTCGGCCATGCCGTAGGCCCTCGCGAGGACGAGCTCGCCGTCCTTCACGACTCCGACGGCGCAACCCGGCGCGTCCTCCGCGTCAAAGCGGGCGAAGATCGCGTCGACCCGCGCGACGAG
Organism: Planctomycetota bacterium; assembly: GCA_028278425.1. Taxonomy (GTDB): domain Bacteria; phylum Planctomycetota; class UBA1135; order UBA1135; genus JANQEJ01. The sequence goes on along the minus strand of JANQEJ010000057.1, from coordinate 23,949 downwards.
GTCGGGGGAGAGCTGCGCTTCCTGGGCGAACGCCCGTCCGCCCCAGAGCGTGAGCGCGACGGCGGCTACGGCCGCCCGCCCGCGCAACGCCATTCCGGACGTCTCGATGGACGCGTCGTGGGGGGAGGCCTTCATTCGCCGCTCGGTCTCGGGAACCGGGCTCGCTAGGCTATCCGATCCCATGCCTACGCTGATCCACAACCCCCGGTGCTCGAAGAGCCGCACGCTCAAGGCCGTGCTGGAAGAGCACGGTATCGAGTTCACCGAGCGACGCTATCTCGAGGACCCGCTCAGCCGTCAAGAGCTGGCCGAGCTCCACACCCGACTCGGCGCCCCCGCCGCGCGGATGGTGCGCTCGAAGGAGGCGGAGTTCGCCGCCGCCGGGCTCTCGAGCGACTCCACCGACGACGAGATCCTCGACGCGATCGCGACGCACCCCAAGCTCCTCGAGCGCCCCGTGCTCGTCCACGGCGACCGGGCTGCCATCGGCCGGCCGAGCCCCGACGCGGCGCTGGGGATCCTCGAGGACTGACGGGCGCACACGGTTCGCCGCGGATTTGCCCGGCCTCCTGAATCCGCCCCCGGACCGAGCCCGAATGGGCAGCGACCGGGGAGGAAGCGTCCCGCCGCACGCGTGCCGCGCCTCCCCCCCGCCCCTCATTCAACCCCTCGATCCTGGAGTCGATCATGTTCATTACCGCTCGTCGCTCGCTGCTCGCGGGCACCTCCGCTCTCGTCCTTACCACGGGTTCCCTCGCGGCGCAGGGTGAGCCGTGCGATGGCAACATCGTGGACGCCCTCGCCGGGGCGGAAAACTTCAGCACGCTGGTCACCGCCGTGCAAACCGCCGGCCTCACCGACGCCCTCAAGCAAGACGGGCCGTTCACGCTGTTCGCGCCGTCGAACGAGGCGTTCGACAAGCTTCCGCCCGGCGCGCTGAGCTTCCTGCTGGCGAACCCCGAGACCCTCGCGACGGTGCTCTTGTACCACGTGTCCCCCGGCGCGGCCTTCGCCTCCGACGTCACGACGCAACCGGGCGCGTTTACGCTCGCCGGCGAGCGGATCAAGTTCTCGACGGACGGCGGCGTGTTCGTGAACGACGCCGAGGTCGTCGCGACGGACTTCGCCGTCTGCAACGGGGTGATCCACGTCATCGACGACGTGCTGCTCCCGAGCTTCAAGGCCGTCGGTTCGTCGAGCTTCGACCTCGTCGACAACCTGACCTACCTCAACGCCAAGACCGGCGAGTTCTCGACCCTGCTCTTCGCGATCGAGACCGCGGGCCTGACCGGCGCGCTTCAGGGCCCCGGCCCGTTCACGCTCTTTGCGCCCACGGACCGCGCGTTCGCGCAGCTTCCGCCCGGCACGCTCTCGAGCCTGATCGCCGACCCGCCGGCGCTGGCCGACATCCTCCTCTACCACGTCGTGGGCCGCGAGCTTCTGGCGGTCGACGTCGCCACCCTGCCCGGGGCCCAGACGCTCCAGGGGCAGAGCCTGACCTTCACGGCCGGACCCTCCGGGGTCTTCGTGGACGCGGCCCGGGTCTTCGTGGCCAACGTCGAGACGTCGAACGGCGTGTTCCACGCCATCGACGCGGTGCTGCTTCCGCCGTCGAACTAGTCGCGGAAGCCGAAGGGGGGAATGTACGTTGGCACGCCGTGCATTCCCCCCGTCCTGACCGTCCCGCCCGGGGCGGCCTCTCGCGAGCGTGCTTCTTCGCCGCCGGCATCGCGTTGACCGCGGTGGCGGCGGTCGGCGCCTTCCTGCCCGTCCTCCCGACGACGCCGTTCCTGCTGCTCGCCGCGCCGTGCTTCGTGCGCTCCTCGCCCGCCTTTCACCGGCGCCTGCTCGAGAGCCGAGTCTTCGGCCCCTACCTCCGGCAGTGGGAGCACGACCACACCGTCCCGCGCGAGGCGAAGCGGAAGGCCTACGGGCTGGTCGCCTTGACGTTCGGCGTCTCGATCTACCTGGTCGACGCCACGTGGCTGCGCGCGACGCTCGCGGCGCTCGGCATCGGCCTTCTGCTCTTCCTCGCGTGGCTGCCGACGACGCCTCGCGAGGCGACGGGAGAATGAGAGCTCAGCCCGCCGCGTGGATCGTGACCGGGATCCCCCCGCGAGGACGGAGCGTCAGGCCGGGGTCGGGTCGAACCGCCTCCCCCGAGGCGAGCTGGACGCGATAGCGCCGCAGGATGCGCGGGAGGATCGTCGCCGTCATGCGCAGCGCGAGAGGCCGGCCGACGCAGGTCCTCGGCCCGAGGCTGAACGGGAAGTAGGTGAAGGGGCGAGGCTTCGGAGCGCCGGCTCCGAAGCGCTCGGGGCGAAAGCGAGCCGGCTCGGGCCACCAGCGCGGATCCCGGTGCGTCACCCAGGGCGAGACGTAGAAGATCGAATCGGCGGGGAAGCGATGGCCGCCCAGCTCTTCGACGCCGACGTTCTGGCGCGCCATGAGCCAGGCCGGCGGATACAGCCGCAGCGTCTCGTCGACCGCGGCTCGAAGGGCCGGCGAATCGCCTGCACCGAGCTCAGCGCGCACGCGCGCCTCCTCCTCCGGGTGACGCGCCAGGAGGTAAAGCGTCCAGGAGAGCGCGATCGCCGTGCACTCCTGTCCGGCGACGAGAAAGGTCAGGACCTCGTCGCGGACCGCGTCGTCGTCGAGCTCCCGGCCTCCGGGCCGCGCGGAGAGGAGGATCGAGAGGAGGTCCAGGTGTTCGGGCTGCGGCGCGCCGCGTCTCCGCCGAATCGCCGCAAGGATGGCCGCGTGCAGCTTGGCCAGACTGCGGCGGTGCCGCGCGTTGCGCCGCGGCTGCAGCGCGAGGAGCCACGGAAAGCGCGGCGCGACGCGCTCGTTCGTGTTGCGCCAGACCTCCTCGAGCGTGTCGCGCAGCTCGGGATCGGTCTCGAAGACGTCGCTACCGACGAGCCCGACGCTCAGGATCGCGAGCGTCAGCTCGCGCAGCTCCGCGTGCAGCTCGAACCGTTCGCCGCTCCGCTCCCTGGACGCCCACGCGTCCAGCAAACGCTCCGTCGCTGCCGCGATCTCCGTCTCCAGCCGGTCGAGGTTCGCGCTGCGGAAGAGCGGCTGCACCGCCTCGCGCTGGCGCCGCCAGGCCTCCCCTTCCGCGAGGAAGAGCCCCCGGCCGATCAGCGGCGCGAGCAGGTCGTTCCCGAATCCCTTGCGGAAGCGGTCGACGTCGTTCATCAGAACGTCGCGGATCGCATCGGGCTCGTTGACCAGCGTGATCCGGTAGGGTCCCGCGCGGAACGTCGCGAGCCCGCCGTGCTCGGCCGTGAGCTTCGAGAAGAAGGCGAGCGGGTCGCGGCGCACGTCGAACAGGTGCCCGACGAGCGGCAGGCCGCGCGCGACCGGCGGCGAGCTCACGCCGGCGCCGCTCCCTCCGCTGAGCGCGCGGCGCGCGCGAGGTCGGCCGCCTGCGCCAAGAGCGCGCGCGCTTGCCCCTGCGGCGTCGGGCCGCCGTGCGCTGTGCAGACGAAGTCGAGCGGAAGCTCGGCGAGCCGGTCGGGCAGCGAGGCGATCGACCGCAGGTTCTCCGCGGCATCGTCCGTCGCGTAACCCCAGGCGGGACGAAGCCGGCCGCCGCGCAGGTCGAGCGCGTCGCCGACGAAGAGGATGCCGCGGAAGAGGAACGCGCACGCGCCGGGCGTGTCGCCCGGCAGGGGCAGGACGCGGATGGACTCACCCCCCACGCGGACACTGGCCGTCCCGGCGTGAAGATCGGTCGCGTGAACCGCCGGCGTGGGGAGCAGCCGGCGGAACCAACGTTCGGCCGCGCGACGCGGGGGCGCTTCCCCGGTGAGCCGCGGACCGTCTCTGGCTCCGGCGTGTACGCGCGCGGCGGGAAAGAGGGGTGCCCCCGCCACGTGGTCGGGGTGACAGTGCGTGAGGAACACGTCGGTCACGTCGCCGCGCTCCGCGCCGAGCGCCTCGAGCAGACGATCGACGGGCCGCCCGCGCGGATCCATGCCCGTGTCGAAGAGCACGACCGCCTTTCCCACCTTCGCGGCGTACAGCTCGACGAAGAGGTTGGTCAGACCGAAGACGCCGGTCCCGCCGATCTCGAAGGGCTCGCTCCTCGCCCCGCGTCCGCGTCTCAGGATCTCGAAGAGCATTCCGTGTCGCTCCGCCGGCGTGCGCGGAGGATAGCATGGCGCGCGATGCCCACGAACGAGCCCGGCCGCTCCGAACGGCTCTCGACGCTCGAGCGCATCGCGTACGCCTCGCCGGCGTTCTTTCTCTCGGTCGTCATCCTTCCGCTCTACGTCTTCGTTCCACGCTTCTATACGGACGTCGTCGGATTGCGCGTCGAAACGGTGGGCCAGGTTCTGCTCGCCGCGCGCATCTTCGACGCGGTGAGCGATCCGGCGATCGGAGCGGTTTCCGATGCCATCCGCCGGCGCTGGTGGCGGCGCCGCGCGTTCATCGCGCTGGCGAGCCTCCCGCTGGCCGGCGCCATCTATCTCCTGCTCGCCCCCGCCGCCGGCAGCGGCACGCCGGCCTTCATCGTCGCGGTGTTCCTCGTCTACTTCTGCTGGACGCTGGTCGTCGTTCCCTACGAGGCCATGGGCATCGAGGAGACGCGGAGCTACGACGAGCGGACGAGCGTGCTCGGCTTGCGCGAGGCGTTGGGTCTGATCGGCGTCCTGGTCGCTCTCGCGACGCCGCCGCTCGTCGGCGAGCTCTTCGGCCTCGGCGACGAAGCCGCGGCCGAACGAGAGAAGATGCGGACGTTCGCGCTTCTCTACGGCGCGCCCCTGGTCCTCTGCTGTTGGTTCTGCGCCCTCGCGGTGCGCGAGCGACGGCGAGCGCCGGCGCGTCCCGGCGCGACCGGCCTCCGCGAGCTCTACCGCGCCTTCGCCGACAACCGGCCGTTCCTCGTGCTCGTCGGCGCCTTCGCCGTGGTCACGATGGCCGCGAATCTGGGGGCCGCGCTCCTTCTCTTCTACGTGCGCTACGTGCTTGAGCTCGCCAACGGCGAGCTCTACATGCTGCTCTACATCGGAAGCGGCATTCTCTGCGCGCCGCTGTGGGTCCTCTTCGCCCGGCGCTTCGAGAAGCGCACGGCCTGGATTACGGCGCTTCTCGTCAGCGCCGTCGCCTATCTCGCCATGACCGCGCTCGGTTCGGGCGACGCGCTCCCCTTCGTCGGGCTGGTCGTGCTCGCCGGGATTCCCTTCGGGGGGCTGATGATCCTCCCGTCCGCGATGCAGGCGGACGCGGTGGACCTCGGCGAGGAACGGCACCGCGGCCGGCGCGAGGGCCTGCACGTCGGCGCCTGGAACGTCGCCCGCAAGGCGCCGGGCGCCGTCGGCGTCGGCGTCGCCCTGTGGATTCTCGGCGTCAGCGGCTACGACGCGAACGTCCCCCAGACGGAGCACGTGCTGCGGACGCTGCGCCTCCTCTACTGCGTCGTGCCGGGCGTCCTGATGGTCCTCGCGGCCGCGCTCTCGATCCCCTACTCGATCGACCGCCGGCGCCACGCGCGGATCGAGGCGGCGATCCGCGGCGAAGCCGACGCGTGAGCGATCGAGTTACTCGGGGAATCGATCGTTGATCATCACCTCGCCGATCGAGAGCTGTCCCGGCTTCGGCCAGGGATCCTTGGTGCGCTTCCCGACGGCGATCATCGGGCCCATGCAGTGGCCCTCGGGAAGACGGATGAGCTTCGCGACCGCTTCCTGGTCGAAGCCGATCATCGGACAGGAGTCGTAACCCATGCCGCGCGCGGCGAGCATGATCGTCTGCATCGCCATCCCGATCGAGCGCTGCGCCTCGTCGCGCTGGAGCTCGGGACGCCCCTCGTGAAACGGGCCCATCCAGTTGACGAGGATCTCGGCCACCTCGGCGGGAGCGTTCCTCCAGTAGCGCTGCGGCTCCTTCCTCCAGGCGTCGACGTCGGCCGTCATCACGATCAGAAGCGAGGCGTCGGTCATCTGCGCCTGGTCGTTGCCGACGGCGCGGATCGCCTGACGCAGTTGACGGTCGCGGACCACGACGAAGCGCCAGTGCTGGATGTTGAACGAGGTCGGAGACTGCATCCCGGCCTCGATCAGCCGCGTGATCTCCGCCTCCTTGATCTCGTGGTTCGGGTCGAAGTGCTTGACGGCGCGGCGGGTTTCGATCGCTTCGAAGACGTCCATGGGGCTGAGGGAGAGCTCCTGGTTCGGTGAGGGGTTGAGTTCGAGATGAAGAGTCGCGAAGGATAGCGGCTAGTCCCGACTTGTCACGGCAGACGAGGAACTTCCACGTCGGTGATCGTGCCGGTCAGCGCTTCCTCCATGAACCGCACGACGTCTTGCCTTTCCTGCTCGGTCAGGCCGAGCGGGAAGATCTTCTCGGAGAGCCAGGCGTTCTTCGTCCCGCCCTTGTTGTAGTGCTCGACCACCTCGCGCAGCGTCCGCAGGCTGCCGTCGTGCATGTAAGGAGCGGTTTGCGCGATGTTCCGGAGCGTCGGCGTGCGGAAGGCGCCCTGGTCCGCTTCCTCGCCGGTGACGACGAAGCGACCCAGGTCGGGGTTCTCCGCGTCCATGCCGGTTCCGATGTTGTGGAAGGACTCGTCGGTGAGGTCCTCGCCCACGTGGCAGGCGGAGCACTTCGCCTTGCCGAAGAAGAGCTCGCGGCCGCGCTCGGCCGAGGCGCTCATCCGGTGCGCCTTCTCCAGATCGAGGATGCGGTCGACGCGGGCAACGAAGTCGGGGTCCTCGTCCTCCTCGGGCTCCCAGTCGAAAAAGGGCAGCGCCTGCTCGAAGTAATCGTTCTTGCTCCCACCGGAGAGGATCGTCCGCTCGAACGAGGCGATCGCCTTGGCGATCCCGTCCGGCGTCGGCCCTTCGCCGAAGACCGCCTCGAACTGGATGCGGTAGCCCTCGATCGCGGAGAGCCGCTTCGCCGCCTCCTCCGGGCTGAAGCCCATCTCGATCGGGTTCCCGATCGGACCCAGCGCCTGCTCCTCGAGCGAGGCCGCGCGGCCGTCCCAGAACTGCGTCTTCCCCAACACGCGGTTGATCACCGTCGGCGCGCTGCGGCCGCCGAGCTGGCCGTCGATGCCGGTGGACACCCGTGCGATGTCCGTCCAGCCGCGCGCCGGGTCGTGACACGTCGCGCAGGACACCGTTCCGTCGCGCGAGAGCCGTTTGTCGAAGTAGAGCTGGCGGCCCAGCTCGACCTTCGCCGGGGTGAGGGGATTGTCGGGGGGGATGAGGGCCGCAAGGTCGGAGCGAATCCCGAGCGGCGCCTCCGGCACGAAGGGCTCGTGCGCACCGGGCGCTTCGAGCCGAGCGCGAATCTCCTCGACCGGCAGCGTCCCGGGTTCGGCGCGGTCGTCGTTGCGACCGCTGACCTGGCCTTGGAAGAGGAGGGAGCCGAGCCCGGCGGAGCCGGCGAGGACGAGCAGCAGGGTCTTCATCTCGTTCACGACTGGTGAGGGTGTTCTGGCCGAGGCGACCACGCGGCCCCGGCGGGGCTTCGAGGGCGGGGGGATGCGCGCGCAGCCGGTCGCTGGAACACCGATGATAGGCGTTCGGAGGGCGTTCCCCTTCGGACTCACACGCTCCAAAAATGCGGGATGCCGGCGCATCCCCGCCGGCGGCGCCTGCGAATGCGTCCGCGACCCGCTTGACGAATCCGTGAAACGCCCCTACCGTGCGCCTTCGATGACCCGCTCGATCGCTTTCCCGCGCCACCACCATCATCACGCGACCTTCGGGGTCGGGTGATGGCCGTCGACGCTTAGGAATCGATCGCCGCCACGCCGGCCCTCGGGCCGGCGTGCTGCATTTGGGGCGGCGCGCTCGCGCCCGGGGGCTCACCACCGACGGAGAGCCCGATGACCCCCGAACGCAACCCCGAGATCGTCCGCCTGGCGCTTCCGAAAGGGCGCATGCAGGCGGGCGTGGTCGACCTGCTCGGCGACGCCGGCATCCAGGTGCGGGCGACCGCCCGCGACTACCGGCCCCAGCTCTCGATCTCCGGCTTCGAGATCAAGCTCTTGAAGCCGCAGAACGTCGTCGAGATGCTCCACGCCGGCTCGCGCGACGTCGGCTTCGCCGGCGCGGACTGGGTCTGCGAGCTGGAGGCGGATCTCGTCGAGCTGGTCGACACCGAGCTCGACGAGGTGCGCGTCGTCGCGGCGGCGCCCGGCAAGCTGGCGCAGGCGGGCCTGCAGAGCAACGGCGGGGAACTGGTGGTCGCCTCCGAGTACGAGCGGCTCACGCGCGAGTGGATCCGGCGGCGCGAGCTTCGGGCGACCTTCCTGCGGACCTTCGGCGCTACCGAGGTCTTCCCGCCGGAGGACGCCGACGTCATCGTCGACAACACGCAGACCGGCGCGACGCTGGCATCGAACGGATTGGAGGTGGTCGACGAGCTGATGACGTCGACCACCCGGCTCTATGCGAACCCGCGCGCGCTCGACGATCCGCTGCGGCGGGAGGCGATCGACGCGCTCGCCCTGATCGTCCGCTCGGTGATCGAGGCGCGCGGCCGCGTGCTGTTCGAGGTGAACGTCCCGGCCGCGAGCCTCGACGCCGTCTGCGCGATGCTCCCCTGCATGGAGCAGCCCACCGTCGCGGCCCTCGTCGGAAACGGCGGCTACGGCGTGAAGGCGGCCGTTCCGCGCAAGGGACTTCCGCAGCTCGTCGCCGCGGTCAAGGCGCGCGGCGGCTCGGACATCGTCGTCTCCCAGGTCTCGCAGATCGTCCCGTAGGAGGAAACCGATGCTCACGCGCACCTACCCCACCGCCTACTCGGTGCCCCGTTCGGACGCGCCGATCGATCTGTACCTCGACGCCAACGAGGGTCCGCGGATCGACGCCTGGCTCCCGGACGAGCGGATCGATCCCGAACGGGTCCGCCGTTACCCGAAGCAAGCGGAGCTCGAGGAGGTTCTCGCCGCTCGCTTCGGCCTCGCGCCCGATCAGGTCGTCGTGACGGCCGGAGCGGACGACGCGCTCTTCCGCGCTTCGCTCGCCTACCTCGGCGGCGGACGGGATCTGGCCGTCGCCGTACCCGCCTTCGAGATGATCCCGCGCTACGCCTACCTGGCCGGCGCGGAGATCCGGGAGGTTCCCGAGACGGACGGACGCTTCCCGACCGAGGGCGTGCTCGCGGCGATCGACGCGGCACGCGGGCGCGTGGGCATGGCGGCGGTCGTGTCCCCGAGCAACCCGACGGGCTCCGTCGCCTCCGGCGAAGACCTCCGCCGCGTCGCGGCGGCGCTCGCGCCCGCGCCGGTGCTCGCCGACCTCGCGTACGCCGAGTTCGCCGACGAGGACCTCACGGAGACCGCGCTCGCGCTCCCGAACGTGATCGTCGTGCGGACGTTCTCCAAGGCCTGGGGCCTGGCGGGCGCGCGCGTCGGCTGGGCGATGGGACCGCGCGAGCTCGTGACGCCGCTGCGCGCGACGGGAAGCCCGTTCGCGGTCGCGGGCCCCTCGCTGGCGCTCGCCTTGGCGCGGTTGCGCACCGGGGAGCGGGCGATGCGCGCGTACGTCGAGCGCGTTCGCCGCGAGCGCGTCGAGCTCTCCGCGCTTCTCCGCGACCTCGGCGCAGGACCGCGTCCGACGCAGGCCAACTTCGTGCTGGCGGACGTCGCGAACCCCAAGAACTTGCGCGACGGGCTCGCCGCGCGCGGGATCGCCGTGCGGATCTTCCCGGACAACCGAAGGCTCGCCGGAGCGGTGCGCATCACCTGCCCCGGCAACGCGGCGGACATGAAGCGCCTCGCGGGGGCGCTCGCGGAGGTGCTCGGATGAAGGCGCAGCTCCAGCGAAAGACCGCGGAGACGCGGATCGAGGTCAGCGTCGAGCTCGAAGGCCGCGGCGAGGCGCGCGTCCGGACCGGGATCGGCTTCCTCGACCACCTGCTGACCGCCTTGGCGAAGCACGCGCGCTTCGACGTCACGCTGACCTGCGAAGGGGACCTCGAGGTCGACGACCACCACACGGCCGAGGACTGCGCGCTGGCCCTCGGCGGCGCGATCGACGAGGCGTTGGGCGAGCGGCGCGGCATCCGGCGCTTCGGCTCGGCCTACGCGCCGCTCGACGAAGCCCTCGCCCGAGCGGTCGTCGACCTCTCCGGCCGGCCGTGGCCGGCGATCGACCTCGGGCTGCGGCGCGAGCGGCTCGGCGCTCTCGCCTGCGAAAACGTCGGGCACGTGCTGCGCTCGCTCGCGTTCGCGCTGCGCGCCGCGATCCACGTCGACGTCTTGAAGGGCGAGAACGACCACCACCGCGCCGAAGCGGCCTTCAAGGCGCTCGCCCTCGCGCTGCGCGAAGCCGTCGCCTCCGACGGCACGGACGAAGTGCCGAGCACGAAGGGGGTGCTCGCGTGACCGGCCGCGACGTCGCCGTCGTGCGAACGGGCACGTCGAACCTCGCCTCCGTGATGGTCGGCCTCGAGCGATTGGGGGCGCGTCCGGCGATCACCCGGTCGGCGGACGCGGTGCGCGCGGCGGACCGCGTCGTCCTACCAGGCGTCGGAGCGTTCGGCGCCGCGCTCGCGGCGCTCGAAGCCGACGGGCTCGCCGACGCGCTGCGCGAGCGCATCGACGCGGGGAAACCAACCCTGGCGATCTGCCTCGGTTTGCAGCTTCTCGGCGCGGGAAGCGAAGAGACGCCCGACGCTGCCGGGCTCGGTGTCGTCGACCGCTTCGCGCGCCGCTTTCCAGACACGGTCACCCGTCCGCAGCTCGGATGGAACCGGATCGAGCCCGACGCGAGCGCGCACCTCCTCGCGCGGGGCTACGCCTACTTCGCCAACACCTACCGCTTCGTCGACGCGCCGCCCGGTTGGTCGGCCGCCTACGCCGACCACGGCGGGCGTTTCGTCGCGGCGCTCGAGCGGGGCGACGTCCTCGCGTGCCAGTTCCATCCCGAGCTCTCCGGCGACTTCGGCAGGGAGCTCCTCGCGCGCTGGCTCGCGGGAGGTGCGTCGTGCTGACCGCGCGGATCATCCCCTGCCTCGACGTGAAGGACGGCCGCGTGGTCAAGGGCGTCCGCTTCCAGGGCCTGCGCGACGCCGGGGATCCGGCCGAGCTCGCGGAGCGCTATGAAGACCAGGGCGCCGACGAGATCGTGCTGCTCGACGTCTCCGCGACGCCGGAGGGGCGCGCGCACGCGGTGCGCACCGTCGAGCGCGTGCGCGCGCGGCTCGGCATCCCGCTGACCGTCGGCGGCGGCGTGCGCGCGGTCGACGACGCGGCGCGGCTGCTGGACTCGGGCGCCGACAAGGTCGCCGCCAACACCGCCGCGGTCGCCCGGCCGGAGCTCCTGAGCGAGATCGCGGAGCGCTTCGGTCTGCAGTGCACCGTCGTCGCGATCGACGCGGCGCGCGACGATCAGGGCGGCTTCGAGGTCGTGGTGCGGAGCGGCAGGGAGCCAACGGGCGTCGACGCCGTCGACTGGGCCCGGCAAGCCCAGGCCCGCGGAGCCGGCGAGGTCCTGCTCACGAGCTGGGACCGCGACGGCACGCGCGAGGGCTATGACCTGGAGCTGCTCGAGACGCTCTGTGCAGCGGTCGACGTGCCCGTGATCGCCTCGGGCGGCGCCGCGACGGCGCGCGATCTCGCGGCGGCGCTGCGCGCGGGCGCGAGCGCGGTGCTCGCCGCGTCGCTCTTCCACGACGGCGACCTCACGGTAGCCGACCTGAAGGGAACGCTGGCCCGCGAAGGGCTGGAGGTGCGCCGGTGATCGTCCCCTCGATCGACCTTGCGAACGGAAAGACCGTCCAGCTCGTCGGCGGAAGGGAGCAAGCGCTCGACGCCGGCGATCCCTTTCCGATCGCGGAGCGCTTCGCGACGGTCGGACCGATCGCGGTGGTCGACCTCGACGCCGCGCTCGGCACGGGCTCCAACGAAGGCCCGATCCGCGACCTGTGCGCGCGCTTCCCCTGCCGGGTCGGCGGCGGAATCCGCGACTACGACGCCGCGCGGCGTTGGCTCGACGCCGGCGCCGAGCGGATCGTGATCGGCACGGCGGCGGAGCCGGCGCTGCTGAGCAAACTTCCCCGCGAGCGCGTCGTCGTCGCCCTCGACAACGAGCACGGCGAGGTCGTCGTCAAGGGCTGGCGCGAAGGCACCGGCCGCGCGCCGCTCGAACGCCTGCGCGAGCTCCGCGGTCTCGCCGGCGGCTTCCTCGTCACGTTCGTCGAGCGCGAGGGACGCCTCGGCGGAACCGCGCTCGATCGCGTCGAGGAGCTCGTCGCGGCGGCCGGGGACGCGCGCGTCACGATCGCGGGCGGCGTGACCACGGCCGAGGAGGTCGCCGCGCTCGACCGGCTCGGCGCGGACGCGCAGGTGGGGATGGCGCTCTATACTGGCCGCCTCGGCCTGGCGGAGGCGTTCGCGGCGCCGCTGCGGAGCGACCGCGCCGACGGCCTCTGGCCGACCGTGGTCACCGACGAGCGCGGCGTCGCGCTGGGCCTCGCGTGGTCGAGCCTCGAAAGCCTGCGCGCCGCGATCGACGAGCGCCGCGGCGTCTACCGATCGCGGCGGCGCGGCTTCTGGCGCAAGGGCGAATCGTCCGGCGCCACGCAGGAGCTGCTCCGCCTCGACGTCGACTGCGACCGCGACGTGCTGCGCTTCACCGTGAGGCAGGCCGGCGCGGGGTTCTGCCACACCGGCGCGGCGTCGTGCTGGGGCGAGCGGCGCGGTCTGGACAAGCTGGAGCGAACGCTGGCGGAACGCGTCGGCTCGGCCGAGGCGGGCTCCTACACGCGCCGTCTCCTCGAAGACGCCGAGCTCCTGCGCGCGAAGCTCGTCGAGGAAGCGGCGGAGCTCGCCGATGCCGGCAAGACGTCCGAAGTGCGGCACGAGGCGGCGGACCTTCTCTACTTCGCGCTCGTCGCCGCCGCGCGCGCCGGCGTATCGCTCGCGGAGATCGAGAGCGAGTTGGACGCGCGCGCCCTGCGCCTCACGCGCCGCCGCGGCGACGCCAAGACCGCAACGGGAGGTGTGACGTGAGCGCTCTGCGCCGAGTCTCGCCCGATCAGCTTCCGCGCTCGCAGCGCAGCGCCGTCGACCGGGAGACGCGCGCCACCGCGCTCGCGATCGTCGACGACGTCCGGTCGCGCGGGGACGAAGCGCTCCGCGAGCATGCCGAGCGCCTGGGCGACCTGGAGCCCGGAGAGCCGCTCGTGATCGAGCGGGACGAGCTCGACCGCGCGCGTCAGATCGTTGGACGGGAGGTCGACGCCCTGCTGGAGCGCACCGCCGATCGCATCCGGACCTTCGCCGAGGCGCAGCGCGCCGCGCTGCGCCCGATCGACGTGCCCGTCGCCGGCGGTCGCGCGGGACATACGCTAGAGCCCGTCGCGAGCGCCGGCTGCTACGCTCCCGGCGGACGCTTCCCGCTTCCCTCCTCGGTGCTGATGACCGGCGTTACCGCGAGAACCGCGGGAGTCGCGCGCGTCTTCGTCGCCTCGCCGCGGCCCGCGGCCGTGACGCTCGCCGCGGCGGCGGTGGCGGGCGCGGACCGGGTCCTCGCGGTCGGCGGCGCGCAGGCCGTCGCCGCGCTCGCATACGGAACCGAGTCCGTACCGCCGGTGGACTTCGTGTGCGGCCCCGGCAACCGTTGGGTGACCGCGGCGAAGCAGATCGTCTTCGGCGACGTCGGCATCGACGGCCTCGCGGGACCTTCGGAGCTCGTCGTCGTCGCGGACGGAGACGCGGACGCCGCGATGGTGGCGGCGGATCTCCTCGCGCAGGCCGAGCACGACGTCGACGCGCTCCCGGTCCTGGTGACGACGTCGCCGGCGTTCGCGGACGCGGTCGACGACGAGCTCACCCGTCAGCTCACAGAGCTCGGCGAAACCTGCGCGGCGGAGTCCTTGCAGCGCGGCTTCGCGGTCGTCGCGCGCGATCTGAACGAAGCGCTGGAGGTCGCGGACGCGCTCGCTCCGGAGCACCTCGCATTGCACGTGCCCGATCCCGCCGCCGCGGCGCGACGTGTCCGGCATTGCGGCGCACTGTTCCTCGGCTCGAACGCGGCCGAGGCGCTGGGGGACTACGGCGCCGGGCCGAACCACGTGCTGCCGACCGGCCGGGGGGCACGCTTCCAGGGCGGGCTCTCCGTGCTGGATCTCCTGCGCGTCCGGACCTGGCTAGCGTCGGAGAACACCGACGAGGCCAGCTCGCTGGCGCGGGACGCGGCGCGGCTCGCGCGCCTGGAAGGCCTGGAAGCTCACGCCCGTTCGGCGGAGCTGCGCGCTTCCGTGAACGAGGCCACGGCAGCTCGAATGCCTTGATGCGGAATCGACCGCGCACGTTGCGCAGCTCGCCGCCGTCGGGGCGCGCCGAGATGCAGGACCCGCGGATGCGATGCAGCTACTGCGCCGTGAAGCCCCCGTCGACGGCGATCACCTGGCCGGTCGTGTAGCTGTTGGCCGGGTCCGCGAGCCACACGACGGCGGACGCCACCTCCTCGGCCGTCCCGGAGCGCCCCATCGGTACCATCGTGTTGATCTGCTCGCGGACCTCGTCGTTCGCGAAGCGGTCGTACATCTCGGTCTCGATCGGACCCGGCGCGACGGCGTTGACGCGGATGCCCTGCTGCGCGTACTCGAGCGCGGCGTTGCGGGTCAGGCCGATGACGGCGTGCTTGCTCGCGCCGTAGACGCTCATCCCGTTGAAGCCGACGAGGCCCGCGATCGAGGCGTTGTTCACGATCGCGCCGCCCCCGCTCTGGAGCATGGCCGGCACCTGGGCCTTCATGCAGTTCAGGACGGCCTCGACGTTGACGTCGAAGACGTGCCGGTAGTTTTCCGCGGACTGCTCGTGGAAGGGCACGAGGGTGTCTCCCTCCACGCCCGCGTTGTTGAACGCCGCGTCGAGGCGACCGTAGGTCTCCAGGGTCTTGTCGACCAGCGACTGGACCTCCTCCGGGTTGGAGACGTCCGCGGGGAAGAAGGTCGCCTCGCCACCCTCCGCGCGGATCGCGTCCACGACGGCCAGGCCCTTGTCGGCGCGGCGTCCGGCTAGGACGACCCGGTGGCCCGCGGCGGCGAAGGCCTTGGCGGTGGCAGCGCCGATCCCGGAGGTGGCGCCGGTGACGAGGATGACGTTGGACTCGCTCATGGTGTTCTTGACGGGCTCCTTTCCGGCCCTCTCGGTCAGTGAATCTCTGGGGTTCGCCCGCGCGCGCTCGACGTGACGGGCGCGCGGGGCTTTCCCGCGGCTCCGCCCGAGCGCTCGACGCGGCCCGCGCGCGGATCGACGCGCACTCGCTCGCCGTCGCGGAGGGAACCCCAGCAGCCGAGGCAGTTTACAACGGAGGGTGTCCCGAGCTCGCGGAGGAGAATGGACGCGTGGCTGAGCTCGCCGCCGAGCTCCGCAACGACCGCGCCCACGCGGCCGAAGAGGACGCCCCACGAGGGTTCCAGGGCGGGCACGACGAGCACGTCGCCGCGCCCGAGCTCGGCCGCTCCGTCCCGCAGGAACGACGCGAGGTCCTCGGCGCGGCGAACGCGGCCCTCGACGGGCTCGCCGGTTAGGCCGATGCCGCTCCACGCGTCGGCCTGAGGGCGCGCGCGGGCGTCGCCTTCCCCGGCGCGGGCGAGCGCTTCGATCCGGGAGAGACGCGCGGTGTGCGGGAGCGCGAGGTGGCGCGTGCCCTCCCAGCTCGCCCGGTTCGCGCGCGCGGCCTCGCCCGGCGGCGACGCGCCGTCGAGGTCCGTCCGCGTGAGGAAGAAGACGTCGTCCGGTTTCGCGAGCTCGCCGCGCTCGCTCAGGCGCGTGCCCTCCGCGACGAGGCGCCGGCGGAGCTCGCGCCAGACCTTCATCAGCTCGTCGCGGAAGGTCTCGCGCCGGCGTTCGAACCAGAACAGCGGACCGCGGCCGCCGCGTGCGGCGCGCTCCTCCTCGGACGGCGCTTCGCCGGCGAGGTCCGCTTCCAGGGCCGTGCGCAGCTCGTCGAAGCGCGGGTGCAGCGGATCGCTCTCGAGCGGACCGCGATGGCCGAATTGCTCGAGCCACGCGTCGAGCGCTCGGCCGCGCTCCTCGGAGGGAAGCCGCCGCAGGTCCTCGTAGGCGTGTCCCATGTCGCCGGTGACGACGTGCGCGCCGCCGCGCACGCCGAGCGCGCGCCGAACGCGCTGCACTCCGGCGAGCGCGCCGCCCAGCGCGAAATTCACCCGCAGCGCCGTTGCGAGCCCGAGCGCCGTCGCCGCGTGCAGGGCCGCGAGATCCTCCGCCGCCCGTACCGCGCGCTCGACGCGCGCGAGCTCGCGGAACACGCCGAGCACGAGCCGCACGTTGGCGAGCTGCAGCCGGAGCAGCCGCGGCCCGCTGCGCAGGAACCGCCCCCAGACGACCCGCGAGTCGAGCGGGCCGCTCGCCGCGCCGCCGACGCCCTGGGTGACGAAGGTGCGCGGCAGACCCCAGCGGTCCATCACGCGGAAGAAGGCGCTGAAGTCCATCCAGGCGCGCCCCGCGGCCATGCGCGCGTAGCGCTCACCCCAGCGGTCGATGGCGGGATCGCACGCGCCGAACCAGCCGAACGCCGCGCGGCCGGCCTCGTCGAGCGCGGAGACGATCCACGGGCTCGGAGCCTCGCCGAGGATCTCGCGGTGGTTCGCCACGCTGACGAGCGGGTCGCCGCGCACCTCGAACTTCGCGCGGCGCGCCTGCAGCAGCACGAAGCCGGCGGCGTCTTCGGCCCACTCGAGGTCGACGCGGTCGAGCTCCGGGAAAACGGCGGCGACGCGCTCGAGCCAGCGGCTCCACGGCTCGCCGCGCACCAGATCGCCGCGCTCGACGATTCCGCGCGTCGCGCCGGAGGTCAGACCGAAGTTGTCGCCCGGCGCCCAGGTGCGCTCGTAATGGAAGCCGTCGAAGAAGGCGACGCCGGCCCGCTCGGCCTCCGCGAAGGGCTGCGCGAAGACCGCGCCGCGCGGGGCGCCGGCGGCGTCGCGCGTGAGCGATGCGACGACGCGCCGCACGGCGTCGCCGAGGTCGGCGCCCGCGGGCACGCGCTCGCTGTGGAATCGTCCGGCCGCCGAGCCCTCGACGCCGTCCTCCTCGGGCGAGGCGGAGCGCACCATCCAAGGCGTCGCGCCGGGCGCGGGCGGCGGGAGCGAACCCGCCGCGGGAACGTCGCGCGCGAGCGTCCAGTGCGTTCGCGGAACGCGCACGCCGGCGCGGGCGGCGCGACGCAGGTTGTCCAGCTTGGCGACGGAGGCGTCGCGGAAGCGTTCAAGCTCATGCCACCGCACGATCCAGCTCCTCTCCCCACCCGCGCGGGTCCTCCAGCATCGGGTAGTGGCCCCATTCGGCGAAGGTCGTGCGCCGGAAGCTCGCGCCGAGCGCGCGCTCGGTGCAGTCGAGCTCGTCGAGCCCCACGACGCGGTCGCGCTCGCCCCACCAGGCCTCGATGCCCTCGAGCGAGCGCGGGTCTTCGCGCAGCTCGCGCTCGAGCGACCGCAGGAGCGGCGCCCGCAGCCAGCGGAAGAAGTCGCGGAACGCCGCGCAGCGGGCGTACCCGTCGAACAACGCGCGCGCGGCGTCCGGCTCGACGCCGGCGAGGTGCTTCGCGCGGAACCGCCGTCGCGCGAAGGGCGTGCGCAGCGCGAGCTGCAGAAGGTGCGGAAGCGACCCGCGCATGACGCGCGCGAACCTGCGGTGCTCGATGCCCCAGAGCACGGCGCCCTGGAGCACGATCGGCGTCCCGCGCAGCGCGCCGCGCGCCCGGAGCGCGAGCGCGAAGAGGCCGCCGATCCCGGTGCCGTACACGAGCGACGGTTGCGCGCGCTCCCCTTCCGCCTCAATAGCCGTGAGAAACTCGTCGAGGCTCCCGGCGCGGGCGCGGCCCTCGAAGCCCGGGTACTTCGCGTCGACCAACTCGAGGTCGGACCCGCGCGCCGCGAGCGCGTCGCACGCCGGCCGCAGGCGGGCGGCGCAGTGACCGTTACCGCCGAGGAAGAGCACGCGCCGCGCCACGGCTCACGGAGCGCTCGCGAGCGCCGTTCGCACGCCGGCGAGGAGCTCCTCCTCCGACGGCTGGTCGCCCGAGTGGGCGAAGGCGTGCCGCCAGAGCACGCGGTCGCCGTGCACGAGGAACAGACCGGGAAGCACCAACGGATCCCCCACCGGCCGGCCGACGAAATGGCCTTTGCGCAGCGCGCGCAGGCCGGCGAGCCACGTGGCCGGTCCCATCACCTCGCCCAGGCTACCGCGGCCGAGCCCGAAGGCCGTGTAGAGCCTGAGCTCGGGATCGGAGACGAAAGGCGCGTCCGGCCAGAGTCCGCTCAGGAGCTTTTCCCCCCGATCGGCGCTCGCCTGCATCACGAGGACCATCGGCGGCAGCTCCGGATGCCGTTCGCGCACACGGCGCAGGTCGGCGACCCATTCGCGGGTGAACAGTCACCCACAGTGGCGGAGGAAGGCCAGGATCGCCGGCTCGCGAACGAGGTCGCCGAGGGACTTGCTCTCGCCGAGGCGCTTCCCGGAAACGGGCAGCGTCAGGATGGCGGGGTCCAAGTTACGCATTCCCGTCATGGCACTGGAGGCTTCGCGCGCCGGCCCCGTCCGGACGCAACGCTCCGCCCCCGGCGAATCCGTCGAGCTTGGCCGGCCGAAGGATAGCGCGTGAGCGATCTCGTCCTGCCCCTGCACCTCCTGGCGACGCTGGCCCTGGTCGGGCTCATCTGGATCGTCCAGGTCGTGCACTACCCCCTGATGGCGGAGGTCCGCGAGGGGTTCGTCCGCTATCACGAGTTGCACTGCGCCCGCATCGGATGGCTCGTGGCTCCGCTGATGGGGCTCGAGGCGCTGACGGCCATGCTCTTGCTCCAGGCCCGACCGGCGGGGGTCGGGACGGGGTGGGTCTGGCTCGGGCTGGGGCTCGTGGCCGTCATCTGGCTCGCCACGGCCCTGCTCTCGGTCCCGGAGCACGCGCGGCTGGCGCTGGGCTACGACGCCGAGGCGATCCAGCGGCTCGTCCGGACCAACTGGGTCCGCACGCTGGCGTGGAGCGCGCGCGGAGCGCTGGTCCTGTGGATGACCACGCGGGCCGGAGGGCTCGGCTGACGTTTCAACGGCCGCTCCGACGCCCAGAAGATGATTTGACGGCGATTCCGCAAACATCGCGGCTTTTCGATCGTCTTCGGGCAAAATCGGAGAATGATCGACTCCACGGACCTTCAGCTCCTGGCCCTGCTCCAGGAGAACGCGCGGACCTCGAACGCGGACCTCGCCCGGCGCCTGGAGATGGCCCCCTCGGCCATCCACCAGCGGCTTCGCAAGCTCGAAGAGCGGGGCGTCGTCCGGGGCTACGCCGTGCGGATCGACCCGGTCGTGGTCGACCGCGGGCTGGTCGCCTTCCTGCACCTCCAGACCGACGAGCGGCTCGGCGAGTTCCACGCGGCCGACGAGATTGCGCGGCTTCCCGAGGTGCTCGAGTTACACGACGTCGCGGGCGAGGACTGCTACCTCGCCAAGGTACGGGCGAAGGACACCGCGGACCTCCACCGCCTGATCCGCGAGGTGATCGCGGGCGTGGAGGGGGTGCGCTCGACGCGGACGACGATCGTTCTGAAGACGCTGAAGGAGAGCGGCGACCTGCCGCTCGGCGTCGACGTCAACGGGAAGAGCTAACGCCATGACCCACGCCCTCGCATTGTTCCTTCCGCTCCTGCTCGCCGGGTTCGAAGACCCGCCCGCCGAACGCGCGTGGACGGTGCTCTTCTACGGCGCCTCGGACAACGACAGCGAGCAGAGTTTCGTGCCCGACATGGCGGACCTGGCCGAGGGGTTCGCGGCCGGGAGCGCGGTCGAGGTGCTGTTCCTCGTCGACCGCTCGCCCGAGTACTCGAGCCGCGCCGGCGTCTTCGGAGAGGACTTCGCGGACACCCGGCTTTACCGCCTGGACGGCGAGCGCGCGGTGCGCGTCAACGGGGGCGCGGCGTTTCCGGAGATCACGACCGACTCGGCTCACGAGGCGAACACCGGCGACGCGCACACGCTCAAGAAGGCGTTGCGCTTCGCCAAGGAGGCCTTTCCCGCGCAGCGGAACGCGCTCGTCTTCTACAGCCACGGCGGGGGGGACTCCTGGTGTCCCGACGAGGGCTCGAGCGACCTGCTCTGGCCGTCGGAGCTGACGCGCGTCCTCTCGGACGAGGAGTCCGTGGACCTCCTCGTGTTCGACGTGTGCTCGATGGCCGCAGTCGAGAACGCCTACCAATGGCGGCCCGGAACCGGGCGCTTCTCGGCGGACGTGATGGTCGCGACGCCGAACGCCGGCATTCCCTTCCCGTGGCAACGCGTGTTCGGCCGCATTCGTCCCGGCGCGGCGCCGGAAGGCGAGACGTGGCTCGATCCCGCAAAGATGACCGCCGGTGACTTCGGCCGGCTCGTCGTCGAGGAGACCGGGGCGGAGCGCCTCCGGCACGCCCAGCATCCGCGCAGGGCGGAGCACATGGCCCGAGAGGCGATGGTGTGCATGGACCTCGGCCGCGCGGAAGCCGCGAAGCAAGCCGTCGACGCGCTCGCCCGGTCGCTCGCCGCCTCGGACACAAAGGCGTCGGTCGAGGCGATCCGCGGCGAAGGCGACGTCCAGCCGACGATGAACTACTTCATCCCCGGCGAGCCCTCGTGGCTCGCGATGCCGTACTTCGACCTGTACGACCTGACGCGGCGTATCGCCGCCGAAGGATCCCTTAACGAGGACGTCCGCAAGAAAGCCGAGGCCGCGATGCAAGCGGTCGACGCGCTCGTCCTCAGCTCCTTCGGAGGAAAGCGCTACGACGGCTTCGAGCCGGGCAAGAACGGCGCCTACATCGTCTTCCCCGACGGCGACGCGACCTACCGCGGTCGCCGCACCTGGGGGAAGTTCCGCTGGTACCACCCCGACCCGAGCGGCGGCAAAGGACGAACGGCGCCGGGCGACTACGCCTTCTGCCGCGACGGCGCGAAACGGGGCGACGGCGTCGTCGACAACTGGTTCGAGCTGCTCGACTCCTGGTACGACACCGACAACGACGAGGACGGCGGCGTCAACGGGTACCGCTGGTAGCGCTCATTCCCTCGGGCGGTGGTCGCGGGCGACGAGCGAGCCGCTCGCTGATAAGCTGAGCGATCCCCCTTCGGCCCCCAGACCCCTCGCTTCATGCAAACACGCCCCCTCCTCCCGGCCCTCCTCGTCTCCGTTCTCGCCGCTCCCGCCGCCGCCCAGCAGATCGTCTTCGACGATTTCAACCGGCCGGACTCGACCTTCCTCGGCCCCGACTGGAACGAAGGAAACGGCGACCTCGTCATCCAGTCGAACTTCTGCAAGGGGAACGTGCCGTTCGCGAACGACACGTGGATGAACCACACGTCCTTCGCGCAGACGTACACGCAGGCGAAGGCGCGCATCGAGTTCGAGCGCGACCCCGCCGACAACTTCTTCGGAGCGGGCGTCGTCGTCGGTCTCGACCCGAGCAGTTGGAGCGGCGTCGCGGTCCTGATCCAGGACAACGACCTCGACGGGTTCTTCGACCGGATCTTCTTCCACGCGGCGATCAACGCCGGCGCGTGGTTCTCGCAGCCGACGCCCGTCTTCTACGACTTCCCCACGCAGATCCCCGCCGGCCAGCTCACCGTCTGGACGCAGGAAGCGGGCGATCTCGCGGTGGCGCGCGTCGAGGACGCGGTGGGCAACCTCATCGGGACCTACACCGCGTCGGGCATCGTCGGCACGCCCTTCGCGCCGACCGGGTCGGCCGCGGGCGTTTGGGTGCGAAGCCGGCCCTTCGTCGACGACTTCTTCGGCGTCGAGCACCGCCCGCTGGACGCGTACCCGACGTCGGTCGCGGTCGGCGCGGGCGGCGAGCAGACGCTGGACATGACCTTCGGCTCCGCCCACGCCGGCGAGCTCTACTTCCTGGTCAGCAGCACCGCCACCGCGTCGCCCGGGACGCCGATCGGCGGGGGCGTTCTGCTCCCGCTCGCGATCGATCCGGTCCTGGTCTGGACGCTGACCCATCCCAACACGCCGCCGTACGACGACAACTTCGGGACGCTGGACTCGATCGGCCACGCGCGCGCGCGCCTGATCCTTCCGCCCGGGAGCCCGCCGAGCTACGCCGGGGTGACGCTCCGCCACGCGGCGGTGGCGATCCATCCCGTCACGCTCGTCCCGACCACGGTGACGAACACCGCTTTCGTCGACATCGTGCTCTAGAGGCCCGGCCGACAAAGGCCGATTTCTGGGAGGCCGATCGAGACGACTTCGGTCTCGTGGAATCGCCGGATTCGGGCGGTCAGGCCGAAGGCTGCCCGAGACAAGGCGCGCAGGATGGCTTCGGGGTCGAGGCACGCGGCCAGGAGGCCGAGGTTGGCGGCCATGGCGGCCATGGCGATCTGCATCGCGGTCTTGCGTGCTCCGAAGTACTTCGCCTGACGGATCCCCAGCCCTTGGAGCCGCCCGATGGCGTGCTCGACGGCGATGCGGCGTCGGTATCGCTTGCGGAAGCGCTTCGTGCGCTGGTGCCTGCGGTGGCGATCCAGCTCCTTCGAGTCCTCCGTCACCGTGAGTGTGCGGGCCGCAATGCGCGATGTCGTGCACTGATCTCGGAGCGGACACGGAGAGCAGTCGATGCGTGAGAAAACGTACTTCCACCCATCGTTCGAGCGCGTCCGGCTGCGGTACTTCGAGCGTTTGCCTGCGGGGCACCTGGCGTGCCCCCGACTCTCGCTCACCCGGAATCGATCGCGCTTGAAGGTCCCCTTCCTCGATGGCGCCGGCGGCGCCTTGGCGACGACCTCCAGCTCGAGACCTTCGAGGCGGCGGCGAGTGTTCATGTCCCCGTAGGCCGTGTCACCGAGCAGGCGTCCGATCTTCGAGGGCGTGACCTTGTCTGCCGAAATCAACAGCTCCGCGGCACCTTCTCGGTCCGCCGCGTTGCCCGGCTGCACGCCCGTCGCCAGGATCACTCCGTCTCCCGTCTCGACCACCAGCGAGGCCTTGTAGCCGTCGAATCCTTTCGAATGGCTCTTGTGACCGCGCCGCATCTCGGGATCGGTCGTCGAGATGATGCGGCCTGGCGCCGTCCCCTGGCGGATCCGTGGCCCTCCGCCGTCTTCCGGCTCCTCCTCGATGTCCTGAGCGAGGATCCGGCTCAACAGCGCCTGGGACTCCCGTAGCTGCCCCGTCGCCGCCCAGTCCTTGGCGTAGCCTCGCAGGGCCTTCTTCGCAAGCTGCAGAGCGACTCGAGCGTCGGCGACCAACTGCGCGAGCAGCGCCCGCCGCTCCTGCGCGTTGCTCCAGTCCAGATCGGATTCGCCTTTGAAGCTCGACCCGAAATGCCGGCCCAGGCCCTGCTCGGCGACGAGCTCGTCCCGATCCCACTCCTTGAGACGGCAAGCATCCTCGACCACCTTCCGAATCGCGTCCGAGACCAGGTTGTAGGTGTCCTTCACCGCACCACGACCCAAGACCGGCGTCGAGTCGATGGCCACCTCCAGCTTCTTCGAGGCCCCAAGCCCCTGCCGCCGGCAGGCGGCCACGCTCGTCTCGAAGAGCCGCTCGTAGCGCTCGTTCAAGAGCAGGTTCGCCCGGAAGAGCTGGAGCGTGCTCTTGGCGCACAGTTTCTCCTCGAGCTCGACGCCCAGGGCAACCTTCCAGCGGATGTCGTACGCCGTGCGGTCGATCGCCTCCTGGTCGGAGACCCCTTCGCGGGCCTGGAGGACCAGCAAAACACACATCTGCGAGGGCGGCACGCTCGGCCGGCCCCGCTCCCCGTACAGCTCCGCGAAGTCCTCGTCGCGGAAGAGACGCGGCCCTTCAAGGGCCAAGAAACCGTAGAACGAGTCCGCGCCGACGTGGCCGAGCAGCGCGTTGTCCGGGCGGAACAGCTCTCTTTGAGCAGGCTTCTTTCCGAGCATGGTGCTTCGATGTCCTTCCAAAGAAGAGCATCGGCACTCTAGCGGCTCGGTGGCCCTTTTTCGGCCAGGCCTCTAGG
>JANQEJ010000043.1 GCA_028278425.1 Planctomycetota bacterium | reverse complement strand
GCTACGTCGGCTGGCAGGAGAGCTCTTTCCCCGGACTCCTCGGCAACGTCGTCGCGGGGCGCGTCGCCAACCGCCTCGACCTCGGCGGCACGAACTGCGTCGTCGACGCCGCGTGCGCCAGCTCCCTGAGCGCCATGCACCTCGCCGCCCTCGAGCTCGCCGGCGGCCGCTCCGACGTCGTCATCACCGGCGGCGTCGACACCTTCAACGACATCTTCATGTACATGTGCTTCTCGAAGACGCCGGCGCTCTCCCCCACGGGAAACGCGCGGCCCTTCGACCGCAACGGCGACGGCACCATCCTCGGCGAGGGCCTCGGCATGTTGGTGGTGAAGCGTCTCGAGGACGCGCGCCGTGATGGGGATCGCATCTACTCCATCGTGCGCAGCATCGGCGCCTCTTCCGACGGCAGCGGCAACGCCATCTACGCCCCGGATTCCCAGGGCCAGGCGAAGGCGTTGCGGCGCGCCTACGAGCTCGCCGAGATCACCCCCGACACCATCGAGCTCGTCGAGGCCCACGGCACCGGCACCGTCGTCGGCGATGCGACGGAGGTGCGCGGGCTGCAGAAGGTCTACAGCGAGAGCCGCGAGTCCGGAACCTGGTGTGCCCTCGGCTCCGTGAAGTCGCAGATCGGTCACACGAAAGCCGCGGCGGGCGTGGCGGGCGTCATCAAGGCGGCGCTCGCGCTGCACCACAAGGTGCTCCCCCCCACCGCAAAGGTGGAGGAGCCTCTCGACATCCTCGAGCGCAACACGTCTCCGTTCTACGTCAACACCGCACCGCGGGCGTGGCTGCCGCGAGCGGAGCACCCGCGGCGCGCGGCGGTGAGCTCGTTCGGTTTCGGAGGCAGCAACTTCCACTGCGTCCTCGAAGAGGACGGCCCCGAGAAACCCTGCGTCGACTGGGACGGGGACGTCGAGATCCTCGCATTCAGCGCCGAGACGGTCGCCGAGTTGCGCGATCGCATCGCGAGCGCGGACGTCGAAGACTGGCAAGCTCTTCGAGTGCACGCCGCCCGGAGCCGTGCCGCCTTCGACGCCGACGCGGGGTACCGCATGACGTTCGTCGTCGAGCGACATGGCGGTGTCTTTCGCGAGCTCGGCGAGAGGGCGCTCACGCTCCTCGGCAAGCGCAGCGACGAAGACTGGAGCACGCCCGACGGCATCGCCTTCGGCTGCGGCGCGCCCGGCAAGCTCGCCGTGCTCTTTCCCGGTCAGGGCTCGCAGTACGTCGGCATGCTGCGGGACCTCACCTGTCGCTTCCCGGATGCTCAAGAAGTCCTCGACGCCGCCGACATCGCCCTCGGCGACGGCACGCGACCGGAGCGCGGCGCCCGCCTCAGCGATCGCATCTTTCCGCCCCCCTCGTTCAGCGATGCGGAGCGGGAGGACGACGAAGCGCGCTTGCGGCAAACCCAGAACGCCCAGCCCGCCCTCGGAGCGGTGAGCTACGGCGCCTACCGGATCCTGCGACGCTTCGGCTTGCAGCCCGCGGCGACGGCGGGACACAGCTACGGCGAGCTCGTGGCGCTGTGCGCTGCGGAGCGCATCGACGAGCGATCACTGCACCTGCTCTCCTACCTGCGCGGCAAGCTCATGGCGGCGGAGGGCGTCGATCGCGGCACCATGCTCGCGGTTCAGGCTCCGCTCGAAGACCTCGAGCGACACCTCGAGGAGCACCGCCTCGACCTCGTCATCGCGAACCGCAACGCGCCGCGACAGGCGGTGCTCTCGGGACGGCGGGATGAGATCGCCCGCGCGGCGAAGGTCCTCGGCGAACGCGGCGTGCGCGTCAAGGAGCTGCCGGTGTCCGCGGCGTTCCACAGTGATCTCGTCGCCGACGCGCGGGAGCCGTTCACGAAGATCCTCTCCCAGGTGACCTTCACCGACGGGGAGGTCCCCGTCTTCGCCAACAGCACCGCGGCGCCCTACCCGAGCAGCGCCGCTGCGGCGCGGGAGCTCCTCGCCGGTCAGCTCGCGCGACCGGTAGAGTTCGTCGGCGAGGTGGAGGCGCTCCACCGCGACGGTGTGCGAACGTTCGTGGAGGTGGGAGCGGGGGCGCGCCTCAAAGGGCTCGTCGATGCGATCCTCGGCGAGCGGGCCCACACGGCGCTGGCTCTCGATGCTTCCTCCGGTCAGCGGCCCGGCATGGTCGATCTCGCGCGATTGCTCGCCCACCTCGCCTCCCTCGGACACGCCATCGATCTCACACCGTGGGAGCACGGAACCGAGACTCTCGCCGCCCACGGCGACGAGACCCCGAAGAAGCCGCGGCTGACGATTCCGATCTGCGGCGCCAACTATCGTTCGCCGGAATCCCGCGCTTCCCGACCGCCTCGGCCGGCGCCGCCGGCGATGCAGACCGCGGCCCAGGAGACGGCCGCCGCGGCTGCGGCACCGGCTTCGCCCGCGCCGAAACTGCCGGCCCCCGAACCGCCGGCACCAAAACGAGAGACACCGAAACCGAAAACGGCCCCCAGCACGGAAACCGTCATGACTCCAGAACGACCGCCGCGGCCCGCGGCCCCGGAGCGCAGCGAATCCGAGCGCGCCACGGATGGCGCTCTCGCGGAAGCGTTGCGCGCCACCCAGGAACACATCGTCGCCATCCAGCGACTGCAGGAACAGACCGCCGAGCTGCACGCGCGCTTCCTCGAAGGACAGGAAAAGGCGCACGAGACGTTTCAGAGTCTCATCGCGCAACAACAACGACTGTTCGATGACGTCGGTTCGGATGCGCCGACGGTCTCGCCGCCGCCGCCCGTCACACCCGTGGCCCCGGTCGCGCCTCCGGCGCCCATCGCCGAGCCGGTGACGGCATCACGACCAACTCCGGCACCGGCGCCCGCGCCGCCGCCTCCCACGCCCGCAGCGCCCGTCGACGCGCCGGACTTCGCCGGCCCGCTCCTCGAGGTCGTCGCCGAGAAGACGGGATACCCCCGGGACATCCTCGAGCTCGGTATGGAGCTCGAGAGCGACCTCGGCATCGACTCCATCAAGCGCGTCGAGATCCTCTCGGCGTTGCAGGAGCGCATCCCGGAGGCACCCGCGGTCGAGCCCGAGCACCTCGGAACCCTGCGCACGCTCGCCGACATCGTCGCGTTTCTCACCGGGAGCAGCGAGCCGGTGATCGCTGCAACGACGACGACGGCGACGGAGCCGGCGCCGACGACGACGACGACATCCGCAGTCGATCGCGACGCCATGAGCGGCACGCTCCTCGAAGTCGTCGCCGAGAAGACCGGCTATCCCCGGGACATCCTCGAGGTCGGCATGGAGCTCGAGAGCGATCTCGGCATCGATTCCATCAAGCGCGTCGAGATCCTCTCGGCGTTGCAGGAGCGCATCCCGGAGGCACCCGCGGTCGAACCCGAGCACCTCGGAACGCTACGCACGCTCGCCGACATCATCGACTTCCTCGGCGCCGCAGCAGGGCCGGAGCCGGCACCGGTGGTCGAAGCGCCGTCGGTCCCGCCGGCCACGACGAACCTCGAGTCGAGTCGCGTGCGCGCAGTACTCCTCGAGGTCGTCGCCGAGAAGACCGGCTACCCCCAGGACATCCTCGAGATCGACATGGAGCTCGAGGCTGACCTCGGCATCGACTCCATCAAGCGCGTCGAGATTCTCTCGGCGGTGCAGGAGCGAGTCCCCGAAGCGCCCGCCATCGGCTCCGAGCACCTCGGCTCCATCCACACGCTGCGGCAGGTACTCGCGTTCTTGTGCGACGACGTGGAGACGCCGCCGGAGTCGGAGGCGCCTCCCGCACCCGAGCCCGCACCCGAGCCCGCACCGCCGGTCGTCGTCGAAGACGAACCCGAGACCGTCGAGCTCGAGCGCAGCATCGTCGTTCCGTGCGAGCTGCCGGGGAGTCGTCGTGCCATCGAGCTTGCCCCCGACAGCGAGGTGTGGATCACACAGGACGGCTCGGCTCTGACCGCCGCCATCGCCGACGAGCTGCGGCGGCACAAGCTCAAGCCGCGGGTGATCTCGCTCGCGAATCTGCCGAAGCAAAAGCGCTCGGCACCGCTCGCGGGAGTCATCGTGCTCGCACCGGCGGACGACGCCGATGCGACGTTCCTGCAGCAGGCGTTGACCCTCGCCCAGATCGCCGCGCCGGGGCTCGGCCGCTGCCACGAGGAGCAAGGGGCGGCGGTTCTCGCCACGGTTTCCCGTATCGACGGGGCATTCGGCTTCTCCGGCAGTCGCGCCGCGGCCGAGAGCACGCATCACGACTTCATCTCCGGCGGGCTCGGCGGCCTCGCGAAGACCGCCCATCGCGAGTGGTCCGAAGTGAGCACGAAGAGCATCGACATCGACCCGCGGCGGGGCGACTCGGATTCTCTCGCCGAGGAGATCGTCACGGAGCTCCTCACCGAGGGACCCCTCGAAGTCGGAATCGGTG